>CAQFOZ010000020.1 GCA_948788915.1 uncultured Muribaculaceae bacterium | reverse complement strand
AAATTCGGAGACGCCGACATTTATGGAGTGCTTTATTGTTGCTCGTCGGGAACATCTCACAGTGCCCAGATAGCAATGTCCGAAATGCTTGAGGCCGCTGCAAAAGGGGAATTGAAATTTGTGGACCATTGCAGAGAATATATGAAAAAGGCCGCGCGCGTGAAGGATATATTTCTGAAAAACGGGTTTAATATAGTTTATGATGTGGATGTGGATAAACCGATAGGTGACGGATTCTTCTTTACGGCGGGTTACGACGGTCTTGATTCACATAAACTTCTTCAGGAGCTGATTAAATATGGTGTTGCTTCGATATCACTGAAATCATGTGGCAGCCAGCAGCCGGGTGTGCGGGTATGCGTATCAATGATTCCGGATGAAGAGAGTTATGAATTGCTCGACCGTTATTTGCATAGATTCAATATAGATCACCCAAAGACAAATCCCAATTAAATGATAGATTATATTTCCGCACAGGAAGCGGTAAAACTTATAGAGAGTGGTGACCACGTGTACATACAGGGCAGCACATCGTTGCCGGAGGCACTTGTAGAGGCGCTTGCCGAGCGAGGCGCGGAGTTGAGAGATGTAACGGTATATTCCGGTTTTGCCGTGGCCAGACGCCCCTCTCCACTGTGTCAGGAAAGATTCAAGGACACATTTCTTATAGATTCCTTTTTTGTTTCGAATGCTTTCCGGGAATGGATAGCTGACGGGTATGGCTCTATGACCCCGCGTTTTTTGGGAGAGGTGCCGGATCTGTTCCGGGATGGAACCTGTCGGGTGGATGTCGCTCTTATCAACTGTTCGATGCCGAATGAAAGGGGGGAGGTCAGTTTCGGAGTTTCGGCTGATCTTGCAACGGCAGCTGTCGAATGTGCCGACAGAGTTATTGCACAGATCAATCCGCATGTCCCATTCACACCGGGAGATGCGGTCATTGAGATGGATAAACTTGCGGCGGCTGTATATGTGGATGAGCCTTTGGTCGAGGTGCCTACAGCGGTGCCCACAGAACAGGAGATACGCATAGGCAATTATATAGCCGAGCTTATTCCGGATGGTGCGACACTACAGATTGGAGTAGGGGGGATTCCCAATGCCGTGATCAGGGCTCTGGAGAATCATCGTCATCTCGGACTACATACGGAGGCAATGACAGACGGAGTGCTTCCTCTTCTTGAGAAAGGAATCATAGATAATTCGCAGAAGAAAATTCTTCCCGACAAATCTGTGGCCTCGCTGGCTTTGGGGTCAAGAAGGCTCTATGATTATCTTGACGGGAATGATGATGTGGTATTTAAGGATGTTGCATGGACAAACAACCCGTTTGTAATAGCACAAAATCCCAAAGTCATGTCTATAAACTCATGTTTGGAGATTGATTTGACCGGCCAGGTGTGTGCAGATTCCATAGGCAAGAAGATTTTTTCAGGAGTAGGGGGACAGCATGATTTCGTATACGGATCATCCAAAAGCGAGGGTGGCCTTTCATTTCTCGCCATGTTGTCGACAACAAACAAGGGTGTAAACAAGATAAAGCCCGTGCTGACAGAAGGTGCCGGGGTTGTTACCACACGTTTCCAGACGAACTATATTGTAACAGAATATGGTGCGGTGAATTTGAGAGGCAAGAATCTTGCCGAACGGGCAAAACTAATGATATCCATAGCGGCACCGCAGTTCAGGGAGGAACTGGAAAGGGAGGCTGTCGAACGGTTCGGGCATTCGTTCTTGCGTTTTGGCGGGCGGTAATCAAGTTTTAGGCAAACTTGTTATAAGTATGTATAAATTAAATTTGAACACTTACTATATTATGAAGTGTAGACAAATTTGATTAAATTTGTACTTGAAAACATAGTATTTAACCAGTTTCTAAAACGTTTACCAGGGCATCAGATGGGAGCTAATCACGCACATCAGATCAATCTTGCAGGATTGATGGATTTACATGGATTGAAAGAAGCGAAGCATATTCGCAGAGTAGTCGTAATCGGTTGTGCCGTGAATTTGTTTCTGATGATATTGAAGCTTACTTTCGGTTTTGTAGGCCATAGTGAGGCTCTTGTCGCGGATGGTTTCCATTCGATCGGAGATGTCGGCACGGATATTATTATGCTTGCTTTTGTGGGTATATCATTTCGCAAGCCTACCAAGCATTTCTCATATGGATATGGAAAGTTTGAGACATTCGCATCCATGCTTGTGTCCGGAATATTACTGACTGTGTCAGTATTTATCGCTGTAGAAGGGATAGAATCCATCAGAGACTATATTGCAGGAGAGGTGTTGCCTCGTCCTGACGGATGGACTCTTGTGGCAATAGTGGTAGCGATATTTTCAAAGGAGTTCTTGTTCCGGTTCTATCGGTCTGCCGGGAAACAGACCCGTTGTAATGCTCTTGTATCAGCCGGATGGCATCACAGAAGTGACGCGCTGGCATCCGTCACAACATTGATAGGGGTTTCTTTTGCTCATTTTCTTGGAGAGGAATGGCGAGTGCTTGATCCATGTGCATCCCTGGTGATAGTAATATTCATTCTTATTCCTGCGTGTAGACTATTTTTCCCGGCGTTTCGGGAGCTTATGGAAGGGTCTGTTTCCAAGCATGATTACGAAGATGCTTACGGTATTATGAAAAGTGTAGAAAGTGTCAGGGATATCAAGATGCTTCGTACTCGTAAGAGCGGGCCGTTTTTAATCTTCGATGCGGAGGTCGGTGTGGATGGAAAAATGACAGTAGAAGAAGAGTACAGTATCTCTTGCGAAATTGAAACAAGACTAAAAGATAAATTCGGCAAGAACATAAGAGTCAGTGTCATTGCCATTCCTTTTTCGAAATAAAAACACACCCGAGATTCTACGAAAATAAAACTGACCGATTTCTTTAATTTTTTTTTCGATAAAAAACTGAATTTATTCTGAGGCCGACACATATTGTCGCTTTTGAATGTTACCTTTGCGCCATGAATCAGAACATGGGGCGCATAATGCGCTATATATTAATTGTTACCAAACTCAATGGTTTAAGTAGTGGGATCCCGGCAAAGGAATTGCTTCGGTTTCTCGATTACCAGATGTCGAGTAGAGGCTATCCACCGGGGCTGTCTGAACGTAGTCTGCAAAGAGATATAAAGGATATAGAAGAAATATTCAGAATCAGGATTCGTAACAGAAGGGGCGTAGGGTATTATATAGATGAGTGGGATAAAAAGGCAGACGAGAGATATGAGGTGCTGTTGAAAGATTTTGATATGCTTACTTCTATTAGTTCAGATTTTGAATCAATGGGCTATATAATACCTGAACATCATCGTCCAAAGGGGTATCCGATCTTGTTCGACTTGCTTGATTTAATCAAGGGTAAAGAAATTATAAGATTTGATTATACTTTAGTCAGAAACAATAATAAGGTTATCCATAAACAGGTCAAACCGTATTTTCTAAAAGAGTCCCAAAGTCTGTGGTACCTTGCAGCTGTGGATGAGGATGATAAATTGAAATTATTCGGAATTGACA
This sequence comes from uncultured Muribaculaceae bacterium, assembly GCA_948788915.1. Classification (GTDB taxonomy): domain Bacteria; phylum Bacteroidota; class Bacteroidia; order Bacteroidales; family Muribaculaceae; genus Lepagella. Next base: position 36,830 of record CAQFOZ010000020.1, on the reverse strand, counting down.
GAATATCAAAGTTATATTCAACGGGAAGAACCTTTAAAAGAGATGAGGACATAGACTGTACGAAGTTATTCCGCGATTGTTATGGGATCTGGGATGATCCAGATATGCCTGTAGAGGAGATTGAATTGAAATACTCTCCGCTAGACGGATCTTTTCTGAAATCAAACCCACTTCATTGGTCACAGCAAATTCTGAATGATGATGACACAGAGTTTCGCATACGTTTAAATCTCCGTATTACCAATGATTTTGTAATGGCACTTTTATCAAGGAGTGGATCCCTTACCGTGATAAAACCTTTGCATCTGCGTGAAAGAATTGCTGAAATATACAGCAAAGCATTTGAAAGGAATAAATAGATAAGTAAGTATTCAAATTTGAACACTTATTTATTCGGAATCTTTAATATCATTTATTATGATTGTTCAGAAAGTATTCGGTATTACACAAATATCACCCGGCACTTCATTTGAATTCCGGATAGTACAGCTATTAATGTATATAGGAGTCATAGGCTGGACAATATTGTGGATATTATGTGGTTTTTTGTGGCCATTATATTATTTTTATTGTCTATACAGATATATCAAATACGGTGAGAAGATGGGAGGTGATGACGAGAGTTATTATCCGTGGGGTGTAAAATATGGTGTACTGTGGAATACGCTTATTTTTATTGGGATTTATGTAATTATGCCCATTAAGTTAGTTGCGGACTGTGCTAAAGAACAGGCAGAGGCGGAAAGAATCCAAAATAAGAAAATAGAATACTTTGATGATTATTATGACAAGTATCATAATGACTATGAAAATGGTGTAATTATCATTGATGAAGTTTCCAAAAGCATGTAAACAATTTAATAAAACAATTAGTCATGGAAGAAAATATTTCAGTACAGGCGAGAATAGAAATGGAAGCTCTCGGTTTCAATGCAGAGGGACGGTGCACAGTGAAATCTATGCTGGATGGAATCAATAAGTGTTGCATTCCTGAAAATGGAGGAGTGTATATGATACTTCGGCCAGATTTTTCAAGTCCTGAATTCACTATATGGGATTATGGTATCTGTTATGAAAAAAAAGATAAGGAAACAGGAGAAATAAAACCCCACAAACTGATGTATGGTATTGGGGACTTAGAAAAATCATGGATTCCTGAAACAGCTATCCTTTATATGGGGAAAGGGGACAACCTTAAACGAAGAATCAATGAATACATCAGATATTATAAAAAACTGATAGAATGTCAATACAAGAAAATAAAGGTCAATAATGTGCCTCACAGGGGAGGCCGTTCCATCTGGCAGATTAAAGATGCGGAAAATCTTATTGTAGCATGGATGTCAACTCCCGGTGCAGAACCTGTTGATATGGAAAAGCAACTTATTATAGGTTTTAAATCAAATAATAACGGTAAGTTCCCTTTCGCTAATAAGATTGTTTAAATTTAAGTTAATTAATAAAGTTGATTCCCCCCGAAAGCGTTTTTCATGCTCCGGGGGGATATCTTGTATTATAGCTTACAATTATATCCTTTGTCAAAGCTTCTGACCGAAGAGCATGTCATAAGTAAGTATCACTTACATGGAAAATAAAAAGTGTATAATAAAAAGTGTAAGTATGTTTGTCAATAGGATTTGTCAGAAGCAAAATAAATAGTTAAATTTGTAATTTAAAGAAGAATTTGATGTGTCAGATATTTGATTAGGACTTATATAATTTGATGCATTAGTTAAGAATTAATTTGCAACATGAAAACGAATGTAGCAGTATTCTTCGGAGGTCGATCTGTGGAGCACGAGATCTCCGTTATTTCCGCTTTGCAGGCTATAAATGCCTTCGACAAGGAGAAGTACAACATAATTCCGGTATATATATCAAAGCAGGGACGTTGGTATACCGGTGACAATTTATTGGAGATCAGGAATTACAGGGATATGAAACAACTCGTGGAAAATGCTGACGAGGTGTTTATGCGTCCTGAATACGGTGACTATAATCTATATAAAGCCGTGGGGACCATGTTCTCCAAACGGAATCCTATTGTAGCCGAGATTCATGTTGTTATCCCTGTGCTTCATGGTACAAACGGTGAGGATGGAATCTTCGAAGGTGTCCTTGAAACGATAGGTATTCCATTTGCCGGCTGTAACACTCTTTCGAGTGCAAATGGTATGGATAAGATCACCATGAAAATGATACTGAGGGAAAGTGGTATTCCGGTGGTCGACTATGTCTGGTTTACGGATAAGGAATGGCTTACTGATAAGGATGCGATTATAGGTCGTGTTGAAGAAAAGCTGACATATCCGGTAATTGTAAAGCCCGCAAATCTTGGTTCGAGTGTTGGCATCAAGAAGGCATCTGACAGAGACGAGCTTCTTGACGCAATTGATAACGCGGAAAAGTTTTCACAGCGTATAATAGTCGAACATATGATTGAACAGCTTAAAGAGATCAACTGCTCCGTGCTGGGAACTGCCGATGACCATATATGCTCGGTGTGTGAAGAGCCAATCAAGACAGGTGATTTTCTGTCGTATGAAGACAAGTATATGGGAGGCTCCAAGACAACAGCCGGAATGCAGGCGAGTGACAAGCGTATACCTGCGGATATTTCCGAAGATACCAGCAAGAGGATACAGAAGATGGTGGGAGAGACATTCAGAGTATTGTCCTGTCATGGTGTGAGCCGTGTAGATGTGATGATAGACGAGAAAGACAATAATATATATGTAAATGAGATTAACACTATTCCCGGTTCTCTGTCTTTCTATCTTTGGGAAGCAAGCGGTATAACATTCCCGCAGCTGATGGATCGTCTGGTACAATTGGCACTCAAACGTAAACGTGAAATAGACCGCAAGACATTTACATATGATCAGAATATATTCTCACTCGGCGGGGGTGTAAAAGGGGCCAAAGGAGCAAAGGGCGCAAAGTTTTAAAGCAATACGCAATATTATGAAGAAGAATTTTAAGGAATACAGCAAACAGCTGAATTTATCTGATATAAATAAAGAGATTCTAAAGATATGGGATGAGCACTCGCTGTTTGAATCCAGCATGAAGGAGCGTGAGGGTTGCCCGACATTTGTTTTCTATGAGGGTCCGCCATCCGCGAATGGTATGCCCGGTATTCACCATGTAATGGGCAGGACACTCAAAGATATAATCTGCAGGTATAAGACCATGCAGGGATTTCATGTAAAGAGAAAAGCCGGATGGGACACACACGGGCTGCCCGTTGAACTTGGTGTTGAGAAAAATCTCGGTATAACCAAAGAAGACATAGGTACAAAAATCTCTGTGGACGACTACAACGCGGCATGTCGCAAGGAGGTGATGAAATATACCCGGGAATGGACAGATCTGACTCATAAGATGGGTTATTGGGTAGATCTTGAGAATCCTTATATTACATATGACAACAGATACATCGAGTCTGTGTGGTGGTTGCTTAAACAGCTATATAACAAAGGTTATCTTTATAAGGGATATACGATACAGCCGTATTCTCCTGCTGCAGGGACAGGCCTGAGTTCACACGAACTTAATCAGCCCGGGTGTTACAGAGATGTGAAGGATCTTACAGCAACAGTGCTTTTCACGATCCGTGATCCCAAGCCGGAGATGTCCGGATGGGGACGTCCGTGTTTCCTCGCGTGGACTACAACTCCATGGACTCTGCCTTCAAACACGGCACTTTGTGTAGGCCCCAAATTTACATATGTTGCCGTACAGACATATAATCCATATACCGATGAGCCTGTTACGGTTGTTTTGGCTAAAGAGTTGGTAAAAGCATATTTCAAGAAAGACGGAGCGAATGTTCCTCTTGAGAATTACAAACATGGAGATAAAATTTTGCCATATAAGATTGTAGGATCCTATACCGGTGAAGAGCTTATCGGAATGCATTATGAGCAACTTATGCCATGGGTCAAGCCAACAGAAAAGCTTAATGAATATTCCGCAGATTTTGTAAAGAAATATGCAGAGTCCCATCCTGAAAATACATTCCATGTAGGCAATGATTCATTTGTGGAGATTGAGGATGCTGCATTCCGTGTGATTGGCGGTGATTATGTGACTATTGATGACGGTACCGGTATCGTGCATATCGCACCGACATTCGGTGCTGACGATGCCAAAGTTGCAAAAGCAGCGGATATTCCGTCTCTCTTTATGATAACGGTGAAAGGGGAGACCCGCCCTATGGTAGATCTTCAAGGTAAGTTTTATTTAATTGAGGATCTTGCTCCGGAGTTTGTTGAGAAATGTGTGGATGTTAAGTTGTATAGAGCCCATGCCGGAGAGTTTGTAAAGAATGCATATGACCCTAAGTTTACAGTAAACGGGAAATATGACGAAGCCGCGGCTTCTGCAGAGGAGGATCTCAATGTGCGTTTGTGCATGGAGATGAAAATGTCCGGCAAGGCATTCAAAACGGAAAAGCATACCCATAATTACCCTCACTGCTGGCGTACTGACAAACCGGTGATCTATTATCCGCTTGACAGCTGGTTTATCCGTACCCCGCAGGCGCGAGAGCGACTAATAGCCCTCAACAATACAATAAAATGGAAACCGGCATCCACCGGCACGGGACGTTTCGGAAAATGGCTTGAAAATGTTCAGGACTGGAATCTCTCAAGAAGCCGCTATTGGGGTACACCGTTGCCTATATGGCGAACAGACGATGGTAAAGAGGAGATATGTATCGGATCTTATGATGAACTGTGTGCGGAGATAGACAAAGCTGTTGAAGCCGGTGTGATGAATGAGAATCCATTTACAGCCAAGGGTTTCGTCCCCAAGGAATATAGCGCGGAAAATTACGATAAGATAGATATCCATCGTCCATATGTGGATGATATTATATTGGTGTCTGAGTCCGGAAAACCTATGAAACGTGAAACGGACCTTATTGATGTGTGGTTTGATTCGGGGGCAATGCCTTATGCACAGATACACTATCCGTTTGAAAACAAGGAATTGCTCGACTCCAAAGAGGTATATCCGGCAGACTTTATTGCAGAGGGTGTTGACCAGACACGTGGCTGGTTCTTTACACTTCATGCGATTGCAGGAATGGTATTTGATTCGGTGGCTTATAAAGCTGTGATTTCCAACGGTCTTGTGCTCGATAAGAACGGTAATAAGATGTCTAAGCGTCTTGGCAACGCAGTTGATCCGTTTGCAAACATCGAGAAATTCGGAAGTGATCCGGTAAGATGGTATATGATTTCCAACTCATCGCCATGGGATAATCTGAAGTATGACGAAGAGGGTGTGGGTGAAGTCAGCCGCAAGCTGTTCTCAACACTTTACAACACATACAAGTTTTTCGCGCTGTATGCAAATGTCGACGGTTTTGATCCTGCCTCCGCTCAGGTACCGATGTCACAGCGTCCGGAGATTGACCGCTGGATACTATCGTTGCTGAACTCTCTAATAAAAGATGTGGTTGCATCTCTGGATGATTATGAGCCAACAAAGGCAGCCCGTGCCATAGAGTCGTTTGTAAACGACAACCTCAGTAACTGGTATGTGCGTCTTAACCGCAAGCGTTTCTGGGCAGGGGAAATGAATGATGACAAACTGTCAGCTTATCAGACGCTGTACGCATGTTTGAAGACAATAGCACAGCTGATGGCTCCGTTTGCTCCATTTTATAGCGACCGACTATATGCCGATCTTGAGGCACCTGTGTCCGGAGAAGAGTTTGTATCTGTCCATCTTAGTGATTTCCCTGAAGCGGATGAGTCTGTGATTGACAAAGAACTTGAGAAACGTATGGAATTGGCACAGAATATTACCTCCAATGTGCTTGCCCTCCGCCGTAAGGTGAATCTTAAGGTGCGTCAGCCACTTCAGACTTTGCTTATACCTGTTGTGGACAAAAAACAACGCGAGGACATAGAAGCGATACAAGAAATAGTTCTTGACGAGGTTAATGTCAAGGAACTCAAAATTGTAGATAATGAGCAGAGCGGCCTTGTAAAAAGGGTCAAGGCGGACTTTAAGAAATTAGGACCCAAATATGGCAAGATCATGAAGGCTCTTGGCAAGGCAATTACAGAGATGAGCCAGAAGGATATTGCCGAACTGGAAAGAAATGCCCAATTTACATTCTCAGAGCTTCCCGAAGCTCCGGTTGTCACTCTTGAGGACGTTGAGGTTATTCCGGAAGATGTGCCGGGCTGGCTTGTATCCAATGAAGGTAACATTACCGTGGCTCTTGATGTGACTGTTACGGAAGATCTTAGGAACGAGGGTCTTGCCAGAGAGATTATTAACCGAGTGCAGAACCTGCGTAAATCAGCCGATTTTGAGATAACAGACAAGGTGAATGTTATTCTTAGTCCATCTCCGTTAGTTGATGCTGCATTGGGAGCATATCGCGATTATATATGTGCACAGGTTCTTGCCGATGGTATAACAGTGGCTCCTCTTGAACCTGGAGATGATGTTGCAGAGCTTGAGATAGAAGGAGATAAAGTATTTGCAAAAGTAACGCGCAAATGACGTCGGATCCGATACAGACAAACACACCTTTACGCAAATCATCCGGTATTTCTGCCGGATGGCTTGCAGTGTGTATAATAGCATTGGTAATCGTAGCTGACCAGGCACTCAAAATATGGATCAAGACCAGTTTCTATTTTGGGGAGGACCAGGAGATTTTGCCATGGTTCCATCTTAAGTTTATAGAGAATAACGGAATGGCATTCGGGCTTGAACTGTGGAACAAGCTCGTCCTTACCATAGGCAGAATAGTAGCGGTGGCTCTTTTTATATGGTTTATCATAAAGATAAAGGATATAAGGGAGTTACGAAAAGGCTTCGTGGCATGTGTCGCTTTGATTACGGCCGGAGCTGCGGGAAATATATTCGACTGTGTCTTTTACGGTGTGATTTTCAACAATCCGATGCCTCCGGAGATTGCCACACTTTTCCCCGAAGGGGGCGGCTATTCCGGATGGTTTGAAGGTAGAGTGGTGGATATGCTGTATTTCCCGTTTTATGATTTTTTCTGGCCTGAATGGATTCCCGGAATAGGGGGTACTTATTATGAATTTTTTGCCTACATATTCAATATTGCCGATTCTTCCATATGTGTAGGTGTGTTCTTACTTCTTATCTTCTATTCTAAAGATGCATCACTGGCATTTCAGATATTAGGATCGAAGAAGATTGACGATAATAAGGAAAAAGGGGCGGAGAAGTGAAACGGATAGCCTTTATATTATCCTTGATGGTCAGTATCCTTGTTCCGGCAGGGTGCGACCGTCGGCCCAAAGGTGTATTGTCTGACAGTGAGATGATACAGCTGATGGCAGATCTGGAGGTTGCAGAAGGTTATTTCCTGACATGTGATCAAGGGGACTACGATGAAAAAGACAGGCTTGGGGCATTACAGTATGTTCTCGACAAGCATCATTTGACAAAAGCGGAGTTTGATTCCACCATGACCTGGTATGGCAGGAATATAGACGACTATCAGAAATTGTGCTATAAAGTAGATGAAGAACTTACACTTAGGCAGAAGAAGGTAGTGGGTACGGTTATTGAGGAAGAAGCGGTTGCAGATATGTGGCCGTATTCAAGACATTTTGCCATGAATTCGTTATCATCTTCTGATAATCTTGTCTTTTCAATAAAACCATCCGAGTTATTGCCCGGTGACAGGATCAGCTGGAAGATGAAGTTCATTAATTTGCCGGACGGAAACGTAATGATGGGTGTAGAATACGAGGATGGCAATTCCATGTACTCCTATCAGCCAATGACCGGACAGAATAAAGTAGATCTCAGTTTGCAGACGGATACTGCGCGAAGAGTGAAAAGAGTGTTCGGAGCGTTGAGGATAAATCCCAGAGGACGGGAGACATTGTGGATTGATTCTGTGTATTTGTCACGATTGCCGTTTGACAGCACTTCTTATTATCGTATATATTCTCATCGTAAGCTTAGTGTTCCCCGTCGTGTTGTGAAAAAGACAGAGATTGATTCAATTGACAGGGATGATGAAATTCTGGCACGAATAGAAGAAGAACAGCGTTAGAAACTGTTTATTGGAAAGCATCCGAGACCGTAAACTATTATGTCGATGGAGCAGATATCATTGTTGTCAGGGAAAATTAGAATAACAGACAGGGACAAGATTTCCAAGCATTTCCCGCTCTCTGTTCTAAAATTTGAGTGTACATCTGACATTGCAGGTATGATACGCAATATTCCGGATGGGACATATTGTCTTAAGGTCTCTTCGTATGAAATTTTGGCTTATGAAAACGAGACGGCATCAACATTGCAGACTGATGCCGATATATTAATAGACCAGGCTGAATCTGTCATCTATTTATATGGTCATTAATTTTACCACTTTATTTAACTTCTAAATTATGAAATCTCTTGAAGAAAGGAAATTACGGGCTCTTGAGTTGCGGGCTGCGGGGTGTAGTTGTGCTACTGCCGTGTTAATGAGTTTTGATGATGTAACAGGTTTGCCTGAAGAAACAGCGTTGTCCGTTACAAACGGATTAGGCACCGGAATAGCCGGTACACGTGAGATTTGCGGAGCCGCTACAGCAATGGCTATTGTAGAAGGATTTCTTCATCCTGCTTCACCAAAAGAGAAGGCGAAAGTGGCTACGGATGCCCGTAATCTGATTGTTAAATTTTCAGAAAGCAATAATGGATACTTGCGTTGTGCAGATCTGAAAAGCCGGCAAATAAATAAAGAAATACGTCCTTGCAATGATCTTGTGCTTGAATGTGTTGAACTTCTCCACAATAGAATTGCAAATGCAGGACACGCCGCATTGTAGATAATAATTGTTGGCCGCTAATAAGTCGTATTCATGATAAATATAAGTCCAGCTCCTGTATCTCAAGGAGCCGGACTTATAATATATTTAAGTTTCTTAGAGATCAATATTGATATTTACTCTCGGCAAAAGCATCCACAACGGGTTGGGGTTCCAGCTATTGCTTACAAGAGAAGGTGCTCCGTATATAGAAGTATATGGATTCAGTGTACGTATATACATTCGGCCGTTTCTGTAGTAGCGAACCATGTAGCAGTCATCTGAAATTTGCCACACATTTACATTGTGCGCACCTCCGGCCGCGTGGTAAACCATTCCCCAAAAATCGCGAACACGATCGCTATGGTAGTGCCTGTAGAACTTATGCTGCCTTTTATAGTATTTATCGCGGTCTTTGTGATACTTGTTATATCTCTTGTATCTTTCTTTTTCAAGTTTACGCATATCTTTGGCGTAATCTTTCATGTGATGATATTTGTGACCATGGTCATGATCTTTGTAGTATTCATAACGGTGCTTAGAATCTTTGTGATGATCATGATGCTTATCTTTTGCGGATACAGAGAATGATCCGGCTGACAAAACGAGAGAGAGGAGAAGAAGTGAAATGACCTTTTTCATATCTCTTGAGCTTAAATGGTGAATAAATTTATTATTATGATTGAAATTAAAGCAAATGGTTTAATTGCGGTGTGTAAATGGTACGCTTATATTTATAAATAAGTGAGTATAAAAGATTAAAAAACACTTACTATCGTTTAAATTTGAATACTTACTTACCATTAATCAACTTCTTGATTGCTCTTATTGTTATAACATATATTAATAAATATCTGTTCAGGCACTCTTGACCGTTGTAGAGTACTAAAAGTATTTATAATTCCGTTTTATTAAAAAGTATATACCCCGAATGGATAAAATCGATATGATTGGGATGAGAATAGATTGATTTTGATTCTTGTAATAAACTTTTGTGTCGATTAACTTTTTACATGAATGATGGATTATGAAATAATATCTTTGCCGCGTCATCTCGATCGCAGAGGAAATCTTTCTGTAGTGGAAAATGGAATACATATTCCATTTGACATGAAGCGTGCGTTTTTTATATATGATGTTCCCGGAGGTGAAAGTCGCGCGGGACATGCCCACTATTCTCTATACCAGTTTATAATAGCTGTCAGCGGGAGTTTCACCGTCAATATTGATGACGGGGAGACAAAAGAATCAGTGCTGTTGAACAAACCGTACGAAGGTCTTTTGCTTAAACCGGGCACATGGTCTCATCTTGTTGATTTCTCTTCAGGTGCGGTTGCGCTTGTTCTGGCATCTGATTTATATCATGAAGAAGATTACATCAGAAATTATAGAGAGTTTCTGAAATATAAACGTTCGCTTAAGAAGAAATAAAGTTAAAAAGATGGTAAAATTTCTTGATTTGCAGAAAATTAACGAGTCTTTTGAACCGGGACTTTCGAAAGCGGTTTCAGATGTGGTCAATTCAGGATGGTATTTGCAAGGGGAGCAGAACAGGTTGTTTGAAAAAGAATATTCAGAATACATAGGAACCAAATATGCGGTAGGATGCGGGAATGGTCTTGATGCATTGATTTTGATATTAAAGGCTTATATAGAGCTTGGTGTGTTTCGTAAGGGGGATGAAATAATAGTTCCTGCAAATACCTACATTGCATCTATTCTTGCAGTAACGGAAGCCGGTCTCACACCAGTGCTTGTCGAACCGGGAAAGGATAATTATCAGATCGACATAGCCGGTATAAAAAATGCGTTGACCTCCCGTACAGTTGCTGTCATGGTAGTGCATCTGTATGGTTGTTGCGCCTATACACCGGAAATAGATATTTTCTGTAAAAAACATGGCCTTAAGCTGATTGAAGATAATGCGCAGGCCCATGGGTGCAGATTTGCCGACAAGCGCACAGGCGCGCTTGGTGACGCAGCCGGAAACAGTTTTTATCCCGGAAAGAATTTAGGGGCATTGGGTGACGGAGGTATGGTCACAACTAACGACAAATCATTGGCTGCGATGGTGAGACGGCTTGGAAATTATGGATCGGGCGAGAAATATATCTTTGATTCGTTGGGTAAAAATTCAAGGTTGGATGAATTACAGGCGGCGGTGCTGAGGGAGAAACTGCCGCGTCTTGATCAAGACAATACCAGACGAAGAGAGATTGCGGCAATGTATCAGAGAGGGATTAAAAACAAAATGATAAGACTTCCTGATGCGTTTGCGAAAATGGGGGAGAGCTGTGTGTACCATGTGTATCCCGTGATGTGCGATGATAGGGATGAGTTGAAAAATCATCTTGAAAAAAATGGTGTACAGACAATCATACATTATCCTGTGCCTCCGTATCGTCAGAAGTGCTATGAAAACAAAAATATGCTCAAATTGCCCTCATCTTTGGAAATTACGGACAAAATACACAGAAACGAGCTGTCTCTGCCAATCTCTCCGGTGATGACTGATGAAGAGGTGCATTGCGTTATCAATGCAGTAAATTCATTTAAAAAATAAACACTTTTTAGAATAAACCATATTGCTATGCTTCCAAAGGATCCGTTTATGCTTGTAAGCGCAATAAACATGAAATTGCGTGACAGTGGCGACACGCTCGACGGGATATGTAATGTAGAGGGTGTGGATAAGCTTGATTTGATAGAACAGTTAAAAAATGCCGGTTTTGAATATATGCCGGAAATAAATCAGTTTCGCTGAAAAATGGCATTGGAGATAGAGAGAAAATTTCTTGTTAAGGATATGTCTTTTCTGAATATGTCCAAATCGAGTCTGAAGATCAGACAGGGCTATCTGAATCGTATTCCGGAACGCACAGTACGTGTACGTATACGGGGAGAGAAGGGTTATCTGACAATAAAGGGGATAAACAAAGGTATGACAAGAAAGGAGTTTGAATATGAAATACCTTTTGCCGATGCTCAGGAACTTCTTGATTTGTGTGAACTCCCTGTTCTTGAAAAAGAGAGATATATAGTGGATTATAAAGGTTTTGTCTGGGAAGTCGATTGTTTTCATGGCAAGAATGAAGGACTTGTTACCGCCGAGATAGAGTTGCCGTCGGAAGATACAGAATTTCCAATACCTGCTTTTGTCGGGCAGGAGGTGACGGGCAATCCGGATTATTATAATTCCAACTTGTGCAAATAAATTGATTTGTGTTGAGTAAAGGCAAAAGTAATATATGTCATTTTGGATGGATAGCGCGGAGCGTTGTCCTTGTGATGTCAATGCTTTTGCCACAGTGCAGACTATTGGCGGCTCTCCCTCCTGCGGAGGGCCCGGATATAATTGAGGATGAAAAGAATATAAAGGTTAATGAACTTCAGGAACTGATAGTTAAGCCTAAGCGTCAAAAATATTCTAAAAAGAATAATCCTGCGGTTAATCTGATGCGTCAGGTCCGGGAGGATCGGAAAAGAACAAATCCTGAGAAACAAGCCTGGTATTCGTATGATAAATATGACAAAATAGTCGTTGGAATCAACAACTTTAATGTTGATTTAGAAAAGAAAGAGGGTGCGATCGGCAAAAAAATCAGGTTTTTTTCGCAGTATGTGGATACGGCGGCATGGACAGGGAAACAGATATTGAACATCTCTGTCAAAGAGAAACTGTCGAAAATAATCTCCGGCAATAACAGGAGAGGAAAGGTTGAGATTGTTGACGGATTGAGTTCGCATGGCCTTGATGAGGCTTTCAATCAAGAGAATGTGAGGAAAGTTGTCGAGGATATTGTCAGAGAGATAGATATATATTCCAATGATATAATTCTTTTGCAGAATCGCTTTGTCAGTCCATTGTCTCAGATTTCAGCGGATTATTATAAGTTTGAAATTACAGACACTGTGGATATGAATGGTGTCAAGTGTGTTGAACTTACTTTTTCTCCTCATACCCCGGAGTCTATGGGGTTTAACGGGAAGCTTTATATTGGTGTTAAAGACTCGGTGAAATATGTTAGAAGAGCAACCATGCGCCTTCCTAAAGCCGCTAATGTAAATTATATAGACAATTTGTTTATAAGCCAGAATTATGAGATTGATTCCTCCGGAATAAGCCATAAGACACTTGATGATGTCTGTATAGAGTTCAAGGTATTGCCGGGGACACCGGAAATATATGGTAACCGGTTTACGGTTTATTCAGGATTTTCGGACAAACAAACCAAGAGTCATGACATGTACGCCTCATATAAAGGTTCGGAAAAGGTCGTAGAAGGGGCTGAAACAAGAAATAAAGATTATTGGAATGACCGCAGACCTTATCCTCTTTCTACGGCTCAGGCTGCAATGGGGAGTATGATGAAGAATTTTAGAAAGGTCCCATTGCTTTTCTGGGCGGAAAAGGTCTTGTCTGTTTTTGTAAAAGGATATATACAGACCGGTAATCCGAGTAAGTTTGATATCGGTCCGGTTAATACCACGATCAGCTATAATAAAGCGGAGGGGGTGCGGTTACGTGTAGGAGGAATGACTACCTGTGCACTTTCTCCACGCCTGTTTGGCAGGGCATATGCCGCTTATGGGACACACGATCATAAATGGAAATATCTTGGAGAAGTTGAATACTCTTTTATTGACAAGAAATATACGTCGCGAGAGTTTCCTGTCAATTCAATTCGTGCCACATATAGTTATGACACGGATCAGTTAGGGCAGCATTATCTTTTTACGAACCCGGACAACATGTTTCTTTCGTTAAAAAGAAAACAGAGCGATTTGATAACATACCGTAGATTGGGAAAGATAGAATATAATCTTGAGTTGCTTAACAATCTCTCTTTTGGCATAGAATTACGCAATGAAATCCAGGAGTCTACGCCATGGGTTCCGTTTAAAACAGGATACGGAGCGGATGTCGATAAATTCACCCAGTCAGTAATGAAATTCATGATCCGCTATGCTCCGGGAGAGAAGTTTGTGCAAGGAAAAACAGTCAGGGTTGCGGTAAATATGGACGCGCCCGTGTTTCTTCTTACACACGAATATGGTCCCAAGGGCTTTATGGGTTCCGATTTTACGTTGAACAAGACGGAATTGTCTATTCAAAAAAGGTTCTGGTTTTCAGCGTTCGGGTATACCGATATCATATTGAAGGGTGGTATATTATGGAGCAAAGTGCAGTTCCCTGCTTTGTTATGGCAGAATGCCAACTTGTCTTATACCATCCAGCCCGAATCGTATTCTCTGATGAACCCTATGGAGTTTGCGATGGATAAATTTGCATCTGTTGATTTTGCCTATAATATGAATGGGTTGATTTTTAACAGAATTCCATTTGTAAAAAAACTGAAGTTGCGGGAGGTATTCACATTCAAAGGTTTTTACGGGGGATTAAGCAAGAAGAACAATCCTGAATACAATTCTGATTTGTTCCGGTTTCCACAGGATGCCGGCACTGTGCCGATGGGGAAGAAACCGTATATGGAGATAGGAGCCGGACTTGATAATATTCTTACAATATTGCGTGTAGACTATGTGTGGCGTCTGACCTATAGAGACCGTCCTGGTATAGACCGTCATGGTCTGCGCATATCTCTCCGCTTTTCATTCTGATGGATGTCAGATGCAGAGACAAGGGCTTGCTTCCAGGACTGTATAATTCCAGAGTGATAAATAATACCATTGCAATTTGTACGGATATGAGGTGCATACAATTGCACTTGATGTCCAGAATTATTATTTTATCTTAAATTATTAATATACAATAAAAATATTTTTATACATTTGTATAAACTTATCAATTAGCATAAAGAAATACTATGTGCGGTTTTTGCAGCACATACCTATTTATGTGCAGTAGCGAAACCTCACATTGAGGACCATTGTTTTTTATCGGACAGCAGGACCCGAAGAAACATTTTGTCATTTTGACAAAGGTGATGTTTGGAAAGTGGTTTATACAGTAAAAAATAGTACATTGGCAACAAAAACAACAAGAACGTTCAACTATTGGCAGGTAAGAACAATAGTTGTCACCATGATAGGATATGCTTTATTCTATTTTGTGCGTAAAAATTTCTCAATCGCAATGCCGGGTCTTACAGCAGACTTTGGTATCTCTAAAGTTCAGTTAGGTCTGTTCCTGACACTTAACGGAGTGATTTATGGATTGTCGCGCTTTGTAAACGGTATTATTACCGACCGCAACAGTGCGCGAAAGGTAATGTCAATCGGCCTGTTTCTTTGTGCTGTAGTGAACATTATGTTTGGTTACAGCGATTCTATTGCCGGATGGATTCTTTTGATGGCAGAGAGAATGGGCGTTGAACTGACTTTTACGACAGTCCTGGTATATTTTATGGGTATTGTGTGGGTTATAAACGGATATTTGCAGGGAATGGGTGTGCCTCCTTGTACAAAGACTCTTACACAATGGATTCCGCCAAAGGAGCTCGCAACCAAAATGTCTGTATGGAACATGTCGCATTCGATAGGTGCCGGCTTGGTGTTTGCTCTGTGCGGGTGGTTCATAATGCCTCATATGGGAGTCAATATGAGTGCCGACCCGGAGACTGTTTCGTCAATTGCGGCTAATCTTGGACTCAGTATTACAGATCCCAAGGTGCTTGAGTTTGCAGAGCATTATTTTGCATGGCGCTGGTGTTTTATTATTCCGGCGGTAATAGCATTGTTTGGGGCTGTCGGGCTATGGATAATGCTGAAAGATTCTCCTTCGGATGTCGGCCTGCCTGAGGTGGTAGGTAAAAAGAAGGCAATAGTGCTTACTCCTGAAGAGAGTGCGGAATACAAGGCATTTGTGCGTAAAAAAGTATTTGGAAACCGTCTTATCTGGACATTGGCCATAACAAACTTTTTTGTGTATGTTGTCCGTTTTGCCGCTCTTGACTGGGGACCTACATTGTTGACCGAGTCTAAAAACCTTTCACTGGCAATGGCTACTACTTTCTGTATTGTTTTTGAGTTTGTCGGGGGCAATATAGGTATGGTTGTGGCAGGTTGGGCCACCGATCACCTGTTCAAAAGCAAGGCGCATCATACATGTGTGTTCTGCCTGATAGGAACAATGCTTTCAATCGCGGCATTCTGGTTCATACCCGTAACAGCTCCGTGGTGGTTGCTTATGCTTCCGTTTACATTTATCGGCTTCTTTATTTATGGCCCGCAGGCTTTGCTTGGTATTGCGGCGGCCAATCAGGCGACAAACCGCGCAGCGGCCACGGCTAACGGTATTCTTGGCATTTTCGGTTATGCCAGTACAATTGTATCTGGTGTCGGATTCGGCTTTGTGGCCCAGCATTACGGATGGAACGCGGCTTATATCACAATATTTGTGATGGCTATTCTCGGTATGCTTACTTTGCTTACAATGTGGAATGCAAAGGCTGATGGATATGAGACTTCCGCTAAAGAGTCTTGAATCAAGGATAAGTGGTTGTTATAATTCCGTAGAAGCCGATTAAACAGGTTTGTTGTCAGGAATTTATCACAGGACTTCCTCGACAAGGAGTGCGATGCTCTTGTCGGGGAAGCATTCTTTTTATTAATAATCTGTGTTGAGCCTGTGGGTGTATTTATAAGTGGAAGCATAGCAAATAATCGGGAAAAATAATTAATTTTGTAGATTGTACAAATGTGTCCGATTTATGATTAAGAGATTATTCAGACTCACATCTATAGCACTTGTGTCGGCTATGGTTGCTTTTGCTTCGCATGCCGCTTCGGTAAATCTTCCAAAAGTTGAAATACTTGGAAAGAACTATTATGTCTATCAGGCAAAGAAGGGTGACTCACTCTTCGGAATATCCCGTCAGTTCGGATGGGATTATACTATGTTGCAGAATTTAAATCCTAAGGCTACCTCTCCGCTGACAAAAGGGACGAAGGTATATTATCCGACACCGGAAATATTGGATGCATCAGAAATGGAAGATGATATAACAAATAATTCTCTTTCATCTCCCGTGCTTGAACATAAGGTAAAAAGAGGAGATACATTATATGCCATATCAAGGATGTATGGTGTGCCAGTAGACAAACTTGCTGAACTGAATCCCGGTAGCAGAGATGGAATAAAAGAGGGTGAGACTCTTATAATCAGAAATGATGGTTCTAAGAATAATGAAAAATCTGGAGCTTCAGATTTTTATAAAATTAAGAGAGGAGACACCCTTTATAGTGTAGCGAAAAGAAATAATACAACAGTGGCTGCCATTATGAAGGCAAATCCGGGAATCTCTGAGTCTAATTTCAAGGCAGATGAACTGATTCGTCTTCCTGAACCCGGTACAGGTATTAAAAAGGTGGAGACAACAGTTGAGGAAGAGCGCCTTTCGGCAATCGAGAGCTATAAGGTGGATAAAAATGACACATGGGAAACTATCTCTCAAAAGACCGGGGTAGATGTGCAGGAAATAAAGGATCTTAATAAGGATGCCGGTGATAAACCAAAGAAAAAGACATTGATATCTATCCCTAAAATTGATATGGTGAAAGTGGATACCGTCTTGATAGACAATGATCCGCGGGAGCTGTCTAAAGAGGGAATCAAGGAGATTTATGAGGATGTCCACGGGATTGACGATTCAATAAGCATTCAGGGTGTTAATGTAGCGCTTCTTCTGTCTGAGCCTGCTGCCAAGAAAGATCTTGAATTTACCAGGGGGGTAATGTCGGGGCTTGATTTTCTTAAGAACAAGAATGCCGATATAAGACTTACAGTGCTTGATGGAAACCGCGCGTCTACCGACGTGCTGACTGATTTGTCTGAATTGCGTCCCGACATTGTATTTCTGACCACGGAAAAGGGAATCCCTTCATATCTTTCGGAATATGCGGAGATAAGCCAGACACCTATGGTTAATACATTTGATGTACGTAACGATTTGTTCAACAGCAACCCATATATCATACAGCTGCTTACACCATCACAATATTTTAATGACGAGATAGCTGCAAGTCTTGCTCAGAATTATCCGGATTATACTCTGATATTTGTCGGAGGGAATGATTCTTCAGATCTGATTGCACAGGCGATCAGAGAGAAGTGGATTCCGGGCAAGATAAAAACGCTTTCGATTGATGGATTGAAGCAAGCCAATTTCAAACCGGATGGTAAATTTATATTTTATGCCTATCCGGTGAAGAAGGAGGATATAAGTGAAATTACAGATATCATAACCGATATAAGACAAAAATATCCTATGGCAGATATGGTAACAGTGGGACGACCGAACTGGATAGTGTATGACGAATCTCTGGATGAAAAGTTTTATGGTGCAAATGTAATGATTCCGTCACGATTCTTTTACGATGAGAATTCACCGGAAGCTCAGATATTCAATCGTCACTACAAGTACCTGTTTGATCGCGAACCTGCAAAGTCATATCCGACATATGCCGCTGTAGGTTATGATTGTGCCCTATATTTCATCCCTCAATTGTCTCGTGCTAACGGAGATCTTAACAGATTCGGGCGTTCGTCAGGCGGATCTCAGAACGATTATGAATTGTACAGACCGGCAAATTGGTCCGGACTTGTTAATCCTATTGTATATCTTGTCCGCTTCACTCCTTATGGTACAATAGAAAAAAACATTGTAAAATAGTTTCCTTACCTATACGATTAGTCAAAATGAAAAGATTGGCAGTCCTGATAATATTCATAGTGCAATTGGCATTTGTCGGTAACTTTAAGTCTTATTCACAGACACATTATTCTTCAAATATATCGTTTGGATTAAAAGGAGGTGTGGATCTGTCAAGAGTCTTTTTTACACCAAGTGTTAGGCAGAGTTTCAACATGGGATATAATGGAGGATTGACATTCAGGTATATTGAGGAAAATCATTTTGGACTGATTGTAGAAGCCAATTTCGAGCAGAGGGGATGGAAAGAGGATTTTGAGGAGTATCCGTTTGAATATAGCCGTACAGTAAATTACATTCAGATACCGTTCCTGGCACATATATATTTCGGCAGGAGAGGAAGGTTTTTCATAAATGCGGGACCAGAGATAGGTTTCCGGATCGGAGAATCGACACATGCCAATTTTGATTATATGAACCTGTCGTCTGTGAAAGACTTCCCGTCCGGATTGCGGACTACCTATCAGTTTCAGCTGGCTGCAGAAAATAAAGTAGACTATGGTATTTCCGCAGGACTTGGAGGAGAATTCAGTCTTAATAAACGCAATTCATTATATGTTGAAGGACGCTTTTATTATGGACTTGGGAACGTATTGAAATCCGGTCGTAGAGAACTTTTCAGGGGTTCAAATTCCATGTCGATAATGATAAGCGCGGGTTACTGGTTCCGAATAAAATAAGAATCTTATAGATAGCGGATATCCAGGAGAAACACGATCGTTTGTGTTACAGTTCCACAAGTGTCATATATATCATTGCAGCGGGGGCAACAAGCAGGAGTGAGTCTATTCTGTCAAGAATGCCACCGTGACCGGGAATGAGGTTCCCTGAGTCTTTGATATGCAAGGTGCGTTTTATCAGTGATTCTACCAAATCTCCCCATGTGGCGAAAGTTGTGGTGACTATGGCAAGGCCGAGCCATACGTATATATTGTGGTGCCAGGCAAAGAAATCCTGACAATATGTGCCGAACAGATAAGCAGCCATAAGACTGAATGTCAATCCTCCAAAAAATCCCTCCCATGATTTTTTAGGAGATATCCGCTCGAAGAGGCGGTGTTTGCCAAATGTGCATCCTGTTACAAAGGCACCGGTATCGTTAATCCATATCAGAAAGAATATGGCCATCAGAATCATCGGTGAACCGAACCATGTAGCGATCATAACCATACATCCAAGGGGCATTCCGATATATAGTTGCCCAAAAAAGGATTCAGATATATTTTTGATAGTGTCCCCATCCTTTAAGTATAACTCGAATATCAGCCTGAATATCAAGACTCCTATCCATATTAAGATTGGAAATATATATGGCGACATGCTTAAGGCCAATACTCCGGCTATGTCAAGCAGGATTACCGGTATATGTTTGGAAGTGAGATTGCCGCATATCTTCGTAAGTTCAATGATGCCAAGAATGCCAAATAAGGCGGCAAGAATGTTTACGGTATCAATGCCGAACCATATGGCAGCTATTATAATCGAGCAATATATCAGACCAGATAATGTCCGTGTAAGTAAATTTTTCATCTCTTCAGTATTTTATCACCTGCTTAGAGAGTCGTTTGGATGAAAAGAATTTCAAATATCCTCTTAAATTGTAATTCGTGTTAAATTCAAACACTCTCTTATTCCGTTACAAATTTAATTTGATTAAATTTGTTTTGCAAAATAAAACAGGGATAAATGACAGGACTGGTGGATTGCAATAATTTTTTCGTATCATGCGAACGTTCGGTAAATCCGTCGCTCGATGGTGTGCCGATGGTTGTTCTCAGTAACAACGACGGATGTGTTGTCGCCAGAAGTAACGAGTCGAAAAGGATGGGTGTCAAGATGGGACAGCCGGCTTTTGAGATACGTGAATTGATAGATACCGGAAAGATACTTGCGTTTTCCGGTAACCATCTTCTTTATAAGGATAAAAGTATCAGGGTTCATAATATTTTCAAGCGTTTTGTACCATCAACTATAGACTATTCTGTGGATGAGTCTTTTCTTGACGTAAACGGGATTCCGGTGGATATGCTGAAAGAGATAGGGGAAGCTATTTATGCCGCTTGTCGTGATGAAGAGAGAATTCCTGTTACAGTAAGCTTCGCTCCTACAAAAACATTGGCAAAGATCGCCACTGAACTCGGGAAGAAGAAAGGGGAATGTGTTACTGTGTTGCCGTCGGCAGAGGATTTTTTTGAGATAATGGATAAGATTCCAATCTGGGATCTTTGGGGGATGGGCAGAAAGTTGTCAAAGCGCATGTATGGATTAGGCGTGACTACAATCGGTGATTTTCGCCGAAAACCGTTAGTTTGGGTGCGGAAACAGCTTGGGGTAACAGGAGAAAGAAGCTGGCTGGAACTAAACGGGACTTCATGCATAGAACTGGAGCATCTGTCACATAAATTTCAGGACTCAATAAGCGAGACTCGAACATTTCCGGAGGACATAAATGATTTCGATTATCTGCGGTCGCGTGTGGCTGTATATTGCGCGCATGTGTGCCGCCGGCTTCGCAATATGGGCGGTGAATGCGGTGAACTCACCGTCTTTCTTCGCACGAACAGATTTCATCTTGAGAGAGGATATCACTCTCCAGAGATAACCATCACATTTAATCCGGCAGTAGATGATACATCTGTGGTGACATCTTCAGCTATTGAGGCTCTTAAAATTATTTACAACCCTGATTTCAAATATAAGCGTGCCGGGGTGATTCTTTCTAAAATTGCAAGGAAAGGAGTGGCCACGCCATCTCTTTTTGATAATGCTCGGGCAGAGAGTATAAGGTCTGTAAAATCTGGAAACCTTATGAAAGTCATTGACAGGTTAAATTGTGATATAGGGCGGCAGAATCTTAAACTTGCTTCGGAGCTTGACAAATCTGATTTCGGTCATGGCAATCATAATTGTGGCTATTCCGTATCTTTCGGTGTTCCTAAAGAGTAAAGGAACGGATGTCTCTGTTTGCTCGACAAGTTTATGCAGTTTATCTTTCCGCACGCATTGGGTTGTTCAGAAAATCGTCATATGCAAGAGCTATACCTTCCGGAAGTTCAGTAGAGTATGTCCAGCCAAGAGCTGTTGCTTTGCTTACATCAAGCAGTTTACGCGGAGTTCCGTTTGGTTTGGATGTATCCCATATGATTTTTCCCTTATAACCGACTGTCTTTGCTACTAATTCAGATAGCTGCTTGATTGTTATCTCTTTACCTGTGCCGGCATTGACTGTCTCGTTACCGGAATAGTTGTTCATTAGCCAGACACACAGGTTTGCAAGGTCGTCAACATAGAGGAATTCGCGAAGCGGACTTCCGTCTCCCCAGCAGACCACTTCTTCAAGATTCTGCTCTTTGGCTTCGTGAAACCGTCTAATCAGGGCAGGAAGCACATGGCTGTGTTCCGGATGATAGTTGTCATTTGGTCCGTACAGATTCGTAGGCATAACAGAAATATAGTCAGTGCCGTATTGACGATTAAGAAATTCACAATACTTTAGACCTGATATCTTTGCGAGAGCGTAAGCTTCATTGGTCTTTTCAAGTTCTGAAGTCAGCAGACATGATTCTGGCATTGGCTGGGGAGCCATGCGCGGATATATGCAGGAAGAACCGAGGAATTCCAATTTCTTGCAACCGTTTTTCCAAGCGGCATTTATAACATTCATTTCAAGCATCATATTGTCATACATGAAGTCGGCTAAATGGTTTGCATTTGCAATAATCCCTCCGACTTTGGCTGCCGCCAGAAATACATATTCTGGTTTCTCTGCTTCAAAAAAATCATTAACTGCCTGTTGGCTGATAAGATCCAGTTCAGCATGTGTGCGTGTAATAATATTGTTGTAACCTTGTTTGTGAAGCTGTCGCACAATTGCCGATCCTACCATGCCTCGATGGCCGGCTACATATATTTTGGAATCTTTATTCATAATCTTCAAGCATTTTTCTGTATGCAAAATTAATCATAATTTCCAAGCTGATGTGTCTGGCAAAGGAAAAATTGAGTAATTTTGTACTCACAGACAGAAAATGTTTGAAGATAATAAGCAATGAAAACGAAAGAACTTAAGATATCTATAATTGGAGCTGGGGCAATGGGCGGAAGTCTGGCCCGCGGTCTTGTTACAGTCGGTTATGCTCCTGAGCTCATTACTGTTTCCAATCCTTCGCCCGGACGGCTTGAATCTCTTGAAAGCCTAAAAGTGAGAACAACCTGTAATAATTTGGAAGCCGTTAAAGATGCAGATATTGTAGTTGTGGCGGTAAAACCTTGGATAATGCCTCAGGTTGCTGAACAATTGTCCGCGGCTATTGGCCAACATCAGCAAGTTGTGGCAATAGTGGCAGGAATAAAGGGTGAGGATCTGCAAAAAATGTGGCAGGGTGTTGAGAACTTGTCTATTGTAATGCCTAATACAGCTATGAGCCTTGCAAAATCAATGACTTTTATTGTTAATGTCTGCGGTGTCATGAATTATGCCGAAGACATTTTCAGTCTTGTAGGGAAAGTGATGTGTATTGAGGAACGTTTGCTTGGAGCTGCCACTTCATTGGCATCTTGTGGTATAGCTTATGCATTGCGATATGTGCGCGCTGCCACTGAAGGCGGTGTTGAACTTGGATTTGCCGCGTCAAAAGCACAGGATATTGTTGTAGGTACAATGGAGGGAGCAGCCGCATTGCTTTCACGATCAGGGGCGCATGCAGAGGCAGAGATCGACAAAGTTACTACTCCGGGAGGATTGACGATAAAAGGGTTGAACGCAATGGAACAGTCCGGTTTCTCTGCGTCTGTAGTGGCAGGTTTAAAGGCTTCAAATAAATAGGTATGAAAAGGATCATAATCAAAGTAGGCAGTAACATATTGACGCGGCCTGACGGAAAACCTAATGTGACAAATATGTCGCGTCTTGTAGATCAGATAGCCAGACTGCATTCGTTCGGGTATCAGGTTGTTCTTGTATCCTCCGGTGCTGTGGCCTGTGGCCGGGGGGAAATAGCTCCGTCGCATACTCTTGATGATACCGCGCAACGACAGCTTTATTCTTCCATCGGTCAGATAAAACTTATAAATCTGTATGCACAGCTTTTTGGAAGCTATGGGATAGTGATAGGGCAGGTACTTACGCAGAAAGATAATTTTACAACTACTGAGGCTTATAAGAACCAGCGTTCATGTATGTTGACAATGCTTAACAATGGTGTGGTACCTGTTGTTAACGAGAATGATACGGCATCTTTGACAGAGCTTATGTTTACGGACAATGATGAGCTTTCAGGTATTATTGCCACTATGCTTGATGCTGACATGCTGGTGATTTTGTCAAATGTGGACGGTATTTTCAGTGGATCACCGTCTGATCCTGACTCACAATTGATCCGGATGGTGGAACCGGATGATGATATTCAGGATTATATAGCACCTTCTCGTTCTTCTTTGGGACGAGGTGGTATGGGAACCAAGTGTGGCATAGCACTAAAAGTTGCCGCCAAGGGGATTGCCGTAGTTGTGGCGCGTGGTGATCGTCAAGATATTCTTATAAATGTAATTCAGAAACCATTCGAAACGCCATGCACCTATTTTAAGCCTCATATTAAGTAGTCATGATAAAAGAAACTGAATATAAAGAGATATTCTCACAGGTGCGTGAGGCCTCGCGTCGATTGCTTGCGTTGAACGATGAAGACCGCAACCAAGTATTGATGGCTCTTGCCGAGATGATAGATGGTAATCATGAGACCCTTTTGGCTGCGAATGCCATGGATCTGAATAAAATGAACAAGTCCGATCCCCTTTATGATCGTCTTCAACTCACACATGACCGTCTTAACGGAATTGCATCGGATATTCGTAATGTCGTGTCTTTGCCTTCTCCTGTGGGGGAGGAAGTTGAACACCGTATATTGCCCAACGGCATTGATCTTAGAAAAGTTCGTGTCCCTTTTGGTGTTATCGGGGTGATATATGAGGCTCGTCCTAACGTTACATTTGATGTGTTTTCACTTTGTTTTAAAAGCGGGAATGCGTGTGTCTTGAAGGGAGGACGCGATGCAGACCATTCTAACCGGGCTGCAATAGAACTGATACACAAGGCTCTTGAGAAGTATAAATTGCATGAATGTTCCGCTGTCCTTCTTCCTTCCACACACGAGGCAACAGCAGCATTGCTTTCGGCAACAGGATATGTGGATGTATGTATACCACGAGGTGGACGAAAACTTATAGATTTCGTGAGGGATAATGCCCGAGTGCCGGTAATAGAGACAGGCGCGGGTGTGGTTCATGTATATATAGATGCTTCAGCTGATATCGAGATGGCAAGGGGAATTGTAGAAAATGCCAAGACAAGGCGGGTAAGTGTTTGCAATGCCTTGGATACGCTTTTGATCCATTCTTCACGTATGGCAGATCTTTACGGCATTGTAGCTCCTTTGGAAGACAAGAATGTACAGATATATGCTGATTCGCGTGCATTTACAGTGTTGAAGGGGTGTTATCCTGAAGCTCTTCTACATACGGTAGATAATAAAGATTTGTGGGATAAGGAATGGATGTCTTATAGTATGGGACTTGCGATAGTTGACAGTTTGGATGAGGCGATTGCTCATATCGCAGAGCATGGTTCCGGACACAGCGAGAGTATTGTGACAGAAGACATGTCAGCCGCTGAAAAATTCAGGCGCATGGTAGATGCATCGTGTGTATATGTTAATCTTCCAACTTCTTTTACAGATGGCGCACAGTTCGGTCTTGGTGCGGAGATAGGCATTTCAACTCAGAAACTTGGACCTCGTGGACCGATGGGGTTGCGCGAGATAACCACAACACGTTATTTTCTTACCGGACAGGGCCAATTGAGACCATGATAATAATCGCTATAGTTTTTCAAATCTGCTTATGAATACTTGTTTGTCTATTTCATTACCACTGTCATTGTTGACTGCAATGCCAATTGCAGCAGAGTCCGGTAATAGGCCAAATGTACTCATATGTATGGCTGACGATGCCGGACACATGGGTAAAAGATGGGCGCCGTGGATTAATACACCGGCTTTTGACCGTGTCGTACAGGAAGGTGTCAACTTTTTGAACGCATATACTTGCAACAGTAAATCAGCTCCGTCAAGAGCTGCGGTTATTACTGGGAGAAATTCCTGGCAGCTTGAGGCCGCTTGCAACCATTGGTGTGAATTCCCTCTTAAATTTCGCAGTTTTCCCGAGGGGTTGAAATCTGTAGGTTATCAGACTGGATATACAGGCAAAGGCTGGGGACCAGGTATTGCTGAAAATGAGGATGGAACCCCACGTGAACTGACAGGTAAAGCATATAGTAAAATCAAATTGAATCCACCTACAACGGGTATAAACAAGATTGATTATTCCGCAAACTTCAGGAAATTTCTTGATACTCGCGATCCTGATAAACCGTTCTGTTTCTGGTATGGGGCAAAGGAACCCCACCGTGGATATGAATGGAATTCATCAGAGCGATATGGAAAAACGCCCGACATGATTACTCATGTTCCAGGCTATTGGCCGGACAATGACACAGTTCGCCGGGATATGCTTGATTATGCTGTAGAGGTGGAGTATTTCGATCATCATCTTCAATTGATTTTAGATATGCTTGAAGAGGAAGGTGTTATTGACAATACAATTGTTATAGTGACAAGTGATCACGGGATGCCGTTCCCTCGTTGCAAGGGTAATGATTATATAGATGCGATGCGGGTGCCTTTGGCAGTGATGTGGGGTAAAAATGTAAAGAATCCTGGCAGGGAAGTAGCAGATTATGTTTCGTTAATAGATATAGCTCCTACGGTCCTTGACGTTTGCGGATACACCACAGGAGAACTTGGCATGGAGCCGATAACGGGAAAAAGTTTTACTGATATTCTTAAAGATAATCCTGACAAAAATGTTGACCGTAGTTTCGTTCTTATGGGAAGAGAACGGCATGATCCGGGACGTCCGGATGACAAGGGATATCCGATAAGGGCATTATTACAGGGTAAATATATATATATAAAGAATTATGAGCCGGGATTATGGCCTGCGGGGAATCCGTCTACAGGATATATGGATTGTGATGGCTCTCCTACCAAAACGGAAATACTCCGTTGCAGAGCAAAAGGGGGGGATCTGATGAAATATTGGGAATTATGTATGGGATTTAGAAAGGGAGAGGAGCTATACGATATAGCTAGCGATCCAGACTGTATTAACAATCTTGCATGCATTCCTGCTTATAAAGGGGTGGTTGAAAAAATGCGTGAAACTCTTATTACCAGATTGCGAGAGGAGGGAGATCCTCGAGTTGATGGTGATGGTGCGATATTTGACACATATCCCAACAGATGTCCGGCGCATGATTTCTATAACAGGACACGTGCGGGTGAATCCGGTATACCAACGGGATGGATAAATAATAGTGATTTCGAGCCGGGGCTGGATTAACTTTCTATTCACAAGAAATGTTAATCCAAAGGTTTAAATCCTAATCTTCCGTGAACTTCATCATTTATACATACGTTGATAGTGTATTAGAATCAATTACTTATTAAAAATTTGCGCTATGAATATAGATGAAGTAAAAGGGAAAGCCTATGAGCTTAAGGGAAAAGCCGAAGAATTTATGAATAGTTCCCAAGTAAAAGATAAGGTTAATCAGGTACAGGATAAAGTCAATCAGGTGAAAGACAAACTTGAAGATTTTGTAGAAGAGAAGACCAATGGGGAAGGAATAATGGGTTTCGGTAAAAAAGAATAATCAATCTATTCGACAGTATAGTAATCAATATTTGATTCGGCTTTCATGCTTACTAAATTAACGGTTTGGCATGGAAGCCGAAACTATTATTAACTATCATTCAAGTTAATTCGGAATTTCTTTTGTTTAATGAATATATATTGGCTAATTTTGCAAAAGAAATATAAATGAACATGAACAAATTCTATTATTCGGTTCTTGCCGGAATGGCAATCGGTATTGCCGGAATCTGTAATCTTGCATCCGGAGGAATAATCGGAGCAGCACTTTTTGCATTCGCTCTTTCTGCAATAGTTTGCAGCAAATGGATATTGTTTACAGGCCGCGCTGGTTTTTTTACAAATGCAAAGGAGTTTCTTGATCTTGCGCTGATTCTCTTATATAATGCTATTGGAGTAGCTCTGGCTGTGTATTTGTCGGATGCCTTCGTTAAACTTGGAGAGAATGCCTTGAGAATAGTGGAGATAAGAAAAGCGGCTGGCCTTGGTGTATTTATGCCTTCGATATTAACGGGATTTATCATGACTGTAAGCGTGAAGTGTGCGAGAGAAAAGCAATGGATTCCACTTGTGCTTGGCATCCCGACATTTGTAATGTGTGGGTTCCCACACTGTGTTGCGGATATTGCTTATTACTGTATGGCCAAAGATTATCCTTGGAGTGTATGGCTGATGTCTGTAGCAGGAAATCTTGTAGGATGTAATTTGCCGACACTTCTTAGAAAGTTCGAAAAAGCAGAGAATACATAAAATCAAGTAGGATTCTTTTAAACGTAAACCGTCCTTCGTTTCTACAAAGGACGGTTATTTTTGTGAGTAGTTAGCTATTTTAAGGCATGGATGTCTGAACCATTTCCATAAGTTGTGCTTTTGTCTTAAATCCATTTTCGCGTGCAAGCTCTTCCCCCTCTTTGAAAAGGATCCATGTGGGCAAAAACTTTATGTCGTAGAAATTACGTAAACGCTGATCATGTGTGGCATCAATCTTTAATATATTAAGACGTGAACCATAATGGTTTTCCATAAAATCAGTAAGTTCCTCAATTTTTATATTCTCATTGCTTTCGGCCTTTTCAAATACAACTAATGAGGGAACAGTTCCCTTTATTTTTTCATCAAAAGTAATCATATTCTAAAAAATTGGTTTTGTTATTTAAACAAAGAGGATATGTCTTTGGTTAGTTGGTAAATTGTATTATTTTTGTAAAATACAACCCAGAATATAGAAAACTCAATAAAATCTATCTAATAAATGCAAAAGATTACTTATTTTGTTTCCGCATTGCTTACGGGAACAGCAGTGGTTAATGCCGCCCCAAAATCGGCAAATCGACAAAATACCTCAAAACCCAATGTGATTGTTGTCCTTGCAGACGATCTTGGTTTCGGTGATGTCAGTGCATACGGATCAAAAACTATATCTACCCCCAATATTGACGGTCTTGCACGTGGAGGAGTGTGTTTCCATAATGCTTATGCAACTTCTGCCACCTCGACACCGAGTCGTTATGCTCTTATGACAGGACGTTATCCATGGCGCAATCCTGATGCCAAGATACTTCCGGGAGATGCCCCTTTGATTATCAGGGAAGATGAATATACTCTCCCTAAAATGATGAAAAAGGCTGGTTACGCCACAGGGGCTATCGGCAAGTGGCATCTCGGAATGGGTAAAGGGAAAATCAATTGGAATGAAACAGTGAAACCCGGCGCAAATGAGATTGGTTTTGATTATTCATGTCTCATTGCTGCTACAAACGACAGGGTGCCTACTGTGTATATTGAGAATGGAGATGTTGTCGGGCTTGATAAAAACGACCCTATTCAGATAGATTATAATAATAAATTTGAGGGAGAGCCCAATGCAATTGATAATCCTGAAATGTTGCGTCTTAAATGGCATCATGGACACAATCAGGCCATTGTAAACGGTGTTCCTCGTATAGGATATATGAAGGGAGGCAAGTCTGCTCTTTGGAGAGATGAGGACATGGCTGACTATTTTGTAGGTAAGGTTAAGGATTATATCCAGGAGCATAAAGACAGTCCGTTTTTCCTGTATTATGGACTGCATGAACCTCATGTGCCCCGGTTGCCCCATGAACGCTTTGCCGGTTCCACAACAATGGGACCGCGCGGAGATGCGATTGTAGAGGCGGATTGGTGTGTAGGTCAGCTAATAAAGAATCTTGAAGAGCAAGGAATACTTGACAATACAATAATAATCTTTTCAAGTGACAACGGTCCGGTTCTACAGGATGGATATTATGACGGTGCCGTAAAAATGATAGGGGAGCACAGTGCGACAGGAGGTCTGCGTGGTGGTAAATACAGTCTGTTCGACGGAGGAACACATATACCGCTGTTTATTTATTGGAAAGGCAAGATTACTCCGACTGATAGCAAAGAACTTGTTTGTCAAATGGATCTTGTACCGTCTCTTGCAAAAATGGTGGGCGTTGACACACCTAAAGACCTTGACGGAATAGAGAATCTGGATGCTTTCTTAGGCAGATCTGAATCAAATCGCAAGGATCTTGTGATAGAAGCTAAAAGTAAGTTGGCCTACCGTACCGGGCCGTGGGTGATGATTCCTCCTTACTCCGGTAAAGAACGTAATGTGACGGGTAATGAACTTGGGAATCTTAAAGAGTATCATCTTTTCAATATAGTTGAAGATCCAGCTCAGACTGTGAATGTTGCTGACAAAAATCCTGATGTGCTTGCAAAACTACGTAAAGATTTTGAAGCTCAAACAGTAGGGCAGGTCAAAAATGCTCCTAAATAAAGACGGCATGAACAGAATTATATTGATTGCCGTAATGCTGTTTACCGGTGTTTGTTGTGCATATGGAGGGTCAGAGGATTCCCGATCAAATAAAATCGAGATAGATATTGAACCTCAGTTTGGAATGGAAGCCACTTTGCCGGGACCATTGAAATCGGGCAATGCCGGTGCCCGCGCATATAATGTCGGGGGAGGTTGTCATATAGGCTGTCTGGCGAATTTTCATATTAGTGAACACTTGTTTATATCGCCTGGTATTTTCTGGTTTGTCAACAACTTCAGTATGAAAGAAAAATGGGTGAATGCCATAGACTCCAGAGTTCGCTCTGTATGGTATAACCGTAATGGAATTCGGATTCCTCTCTATGTTGGCTATCGCTGGAGTTTTTCTTCCAACAAAGCATTTAGTCTGTTCACCGGCCCTGAATTTCAATGTGGAATTGGTGGAAATGAAACCTTGCACATGGATGATGTGTCAGTCAGTAATAAGATTTATAGTGAAGAGATTGGTTTCAGGAGGTGTGGTGAAAATTGGATTATAGGAGCCAAATTTGATATAAACAGAGTTACAATTTCTGCATCCGGAGGATTTGGTATGATTAATCTCGTAAGAATAAAAGATATAAGTCTAAATGAAAACCGTGTAAATATAGGAGTGGAATATAAATTTTGATTATTCTTAACGGTATAGATATAAATTAATTAGAATACTTATTTATCTAATTATCATATAATGAACAGATTCTTTCTAATTTTAACAGTTATTTTACTTTCCGGAACAGTAATGTCGGCGCGTTACTATGACAATGAGAATCCGGTGGCGGATCCGGCTGCGGTTGTAGTTTGTGGCAATGCGAGATTTTCGGTTCTGACACCGGAGCTGATCCGTATGGAATGGAACGAGAATGGTAATTTCGAGGATAATAAGACATTGACTTTTGTTAATCGAAATCTTCCGGTTCCACGATTTTCAAAATCAGTTTCAAAGTCAGGCGCTACAATTAAAACCGATGCTCTGACATTGAAATACCGCAATAATGGCAAGCCGTTTGATGCTTCTAATCTTGAGATTGTTTTCAAACTCAACGGCAAGAATGTCAAGTGGGTTCCAGGGATGGAAGATAAAGGGAATCTTTTGGGCACAACCCGCACGCTTGACAAAGTAAACGGATATAATTTCCGCAAAGGATCAAAGATGGAGCCGGGATTGCTTTCGCGAGATGGATGGGTTGTTGTTGATGATTCATCCAATCATCTGATGGTTTCCGACAGTACCCATTGGGAGCAGTGGGTAAAAGTTCGTGGAAATGAAAAAAAACAGGATCTTTATTTCTTCGGATATGGGCACAATTATAAAAAGGCGCTGACAGATTATCAGAAAGTGGCAGGAAAAGCTGTTTTGCCTCCCAAATATACATTCGGTTATTGGTGGAGCCGTTATTGGCAATATTCAGACGATGAATTCCAACAGATAGTTGATCGCCTAAAATCTTATGATATTCCAATTGATGTCCTTATTGTGGATATGGACTGGCATGATACATTCGGATTACGTCAAAAAGATTCCCCACTTGATGAGGTAGGTCAGCGAATTGGTTGGACTGGATATACATGGCAAAAGGAGCTTTTCCCAAGTCCTTCCAACTTTCTTGAGTGGACCAACAGAGAGAATTTGAAGACAGCTCTCAATCTTCATCCTGCTTCGGGTATTCAGCCTTATGAAAAGTGTTATGACGCGTTTGTAAAGGATTATGGCTGGGACAAGAAAGGAGAGCCTGTTCCTTTCCATATAGATGAATCAAAGTGGGCGGATTCTTATTTTAATGTTGTTCTAAGTCCGATGGAAAAGATGGGGGTCGATTTCTGGTGGCTTGACTGGCAGCAGTGGCTTGAATCCAAGTTTACAAAAGGATTAAGCAATACATTTTGGCTTAACCATACCTTTTTTCATCACGCACGCGAGAATGAGTCGCATGAAGGGGCAAATCAGCGTCCGTTCATTTATCACCGTTGGGGAGGTCTTGGCTCTCACCGTTATCCTTTGGGCTTTTCCGGTGATACATATACCTCATGGGAGACACTTGCATTCCTTCCTTGGTTCACATCTACTGCATCGAATGTGAATTATGGCTATTGGGGACATGATATCGGAGGACATATGTTCCCGTCGGGTGTGAAAACAACAGATCCGGAATTGTATTTAAGGTGGCTTCAATATGGAGTATTCACACCTATTTACAAGACTCATTCAACAAAGAATAATAACATTATACGTTATCCATGGGCATTCCCGGATCATCAGTTCATGATGCGTGATGCCATACAGTTGCGTTATGCTTTGGCTCCATATATTTATAATGCCGCAAGAGAGAATTATGATACTGGAATTGGAATGTGTCGTCCGATGTATTATGAATATCCGGATTTAGACAAGGCGTATAATGTTCCGGAGCAATTCTTTTTTGGCCCGGATATAATAGCAACTGCCATAGCTTCACCGGCAGACTCTACAACTGGTCTTGCACCACGTAAAATGTGGTTTCCGGAGGGAGAGTGGTATGATTATGCCACGGGAAATGTCTATAAAGGTAATAATGAATATGATCTGGAATATACACTTGATGAGAATCCGTTCTTCATCAAGGGTGGTGCTATTATTCCGATGAATGCTGATAATGTGAGGTCTCTTCAGGTTCCATGTGATACACTTGTCTTTGCATTTGTACCTGGTTCGGAAGGCACTCTTAGGTATTATGAGGACGACGGATTGACTGATCAATATATCGATTCATATGCGATTACAAATGTTGAGCGTAAATTGTCCGGCAACAATATTCATGTCAAGATAGGAAAACGTAATGGCTCTTATTCCAATGCACCGGTCAAACGTGCATATGAACTTCGCTTTCCGGCCACAATGCCTCCTAAAAAGGTGATTGTTGATGGCAAGGAATACTCCTATGCCCGTTTTGCAACCCCAGGAACATGGACATATTCAGGGCTATCGTTGCAGCCTGTAGTTTATACGGAAATGTTGCCTGTTGGCTCGGATGTTGAGATTGTGCTTGAATATGGTGATGTAGATCCATATCAAGAAAAATTGCGTGGGAAAAAAGGATTGTTCAAGCGGTTCCGGACTTTGACACCTGAGTTTAAGGAGGAACAGAGTAATAATGGAGATGGAAAACGGATGCTTCCGGAGGGTTACCTAAAAGCTTCGCAGTGCGCTAATTTCATTACAGAGGATCCGAATAATATCGACAAGTACATAGATAATTTCGATGCAGCAATCAGGGATCTTCCCGAAGTTATGAACACTGACCAGTATTCCTCTCCTGCCTTTAAGCATCGTGTGCTACAACAAACAGCTAAAAGGGATTAAGGGATAAAGATGGTTAATAGGTGATAACCTCTTCGAGGTTATCACCTATACTAATCAACTCGCGGAACCATCTCAAAAACAACTCTCAAAATTCCTTGAAAATAAATTTAAGCAGTTTCTAAGATCCCGTTCCCCTAAATCCTAATATCTTAGAATGGAATGAAAAAGATTTTATCATTAATATTGAGTGTGTTCTGTTTGTTTCCTGTAGCTGCTATCCGAAATATGGGGATGACGGTTCCAGAAGGGACGCGCGACATCATCAGTTCTGATACTCTTTCTTATGCAGTTTTCATAATTGATAAATCCAATGTTTTGAATCCGGAAAAATTGAAGGCAAGCGTATATTCTTTGGAAACTGAAATGGAATTGTGGTCTACATGGTTTAACCCCAGAACTCAATACTTAAGTATGGTCGATGCAGGACTTTTTCTGAGTGATTGGGCAAACAAGAAAACAAAACTTTTTGATTATACAAGCGGTAAGGTTATCCGTAAATTTAAAGCAACTCCCACTATTGTTGATGAAGATAGAGATTTTCTTATAGGATATCAGGGTAAAGGTAATGATAAGCTTGTCGGATACAGAATTTCCAGTGGTGAGCAACTCTGGAAAACAAATATAGAAAAGAACTATGGCGAATGGTGGAGTCTTGTGAAACATGTGGATTCTGTGACAGATATAGTGCATGGCGACCATATTTGGAAACTGAATTTATTGACAGGTGAGTTGCATGAATATAAATTGCGCAGAAGAATATTTGATAAAAAGACAAATGCCATAAACATAGGGTTGTCTGTATTAACAACACTCGCTGGGATGCCTGTAGGCTACAACTCATCTTATTTTAAAGATTTAGGTTCAAATGTGCTTCTTGACAATGATGACCGGATGTATGTTGCAGATAGGGATGGGGTGATGTGTTTGGATAATGATCTTAATGAGATCTGGCGATACTGTCTCCCTGAAGGGAGCGGTTCTCGCTCGGAGTTATATCTCAGGGGAGATACACTGGATATGTTGAATGCAGGAACGGGTACTAACTTTCGGGGAGATATAGCGAAGGTTGGTAAGCCGTATTTTGCTTCATTTGATAAAAATACCGGTAGGAACATAAATATATTAAGGCTCGTTGAAGAATTCGATAAAGAGCGGTATGGTGACTTTTTGTATTTCGTGTCCAATCCTATTTATCGCTATTATGAATATGGGAATAGGTACGAATTTATTCCTCATAAAGGTGACTGTTATCCCGTGAAATGCATGAATGGAGAACTTGTATTCATAGACAACGAATTGAAAATACTTGAGACTTTTCCCGAGGAGACTGTGTTCTACGGAATACATGATTCTCAGGATGAAAAAATCTTGGTTGGTACACGAAACGGCAAGTTTCCCTATTATGTGAAGATCTCATCGGAGGGACTACCGATAGAGGGCTGGTATGAAGAAAGATAAATCATTGTTAATATTATCACGATGGCGATTTCATATTTTTTTAAGAAAACATTATTGCAAGTAGTTTTGACAATAGCTATTTCTGCCTTTTCGCTACATTCGGCGGAAGTATGGGTAGAAGCCGGTAAGAGTCTCGAAGACTTGCCTGACAATCAGAATTTCGACAGTATGCAGCCCCTTGACTCTCCGTCAGTGTTGGACGATACAGATAACCTTCGTCTGCTCTATTGGAACATCCAAAATGGGATGTGGGCGGGACAAGGTGACAATTACAATAAATTTGTAGAATTCGTAAGAGAGTACAATCCGGATGTTTGCGTATGGTGTGAGGCTGCTTCCATATACAAAACGGGTACAGCCGAAAAATCGGCAAACGAAGACAAATATCTCCCTGACCATTGGGGAGAGCTGGCGAAACGCTATGGTCATCAATACTGGTATAAAGGCGGGCACCGCGACAATTATCCACAAGTGATAACCTCAAAATATCCGATTGAAAACATGGCGCGAATCACCGGTGCTGAACCGGACAGTGTGGTTAGCCACGGAGCCGGATGGGCTACATTGGAGAAAAATGGTAAGAAAATTAACATAGTTACTTTGCACACATGGCCGCAACGGTTCAAATTAGGTGTAAACGATAAGGAGGGAAGAGCTGCAAGTAAGGCTGCCAATGAAGGGGACAAATACCGCAGGATGGAGATTGAATATATTTGCAGGCATACCATAGGTACGGAGCTTGATGCAGATAAGCAATTATGGATGATGATGGGTGATTTCAATTCAAAATCTCGTGTGGATAATGAATTCTACAAGATGAATCCTGATACCACAGCTTTCTTATGTCAGGACTATGTGATAGAGAATACGCCATATATAGATGTGATTTCGAAACGAAATCCCGGCAGATTTGTATCCACATGTGGAAATCCGTTGCGCATCGATTATGTATATTGCACCAAACCGTTATATGACCGAGTACGCCATGCGGAGGTGATCCGTAACGACTACACCACGCCGGTCAGGGATCCACTGAAGCAAAGTAACTTTTACATTCCCTCCGACCATTGTCCGATACTCATTGATTTCGATCTCACGCGATAACCATTCGACAAAATGGTGATGGCAGTCAGGTGAGGTGAGACGTGGCAAATATTGCCGAAGGTTCTGCCCACCATGCCGGAACAGGAACGTCTGCATGGGAGCCGCCATATTGCTCCACCAGAGTGGCGTGCCGACAATAATTGTGGAATATTGCGGCAAATCAACATTCACGGGATTGGTTTCTCCGGACTGCTCCGTTTGCGGTCAGTCTCAGTCGGTGGTGCACGCGCTGTATGTCAACGACAATCCCAGACACATCATCAGATAAATCAACTTTTTCATATATCTTTATTTTCGTCAAAGAAATTCCTAACTGTGATTCTGAGTTATTAATCACTGCAAAATTACTATGCATCAGTTTGTTTCAGATGGCTATTTCTTGGTATG
This sequence comes from uncultured Muribaculaceae bacterium, assembly GCA_948788915.1. Lineage (GTDB taxonomy): Bacteria > Bacteroidota > Bacteroidia > Bacteroidales > Muribaculaceae > Lepagella. The sequence goes on along the minus strand of CAQFOZ010000020.1, from coordinate 452 downwards.
AATTACCAGAATTTTAGTTTTTTTGTTAATTTTGTTGCTGTCAATCAAGAATGTACAAAACAAATGAGCAATATACTCAAGGTCAATAATGTCAATGACTACGCCAGATGGGTGGGCACAGAATCGCCCCATCCGCTTATCTGTGTCATTAATTATTTAGAAGTATCTCCAATTAGAAGTAGTTTGAATAATTACGGGGTATATGGAATGTTCTTTCAGGATAAAAACAATCATGAACTTGTTTATGGTCGCGGTAGATATGATTATAAAGACGGTTCTTTGATTTGTGTCGCTCCGGGGCAGATTGGTGGAAAGGAGGATGATGGCAACTATTCGTCAATAGGAGGCTGGGCATTGTTGTTCCACCCTGATCTTCTGCATGGTACACATCTTGAAAGAGATATAAGGAATCTGACATTCTTTAATTACAGTGTCAACGAGGCTTTGTACAT
>CAQFOZ010000019.1 GCA_948788915.1 uncultured Muribaculaceae bacterium | reverse complement strand
TTGAATTTCAGATATTTCAAAGAACTCTTATGATTTTTTAGTGGACACTAATGATCAATCATATACTTAGTTCTTGCCAACAAATCCATAAGTGTATATAACAGATATAAATATAGAAAACTACACTATATCTGGCTTATACTTTGTTTTTTCGGACTTGGTATAATTATCTCAAATTTAAATTCAACTTCTATAAAAAATAGCCCCGACGAAATTCAAAACGCCACAATAATTGGATATGTTTCTGAAATTCAATATAAATCATATGGAGATGTATTAATTACAGAGGCCATCTCTATAAAAAATAAGGACGGTGAAGAACTTAATCCAAGAAACCTGTATTTAAGAATTGTTTCTGATGTTTCTGATTGCTATTATGGAGATCTAATAAAGTTTCGTGGCGACTTGCGAAGAATTAAAGATTCTCAAAATTCATTTTTTAAAGGTTACGCAACACAATTGGAGAATCGAGGTGTTTTATATGAAAGTAAAATCAATGTCCATAATATAACACATGTTGCGACATATAATACTCTTATTCCTGTATCCAGATCAATAAGAGACATAGTGGAAACAGGTATCGAACGCACATGTCTTTCTAAATCTGTTCAAAATTTTCTCATTTCAATTTTACTTGGAGATAAACAGTATACTGATGATTCAACGCGCCAGCTATTCTCCGGAGCCGGAATATCCCATATACTTGCATTGAGTGGACTACATATTGGAATATTATCCGCATTATTCTTTGCAATTCTGTTTCCTCTAAATTTGTTAGGCCAATACAAATTAAGATATGTTATTACTGTAGTTTTGCTATGGGGATATACATTTATAACAGGATTCACACCCTCCGCTGTACGTGCATGCGCCATGTGTACATTTGCATTTACAGCTATCATCCTTGAGAGAAAAAACACCGGTATCAATTCATTGTGTTTTGCATTTATTCTAATATTATTATTATCTCCAAAATCATTATACGATATAGGATTCCAACTGAGTTTTATTTGTGCGTTTGTCATTATATCTATCTTGCCTCATTTACAGAATGTTGTTGTTTTTAAGAATAAATATATCCATAAAATATCTTCTTTAGTATTCATTACATTTGTGGTAACTGCTTCCACTTGGGTGCTGACATCATATTATTTTCACAATATTCCTCTTTCTTTTTTGCTTGCAAATATTATTGTTTTGCCTGTCCTTCCTATATATATATTATTTTCATTAATATATATTGCTTTGTTTTATTTTGGCATTAATATAACTTCACTTGGTGACATATTAGAAGGGACTTATTTATTCGCCACATATCTATTGGAATTTGTATCCGATGGGACTTCGTTAGGTATTAGCGCACCCATTGAATCAGTTATTCTATGGCTAATTGCTGTCCTTCTAATAGCAATTTATCTTAATATACACAAAAGCAGGTATGCTCTGCTGGGTGCTGTAACCTGTATTGTATTTTCATTTGCTGCATTAATTCTGTATCCTCGCGATTATGAAAATAATGATTTTATTATATGCAATAATTATAATGAAATCAGTATAAAAGCTATGCAAAATGGCGGAATTAATGACATATTTCTGAAACGCTATACGACCGATTCCGTAAAGATTGATAAAAGTTTAATTGTATCTATTGACACAAATGGAAACCAAATGAATCTACCGGACAAGTGTGATTATTTAATAATATGCAATGGATATAACGGATCAATGAAAGATCTACTTGATCGACATAATATATCTAAAATTGTTATTCATCCATCTGTCAGAAAAAACAAGGAAAGGCGTTGGATAGAAGAATTGAATTACTTAAATGCCAACTATCATTCAATTAGATATCAGAAATCCTTACGTGTAAATAATCGTGCTCGGGATTAGGAGTAATAGTATTATAATCTGCTGTTATTTATACGATAAATAATAATACCACCGGTATCTGATCGATCTACCGATGGTAATTATATCAAAAATTCCTAACAACAAATGTAGGTACAATACTATTTTAAATTGATATCAGTGTTCAAATTTAAACAATAGTAATTAAATACTTACTTAAGTCTATCTTATTCTATCAATCGAACGGATTTTATTATAGTCTGATTGTATTCGCTTATATGCCATAAAATCTGCCACGCCCGCAATAAACGGGGCAAACGCAACATAAGACCAGCTTACTGAAAAACCATCGATTGTATAATAGCCATATATTATTGACACTATAATCAGAGCCAATAAAAATAGAGCCTCAACCACACATAGAGTTTTCTGCAATTTGAAGTTTTTAAACAGAAAAATGTTTATTAACGGTATTACAGAACATAGAACTGACAACGTAAATAGCGGCCAAGTCTGTAAATACCATCCGGACTGACTCCCACCTGTTGCAATACCTTCGATATAATAACCCAATGCGGAAAAATTCAACTCCATATTCGGCAAACTAATCTGACCTAAGGAAAGAGATGAGAAAAGTATCATCATTACTGAACTAATGAGAAGCAATACTGATTGCCAACGCTGTATAACCATTTTTGTTTTTATTAATTATGTTGCTTAAAATATTTTTGATAAGTAAGTTTATGCCCTTTCGCTCTCCTCCGTAATCGTAGAAATAAACTCGCACTAAGTGTAAATTAAATTTGAACTCTTACTTAATTGATTAATTAAATCTATGTATTACAAATTTACAAAAATTTGGCAAGAAATTTGTTGTAAATATAACATAAGTCATAAGTATGACATCGAAATTATTTAATGTATCGATTAGTCAACGCGCATCTTTTAGTATCTTTCCGGTGATTTAAGCGAGTACACTCAGTCACAATGCTGGCATTGCTCCATCCTGAACTCTCATAAATCCCTCGAAAATCCACTAAAAATATGCATTAACTAATTTACGAGTCATACTTATTAATAATAGTATTAATATATATATTCCAATGACCAAGGAATCGTTTATCCAAAAAGTACGAGAGGCCAAAGATCATATAACAAACAATAGACTGGCAAATGCATTTGAGCTATTTACTACATTGGCAACCGCAGAGGGACAATACAAAGTTACAGATGCCTTGATGCAAATTAAGCAGACTTATTCATATATGATTCACTATATGATGCAGGGAGTTGAAGATTCTTCACGAACTGAACTTTACAACTCTATAAAAGAAGAGCTTCAGAGTATAGCCGATGATCTTTTGATCAATGAGCTGGCAGTCGAAAGTCCTGAATTATATTATTCTTCTTTAAGAGTTTGTATTCTTAACAATTATTCTTTTGCGGAATTATTAAAAGGAGTTGACACAGTAAGAAAGGAACTGTTGGACACAAAAGAAGATTCTGCAAAAAAGGCTCTTTATAGTAAATTATATAACTATTATCATATAATTTTTGATATTCTGTGGACTTCAAGAAAAAATAATAAACATAATGAATTATTATTTAATTGGATTGTTGAGAATAAAGATAATACGGAAATCGTAACTTATTTCCTTGTTCCGGCAGTATTGTCTCTTCTGAAATACTATGATTCTAAAAAACTTTCCCTATTTATAAATCTTTATAACGCGGAAATTTCGGAACATATATCTGCAATATCTATGATTGCGATACTCATGGCATTTAATACGCACCTTGACAGAGTGCGATACGATGCTGAAGTCGTAAGCAATATAAAGAACTGGAGTGAGTCAGACACTGTTCTTGACCATATACGAACAATAGCCAAACATATTCTACATACATTTGATACAGAACGGGCATTCACAAAAATGAATAATGAAGTTATACCCGAACTTATAAAAATGCGGCCTGAATTTATTAGAAGATTTGGAGATATAAAACTTAGTGAAAATATCGAGGATCTTGAAAATAATCCTGCATGGGAAGAGATTATGGAAAATACCGGACTTGCAGATAAGCTTAAAGAATTATCAGAAATGCAATCTGAAGGAGCGGATCTGATGATGATAAGTTTCTCCAATCTTAAGCAATTCCATTTCTTTAATGCGGTTGATGCCTGGTTCGTGCCATTCTCCCCAATGCATCCTGCTTTTTCGAATAATGAACCTAATAGCTTTAACACGGATATATTAGAATCTTTAGGGAATGCTTTGTGCGATTCAGACAAGTATTCTTTAGCTTTCGCTTTACAAAAATTGCCGGCAAACCAATCTTCCGGAATGATTAACCAATTGCAGCTTCAACTTGAACAGGCCAAAGAAGCGTTGGGCAGTTTTCATAAAATAGACACATCACCTGTGTTTGAAGATACAGCAAGGAGTTTTATAAAAACTTTTCATCGTTTTTTTAAATTGTTTAACAAACGTAATGAATTTGAAAATCCCTTCAATAAATTATGGAGGTTTGATGAGTTTCCCATAGTTGGAAAAGAAATCGTCAATGATGATATTTCAAAGGTTATTGCAGAATATTACTTTAAATTAAAACAACAATATAATGCCATTTACTGGTATAAAAATTTAGAATCCCAATGTTCCGGTGAAAGTTATTATTGGGAAAAGATCGGATATTGCTATCAGTGTCTTAATAAATATGACGAAGCACTCCAGTCTTATCGCAAAGCTGAATTGCTAAAGAATCCAAATTTATGGCTTTTAAAGCAACTGGCAACCCTCTCAATGAAACTGGGGCATACTCATGATGCACGAAACTATTATAATAAAGCGCTTGAGTTAGACCCTGAAAATCTCCTGATTATATTTAATATTGGAAACCTTTATCTTGAATCCGGCAATATTTCCCAAGCGATACAATCTTTTTATCATGCCAATTATATTGATCCGGAAAATATCAAAATATGGCGTGCTATCGGATGGTCGGAACTGTTAAACAAAAACTATGATAAAAGTGAGCAATATTACAATAAAATTCTAACTTATAATGAGACAAATAATTCTGACACTCTTAAATCTACGGATTTCATGAATGCAGGACATATCAAATTACTTAAAGGGAAATTGCAAGACGCTTATAACCTTTATAAGAAGTCTTTAGAAATTGATCCTAATAGTTTTGAAAAAGACTTTATCGAAGACACTAAGATATTGAAATCACTTAATGTTGATCCCCTTACCCTTGACATACTTCTTGACCACATTAAATTGAATGATTAAGAGTTTAACACGAATTTAATTTTTTAGAGAGTGTTTGCTAAATTCTATTGGCTCATATAAGGGATCTTTTTGACTAATTTCTCCAAGTTTCATCAGTCGCATAGCCCAGCCGAAGTTCGGCTTCCAGACCTGCTCTTTCTTAAACCCGAAAGATTCCCCGTTCACTCGCTCAAGAGAGTAAACGGGGAATCAGACGGTTTATTAATGACTTTGAGTTTGTTTTAGAGGAATTCAAAGTTTATTAAGGGAAAATTGAATAGAAGTCTATCTTACCAACGAGATCAGGCGGGAAGTGCAAAAATTTTTTAAGATTTACTTAAGAAGTTCACTTTCAATGGAACTTAAAGCACTACTAAGCTCTTTTGAGAACGGGAGCCTGTCTTTTATGGAAGATATTCCATGAAGAACAGTTGCATGACTGCGGTTTAATTTGCTTCCAATTGAAGGTGATGATAATTGTGTATGTTTATGACACAGATACATTATTAACTGGCGGGCATCCGCAATATCACGAATTCTGCTCTGTGAGAATATCGCATCAGCATTTATATTGAAATACTCGGCCGTAGTTTCAACAATCATGTCAAAATTAATTGATTTCTTCTCAGGAATCTTAACCACATGACTCATTACTTCATGGGCGAGTTCAACAGATATCGGCACATTCTTTACAATTGAACGTGTTAAAAGACCATTTACTATATTCTCAAGCTCACGTATAGACCCGTTGATATTCATTGCAATTGCAGTAATCACATCATCGGACAACCCTAAACCGTTCTTTCGAGACTTAAAACTGAGTACCTTTTTTCTAAGTTCAAAATCAGGTTTCTGTAACGATTCGACAACTCCCCATTTGAAACGGTCAATCAATCTGTCGGATATACCGTCAAGTTCCATCGGAGGACGATCACATGTGAATATAATATTCTTTCTGTTCAACTGGAGGTGATTGAATATCGGGAATAGAGCTTCGGCCGTACCGGTCTTATTTGACAACTCCTGCAAATCATCAAAAAGAATCACATCCATATGCTGAAACCAATTTATAAAGGATGGGATATCTTTCTTCATCGTTGCATTTGCATAGAGTGTCTGAAATTGCTTCATCGGTATAAACAGTACTCTCGCATTAGGATTCTTCTCCTTTATGCGAATACCGATTGCCTGCATAAGATGAGTTTTACCAACACCTACACTTCCATACAGAAAAAATGGATTGAATTCCTGCTTACCGGGATTATCTGCTATGTATTCTGCGATTGTCACAGGTAATTTATTGCTTTCTCCTACGCAATAATTCTCAAAATTCAATTCAAAATTGAGCTGAGGGTCAAAATCTACTTCCTGTTTCTCAATTGGCTCACGAAGATAGGAAGATGCCAATTTGCTTTTTAATGGAGACGATTGTTGTGGACTCTCAATTTTTACGGTAGATTTCTTGTCATTTTTAACAACCCTAACCTCATAATTAAGCTTAATCTTGTAGCCGAATGTTTTCTTCAAGGCAAGACTGAGTATATCAAAGAAATCATCCTCATACTTCTGATAATAGAACATACTTGGTAATTGCAATGTAATCCTCTCCCCGTCAAAAGCGAGAGGTTTTGCACATGCAAACCACGTGTTGAATCGTTCCGGACCTACATTGGATTTGATGAGTTCCAGACAACGTGTCCAATTATTTCTAAAATCTTCGGTCATCATTGGACTACAAAATAATAACAAAAATTTCTAAAAAAAAAGTCCTGTTTTTCTTGTTTTTTTAGGGTATTTATATCGCGCTAATATTCAATATATTAGACATCACGCAAGATGCGCTCTATTATAATGGTTTGTAATTCTCAGAAATACAGCTCTTTGTAACACCTCTCTACAAATATTATTTATATTAAGCATTCATAAACTCTGATAATACCGTATTAAAATTAATTTGTTATTTGAAACGAATTCAAACAACAGCTTAGCAACATAAGTGCAAAAATTATATCGGTTCCATTTATGTATCATAAATGGAACCGATAAACAAATGTTCAAATTAAAAAAATAATAAGTATTTATTTCTTTTTATACTCACTTATCATTTCAATTAATATAATAATGATTACAATAGTTTTATACTTATGTAACGTTTTGGGTTCTTTTTTATGTCCAGAATAAGGGAGTCTATATCTGCCGCAACTCTGTTTAATTTATTATATAATTCAGGATCACTTGTAAGCATACCCAGTGTTGAGTTTGGATCTTTCAACCGGACAGAGAATTCATTCAAATTAGCAGTAAGTGATTCTACGTTTTCAAAAGTCGAATTAAGCGGGAGCGTTTTTAATTGATTCGAGAGTTCTCCAAGATTGCCTACGACAGTATCTACTCCAAGTGTAATTTTATTAATATTCTTAAGGATAGGAGGCACATCCCTGCCTATTGTATTGTTTAACGACGCTGAAGTCTTGGCAAGATTAGCAGTAATCTCATCTAATCTTTGTATTGATGCAATAAGAGCCTGATCACTCGTTAAGTTATTTAGATTTATCAGCAACGAATCTACTTTAGGCATTATTTGGCTAACAGACGGAAGAATATCATTTGTAACAGCTCCCATTAGATTAGACGATTCTTCTGTAGGGATATTACTTCCAATCTCAAGCATTCTACTGTCATTGCCAAGATGAAGATCAATATAAGATCCGCTCATCAGCGTACTTCCAAGCATTGCCTTTGAATCAGCTGGTATTCTCAAATTCTTGTTAAGAGCCAAAAGGACTTTTATTTTACCCGGCTTTTGATAATCAAATTCTATACTTCTGACCTGCCCTACCTTATAACCGTTTATTGACACCGGAGCAGAAATCTCAAGTTCCGACACATTATCATAGGATGCATAATAAAAGTTAGCAGGGCTAAAAAGATTAATACCTTTCAAATATTCAATTCCAAATATTAATATTAATATTGCTGCTATAACTGAAACACCTATAATTAATTCTGATTTTTCAAATTTTTTCATAACCCTTTATATTCGTAACTTTTATGCTAATACAACAATTAGCAAATTAAAACTGTTCCTGTGAAATTATTTTATGTTTGTAATAATAAAAGCGTCCGGAATTTTTTTTCTGACATCGGACAGCAACTTTTCTATTTCTGATTTATTGGAACTCTCCCCATATGTATATTTATATAATCCTCTTTCTTTAAATGATTTAATTGGTGTTAAACCACAAAAACGCGGATTATTCTGTTTAAGCAATTCTGAACTCGCAAGAACCTGTATCTTATAAACCTTATGTATGTGACTCTGACGTGGTTTGTATTTGGAAGGTTGAACTTTATATGTGTTTTTCCCTCCGGATGTTTTTTCAATTATATTTGTTTTGGATTTTTTTGAACCTGATAAAGACTCATTGTAAGAAGCCTCCTGAACAGATTCTAAAGCGACAGAAGCCGGCTGTGCTACCGCCATACGTTCGTTTTCAGTATGTAATTTTATATCGTCAGCCTCAACCGCTCTGGCATCAGATAACTTCCTTGCCGACAAAGATCTTCTTTTTCTTGGCAACTGACTTGATACAATCTTGTTATTTGATGAATAATTTATTTTCTTATTTTCTTCTGCGGACGGTGCCAATACCGGTGGCATATTTGAAGAAGCTTTGCTGTCTGTATTATCTTGAGTCTCTGACGTAGAACTGTTTTTGTTTGTCCTGAAATACTTTTCAAGAGCAGAGCAAAGTGCTTTAGCCAATTTCTCTTGACCTTTTTCGGAATTAAGAAACTCTGCCGACTTCGGGTTACAAATAAAATCAAGCTCAACAAGCACCGAAGGCATTGATGTCGCCCACAACACCCAAAAGCCGGCCTGTTTCACCCCCTTATCCGCCCTTCCCGCCAATGACACAAGATTCTTTTGGGCGAGATTGGCAAACTTAAGACTTTGGCTCAGATTATGTTTCTGTGCCATTTCAAATATTATATAAGACTCATCTTTTGACGGGTCAAAACCGCTGTATTTTTGCTCAAAATTACTTTCAAGTTCAATTACAGAGTTTTCTCTCCGTGCTACCTGAAGGTTATTTTGGTCTTTGTGCAAGCCAAGAGCATATACAGAGGCTCCTTGAATATTGGCTCTATTTGAATTTGTTTTGTCTACGGAATTGGTATGTATTGAAATAAACAGATTCCCCTTGTTCTTATTTGCTATTGCGGCGCGTTCCTGTAGTGTAAGATATGTATCATTTTCGCGAGTTAATATTGGCTTCACATTCTTAAGATTCTTCTTTATCATTCCCGACAGTTTCTTTGCAACGCCAAGATTGATATCTTTCTCTTTTGCCCCGTTGTCAACAGCCCCTACATCCTTGCCACCATGTCCCGCATCAATTACAACAATAAAAGCTTCAGGTTCTTTTGAATATAAAGACAGTGGACAAGATATTAATAGGTATAATATTATTGTATATGTGATATATCTAATCATACGTTTCTCAAAATCTAATCTATGCTGATTAAATAAGAATATAATACAAAAATACTCATTTATTTTTAATTTTGCAGTTATGATTAATCAAAAAATACTTTAATGGATGTAATGATTTCGGACCTGACAGATAGTTTCTACAAATTCATTAAGGAAAACGCTTCAGAAGATACAGCATCGCTAAAATTAAAATTATCGGGCAAGCCTGTTGATTTCCCCCTTGATTTTGCTTTAATGCAATTGTCATTACGATCAAAAAACAAATTGAAATTAAGGTCATTCCTGCAGAATGACAGTTTTTTATTTCCTGACAACATATCATCAGAACAAGCCTCGGATGAGTTGGTTGCAAGATACAATACTAAAATTGCAGGCACAGGACAACGAATTATAGACATGACAACAGGTCTTGGCATCGACTCAATGACAATGGCATTGAGCCTCAATCATGTTACATCAATAGATATAGACCCCCTTAAATGTGAAGTGTTAAGACATAATTCATCACTTATACTAAAAGACAATACGCTGAATGTTCTTTGCAACGACTCTATCACATATTGTAAAGAATTAACAGACGACAAATTCAAAACAGGCTGTCCATTTGATGTTTTATATATCGATCCCGCGCGACGTGATAAATCAAATCGCAGAACATATTCATTCTCGGATTGTGAGCCGGACATAATAAAGAATTTTGAATTGCTACAGAAAATTGCGCCAAGAATACTTGTCAAGGCTTCTCCCCTATTAGATATTACATCGATATTAAACCAAATTAATGATATCAGAGAAATACACATTGTGTCTGTCAGGAATGAATGTAAGGAGATATTGGTGGAAATAGAAAATGGAACTTTATTTAAGGGGATAACAATCATAGACTTTATCAAAAGCGATAAGCATAGAACAATACAATTTTCTGCCGATGAGCTTAATGATAAGCATGCGAATATTATAGAAGAATCTTCTTTTGGAAGATGTAAGTATTTGTATGAGCCCAACCCTGCGTTAATGAAAGTTACAGCATATGGAGCATTATGCAATAAATTCCCGGGAATGTTTCGTCTTTCACCAAATACGTCTCTGTATGTGTCAGAGATATATTATCCCGATTTTCCAGGCAGAGTGTTGGAGATTGAACAAGTTATTGATAAAAAGACTTCAAAAAAGCTAAAGGGAGAAAAACTTAATGTATGTGTGCGAAACTTTCCGCTTACAGCCCAAGAACTTGTAAAAAAGTTAAAAACATGTGAGGGTAAAGATCTTTTTCTATATGCATTCAGAGCGTTTGATTCCCAAAAGACTATAATGTTGCTGGCAAAAAAAATATGATAGGAAGTATTGTCTATACATCCTATCATATTTAAAGTGAGTGTTTAACAGTTTCTAAAACTTATAACCTGTTGAAAGAACTATTCTTGAATTATTAAAATTCAATTTGGCTGACGGACTTGGATAATCAGGCACAGATGGATCCGGAGTATATGCATGATATACAGATCCCATATGTTTATACACATAAGCAAGGTCAATATAAAAGCCACCTGTTCTATAACCAAGTCCACAAGTTATATAATTTGTTGTGTTGTCAAATCTGTAATTTGGAATTGTTCCAGCGGTATAAATAGTCTCCCTACCCTCTTTTGCTTTTGCCTGAACCGGAGAAGAAACAAAACTATACCCTGCCCGGACACTGAATTTTGGAGTAATTCTATATTCCGCTCCAATTCTTAGTGTATTAGTAGAACGATATATATCTTTTACATCCTGGTTTGTATATTCATAAGCGTCGCTTGATCTGGTAGGAGCAGCCGGTGCCGGGAAAATACCCCAATCCCAATAATCATCACCATAGTCATATCCATAGCTATAACCGGTCGGTTCTGAAAATTTCATGGTTTTATAAAAATCAATTTGATAATCTGCGGATAATATAAAACTGTTGCCTATCACACCTGCCGCACTGAACATGATTTTCCATGGAGATGAAAAATTATAGTCCTGACTGCCAGGAATGCCATTATTAGTTTTCGCTGAAAGATCCTGACCATAATATCTCATCCTTGTATTAGCCTGATATGTTTCTGTGATACCTATCCAGGTTGGAGTATGGAATGCAAATCCAAGGCGAAGTTCCTGAATCGGTTTTACGATCAAACCGGCTTGGAAATTAAATCCTGTACCATTGGCCCTATAAAAATTTCTCATTGCCCAACGGGAATCAGTCTGCTCTATGTACGATGTATTAGGATTATATACATATGCATTTTGAAGATTCTCTTCCCATGAGGCATCAAGTTTATAATCGAAATTAATTATATCAAAATTAATTCCCCAAAATACTTTATTATTGAAATTACCACCTAAAGCTATATTATACTCATCCACACTGCCTTTTTCCTCAACGTCAAAATTACCAATTCCTCTCGTATTGTTTCCGAACTGGCCTGTCCAGGAAGGATGATCCGGATCTCCATTAGGATTGATAAGGTACGAGTCATAACCTAAAATAGCGAGCCAGTCTGCAGCTATTCCTCCATCTGTAGGATAATATGGATCATAGTTATCAGTAGACTCGACATCCGCTACAGTAAGTCCAGAGACATTGGCAATACCTGCTATGTAGTTAGACATCGAATTTTGAAGATTAGGTGTATATCCCTTGTATCTGCGATTAAATGAAACAGCCTTATTATATGTGAAACCAAAATTCAGATTTCTAAGAGCTCCTCCCATGCGGATTGTAGCGACTCCTCCGATATTATCCAGATAAAACTTGTTCTGCGATAATGATGTTTTATCTCCATTGGACTGAGAGGTAGCTTTTTGAAAATCCATATCAAGTGTAAAACCCACTTCATTACTTCTGTACACTCCTATACCGGCTGGATTTTGCGATAAAGTCGAAAGATCACCACCGAGAGCACCAAAGGCACCACCCATCGAAACAAATCTTGCCGTTCCCCTCAAATCTGGTTGAGAAAATCTATATGCATCAATTGCACTTTGAGCATAGCCAATGCATGGCATACAGCTTATTGCAAATAATAAGGAAATCTTTTTCATAAACCTTAATTTTTACTATTTACTCCTTGAACCCATTAAACTTTTTACCGAGGTAAAATTATGAATTCCCCAATAACCACATAGTGTAATCATTCTATATATAAACAATTAAAACTAAAAAACAGATTATACGAATAGACTGATAATTATACCCGCATAATCTGTTTTGTTTTTATCCGTTATCTGTGACGTCCGCGAGATCCGCCACCACCGGAATAACCACCACCTCTGCTTCCTCCGCTAAAACCTCCGCCATTACTTCTGCTGGTGTTATTATAATTGCGGGTGTTATAACTGTTACGGTTTGAATTAGAGTTATTGTAATTATTATTGTAGCTATTACTATTGCTACGATGATTGTTTGAATTATTATTTGTATAACCGCTGTTATTCGTTCCTGAGTTTGAGGAATTATTATATGTGCGGTGACCATTATTCCCGACTGTATAGCCACGATTACCGTTTGTAACGGAACCATTCACACCTGTCTTGTTATTGGAATAATTTCTGTTTGTGCCATTATAGGTGCGATGGTGGTTGCTTGTATTGCCACCATAAATATTGCTATTGTTACCTATTGCCGGAGCATGTGAGCCTACAGGATACCTCCCGGATCCGGAAGCATAGTTTCCACCAGGGCGGGTGTTGGCTGCCCAGTTATGACCAGGTCTGTTGGGATACCTTCCGTTAGGACGGTAATTCGAGTAAACCGGACGGTTTGGATACCATCCGCCCCAACCCCAGTTAGGTCCCCAGCTCCAACTGGGTCCCCAGCCCCAGTTCCAGCCGAAATCCCAACCCCAGCTCCAGCCATAATCCCAGCCCCATGACGGCCCCCATGTCCAATTGGGGCCCCACTGCCAAGGTCTGTTCCAAACTCCTCCCCAACCCCAATACCAAGGATTGTTCCAGGAATATGAATAATATGGCCATCCCCATGCAGGCACAAAATATGGATTGCCATTATTAAATACAATCTCTACATTTCCATAGCTGTTTTCAAGTATATCACCGAGAACATTAGCATTATCGACAACGATTGTCGGATTATAATATTTTTGTATCTGCTGGGTATATACAAAATCCTCCCCTGTCTCAGCTGCAGTGCCGATTGTATCTATAGGAGAACTATAATACTGCCCTCTCCGGTTATAGTCATCCACATCTATATTTTCAAAATCCTTTATATAATAGGACTGCTTTCTCTTCTGTTTTTGAGACTGTTCCACTTTGTCTTTCTTAGGATTATAATAAATGTCATCATAATCTTGGGCAACAGCTGAAAAGCCACCATATATCATGAGAAATGTCAGGCTAAAAAGTATTCTTTTCATAGCTTTAATCTTAATGTGAATTATTTTCTTGTTTAGACAAAATGAATCGTCTAATGTTTATTCATAATCGGTTAAATTTTCTTAAAGTTACAAATTTTCAAATAAAATTGCAATTCTAAGAAACTGTTTAAATTTATTACGAAAAATTTTATATAATAGTTCTTTCGGTAATTTCGAGGTTCTTTCTGGCTGTTTCCGCCAAGTTTCGTCGGTCAAAACCGATAGGTTTCTCCCTTCTCAACTCGCGGAAACATCTCAAAAATTACTCTCAAAATTCCTCGAAAATAAATTTAAACAGTTCCTAAGTGGAATAAAAGATTAAGCCACCTGCTGATCCGTTACTAAAATTTAAGATAGAAATCTTTACACAGGATTTTGTATTCATCTGAATACTCACCATTACGGTTCTCTATAAAAAGTATTTCATTTGTGCATACGCAATCATCGCGCTCATCCAACTTATTTAATGTATTTTTTCCCAATTCCAGGAAACTGCGCTTAAATTCAAGACCCGGTCTGCCGGCAATATTAAGTATCCGGCATGGCTTCAATTTTGAATTTTCTGTATACGACAACAGACTTTCAAGCTGATTATATGGCAAAACCAGACCTATTTTACCATTATCATTCAATAATAATTCTCCTCGTTTTAATAATTCCAAAGGACTTAAATCGCCCTGATGCCTGGCAATAAGCCGACTTGAATCAAATTGTTTTAAACCGTCTTCAAAATATGGAGGATTAGATATAATATAATCGAATTTATCTGTCTCATCGTTAAAATTGCACAATTCGGCATTGAGCCTGTCTCGCCATTCACATAGTTTAAAATTGTAACTACACTCTTTTACAGATTCTTCATCTATATCAATGGCTTTGATAAATACTTTGGGGAACCGTTGCGCAATCATCATTGAAATTACCCCACACCCACATCCCACATCCAATACATTTACAGCTGTCGGAGGCACACACGCCCAGGCTCCAAGAATAACAGCATCTATCCCAACCTTCATGGAGCTGTGGTTATGTTCAACACTAAACCTTTTAAATAAAAACGGCCTGTTATGCTTGCTCATTAACTGCTGTTGTTTGCTCTTTTGAGAACTGACGGTTCTGTACTTTCGACTTATCCTTATTATACTTGGATCTTGTCTTTTTCTTATACTTTATTCCTGAATTGGGCTCTTTATTGTTTCCTTTTATATCTCTCTTTTTTCTGCTCCTGTAACCTGATTCCCCACTTTTGCTGTTATATTTTTCATTTTTATCTTTTATAACAGCATTTCCACCCAATTCTTCTGGCACATCGACTCTGGGCACTTCTTTACCGAGTAATTTCTCAATTCTTTTTAATTTAAAACTATCCTCTGGTGTAACAAAAGTTATTGCCATGCCATCTCTATTTGCTCTGGCAGTTCGTCCGACACGATGTACGTAATCCTCAGGTTCGTGTGGCACATCAAAATTAACAACCATTTCAATATCATCAATATCAATGCCCCTGGCAAGTATATCTGTGGCCACAATCACATTAATCTTTCCCGACTTAAAATCCAGCAAAACATCGTCTCTCTGATTCTGATTCAGATCTGAATGCATTTCTGCGATTTTAATGTTTTTGCCTCTTAGTTCCCTTGCAAGGTTTTTAACTTTAAGTTTGGATGAAGAAAAGATTATTACTCGGGCAGGAGGCATTTTATTGAAAATGTTCAAAAGGAGGGGAATTTTTGAATTTTCATAGCAAATATATGCCGATTGATTGATTTTGTCTGCCGGTTTAGAAACAGACAGCTTGATTACCTCCGGATTTCGCAGTATCTTTGTCGCCATCTGTTGGATTTTGAGCGGCATGGTAGCGGAGAACAATAATGTCTGCCTGTCCTGCGGTAATTTTCTGACAATATGCATTATATCATCGTAGAATCCCATATCAAGCATTCTGTCTGCCTCATCAAGTATAAAGAATGATACCTTAGACAGATCAACATATCCCATGTTTACATGTGAAAGCAATCTTCCTGGAGTAGCTATCACAATATCCGCTCCCATTTTCAGGCTCTTTCTCTGACGTTCATATGTATATCCGTCAGTCCCGCCATATACAGCCACTCCTGTAACGGGCATGAAATATGCAAAACCCTGCAATTGTTGATCGATTTGCTGAGCGAGTTCTCGTGTCGGTGCCATTATTACGCAATTAATCACATCCTGCGGATATCCTCCCTCAACAAGCTCATGAATTACAGGCAACAGATATGCTGCTGTCTTACCTGTTCCGGTCTGCGCACAGGCGAGAAGATCTTTCCCCTCAAGTATTATAGGAATTGCTTTCTCTTGAATTGGGGTGCATTCATCAAAATGCATATCCCAAAGCCCATCCAGCATATCATCATTGGTTAATATCTCATCAAATCTCATACGATTGGTTTATAGTGTCTTAATTCACAACATTCAATTCGTTTAACGAATCTTGATTAATGTTAATAATACACATTCATACAAACTCCGAATGAATCCCAACTATTGATTGTAGAACATTCATGAGCTTCAATCTGAATATAAACAGATCCATTTGTTACTGCTTTCTGGTAAAAATTGCCCGAATAAGTATATCTCACTTCGATATCACTGTATTCATTATTTATAAGTTCTTCATACATTTTTTGAGCCAAACATATGGCATCATTTTTAGTCCATCTTGTTTTATAATCCGACACTTCTAAATCATATCCTTTGTTTTCTCCATTATACCAAGACATGTACATACTCATGACATCTTTCCCATACATTTTAAATGGTATTTTAAACTGAGTACTGGATATAATACTGATTAATGAGCTGTCATACGGATCAGAGGGCCAACCAGCCCGTCTAAGATAAACGCACGCTTCTGACTGGGGCAAGGGACCTTGTGGCATAAATCCAAAGGGATGATTAGCGAATGTAATTGCTGTTAAATTCCCTGATGAAGGAAAGAGCTTATTCCGGCTGTCATCTTTCCTGTTGTTGCCCGATGATGAATATCCTTTATGTGAATCCCGGACGACCGAAGAATAGGATTTATCCAATTCTGCATAAAGAGCCACAAATTGCTTCACAAAACCTGACGATTCATTTACGGAAGAGATTCTGTCATTCTGGAAATAGAAAACAAATTTTTTGTCATAAATTTCAAAGGTGAAATCTTTGCCTACACCATGAATAAATTTAAAGTTTTTGGAACTTAACTCCTTCTTAAGAGATATGAGTGGCCATACAGGTCCAGGATTAACTCCGATTTTAAACTGACAGAACCAGTTATTATCTTTTTTTTGAATCACAAGCGCAAGCTTATCTGTGGCATCTCTCACTTTTCTAACGTCTTTATTTAGCGCAATCACATCTGACGAGGAAAATTCATAAGTCTGACTCACAGAATATGCACCGTAAACAAATATAGCAAAAAAAAGTAAAATGCTCTTTATGACGGATGTAAACTTGCTTCTATGAGTATTTAAGCAATCGGATCTTTTTAAAAAAGAAGCATTCATATTGATTTTTTTAGAGATAAAATGTCAAATGCAGTGTACATCAGGATAGTTCTTTAAGAACTGTTTAAAATAGAACAGAAAAAATCTATAATTCTTTTACCTGTAATTAGATTAAACAATCAATGATTTGCAACACAAAGTTAATAATTATTATGATTAATTTATTTATTTTACTATCTTTACTCAGAAATTGGCTTAAACCATAATTGGGATTTTGTCTGACTTTCACTATTTTCTATCGAATATCCTACATATATTTACAATTAACATACAAACAAATCTAACATCCAGATAATGAAACAATTTATCTTACTTATCATACTATTTACAATCTGTTCACCGCTAAGAGCAGTCATAGCTTGTCCTGAACCGGTTACAGTTCAGCAGCCAGATGGCACAAATCTTACAATCAAACTCCATGGAGATGAATATCTGAATTTCCACACTACACTCGACGGTTATACTGTTATCAAATCAGAAAAGACCGGTGCTTGGGAGTATGCGGATATTGCAAAGTCTCAATTGATATCCTCAAATATAACAGCACACAATGCAGAAGAACGGACTTTAAGAGAGAAGCAGTTTCTCAAACAGAGTGCTACTTTTATAACGCCTTCTCCTTCTACAGGACAACGCGAGATGAGACAGTTGTCGGTAAGTCTCCGCAAACAGCATTCTATCCATAAATTGGCTGGCACCAAATTCGATTACAGCAAATTCAGAGGATTGGTAATTCTTGTTGAATTCAGTGACCGGTCTTTTACCCGTAACGATGCACACGACATCTTCGAAGCCATGATAAACCAGCCAGAATATACAGGATTCAATGCATTAAACACAAATGTCTGGGAGACATATACGGGAAGTGTTCACGATTATTTCTCAGATAATTCAGGAGGTAGATTCAGGCCACAGTTCGATGTCATAGGACCAATAAAAATAAACAAGTCTTGCACTTCTCCTAATGGAACATCCGGAGCTTCTTCAGTCGTTCAGGCAAGTCTTGACGCAGCAGACCAATTAATAGATTTCTCTAACTATGATACAGATGGAGATGGAGTTGTTGATATGGTTTATTTCATTTTTGCAGGAGCAGGTTCTAATTTCTCCGGAAACAACAGCAGGTTTATCTGGCCACATGCATCCGCGACATATGGTATTCGGGATGGAGTGAGAATGGGGCGCTATGCATGTTCTACAGAACTTTACGGTCCGCTAAACAATAAAATTATTGATGGCATAGGCACTATCGTACATGAGTTCAGCCATGTTCTTGGTGTCGCAGACCTTTACGACACCGATTACAGCGGAAGCGGAGGCGAAAGTGCACATCCCGGACTCTGGTCTGTAATGGCATCCGGAAGTTACAATAACTATGCACGCACCCCTGTGGCGTATTCAGCATACGAACGATATGCCAACGGATTTAATAATCCTGAATTAATAAACGAACCGGCTGAGTATACACTCCCATATCTTGGCACATCCGGAAAAAGTTACAGAGTCAACTCTCCTGTTGCCAATGAATTTTTCATATTTGAAAACAGACAAAAAAGTAAATGGGACGCCTATCTGCCGGGTAACGGAATGCTTGTGTTCAGGGTAGATTCCACAAACAATGCAGCGTGGAATGCGAATCGGGTAAATGCCGATCCGGAGCACAACTACTATGAGCTACTCCGTGCAATGCCGACAACAAATGTATCAGGAACAGTTATTGATGGTTCTGGAGATCCATACCCTGGCTATTACAGATTAAAGAAAATCACCAGGTTTAAAACATGGGATGGCACTGCGATGCCTTACTCTGTCAGTAAAATTTCCGAAGTGTCTCCGACTGATGGAGGCACTATAAAAAATATCCGTTTCACTTTGGGTATTAATGATGCCGTTCTTTTTGAGGATTTTGAGGGTCTTCCTCTTACCTTACAAGATTCAACCGGAATTAAAGGCAGTTTTACATCATGGGATTTATCCAATGCCAACATCATAAAAACCATAGGAGCATGTGGCTATGGATCTCATGCTGTAGGCTTAAAAAAATCAGGAAAACTTATAAGTGCCCCTATTGAGACTCCGCTAAAGTCATTGACTTTTGAACTCAGCACACCAAATAATTACGGTTCTAATAAAGCGGAAATAAAAGTATATATTCGCTCAGGTCAGGAAGAATGGAATGTTTTGAATACATCCGACAGTCTTAAGTCTGTCTCTTTGAATAAGAACAGTTATACAAGAGTTACATATCCGATAAATAATATTAAGAATGCCGTTTTGAAGTTTGAACTATGCAACGGAAATGAATCCGAATTTTGCTACCTTGATAATATTCTTTTAACAAAGGGTGAAGAATCAAGCGGCATTGAATCTATCGAGCATCAGAATACACGAAAAATGTCCGTAAAAACTATTGGCGGTAAATTAATTGTAGAGGGAGCTGTCCCGGGAGAAGAGATAAAGCTGTTTTCCATTGACGGGCGCCTTATAGATCAGGCAATACCCGATGTAACCGGTCGCTCAATTCTTGTCTCTTCACGTCGTGGAGTATTCATCATAGTTAACGCATCATCCTCACTAAAAGTAATTGTTTAATTCTCACATACAATATTATTGAGGGTGTATTTAGCCTTATAAATTAAAAAGTCCGCTTCGAATTCGAAGCGGACTTTTTAATTTATAAGGCTAAATATATTAAACACCCAGTTCTTTAAGCACCTGATCAATATGAGCTTCAGCTTTAATAACAAGATTCTCGTATTCATCAACAGACTTCATATCTTCACGAACTTCAACATAGAATTTAATTTTTGGTTCAGTACCGGACGGACGGATAGATACTTTGTCTCCTGCTTCCGTAAAGAATTGAAGAACATTTGAGGTTGTCGGGAAATCAAGCTTTTCAACTTCTCCAGTCTTCAGATTTTTGCAGTTGAGATCAAGGTAATCCTTAATACATGTTACAGGGCTGCCCGCCAATTCTTTGGGAGGATTCTCCCTATAGTTTTTCATCATGGCAACAATTTCATCCGCACCTGATTTTCCGGGACGTACCACACTTACACCACGCTCACGCGAGAATCCATATTCCGCATATATGTTTACAAGCAGCTCATAAAGATTCATACCCTTGTCAGCCGCCCAAGCCGCACATTCAGCAATGAGAGAGTTGGCAGAAATTGAATCCTTGTCTCTGACAAAAGTCTCGGCGAGGAATCCATAACTTTCTTCTCCTCCTCCGATGTAGCGGCTGGTTGACTCAAGATTGCGTATAACATCAGCAATCCATTTGAAGCCTGTATAACAATCAAAGCATTTGACATTATTCTTATCGGCAATTCTCTTTATAGCCTCGGTTGTAACAATAGTCTTGACACAATATTCACTGCCATTAAGCAAATTCTTCTCTGCATTCTTTGTAATAATATAATATAGGAGAAGCATACATATCTGATTGCCATTTACAAGCTGATAATTTCCAGCCTTGTCTCTTACCACCAACCCTACACGGTCCGCATCAGGATCGGACGCAAGGACAAGACTTGCACCGGTTTCTTTAGCTTTTTCTACGGCCATAGTCATAGCCTCCGAGTTTTCCGGATTCGGAGATACGACTGTCGGGAAATCTCCACTCTGTATATCTTGTTCCTCGACATGTATCACATTATCAAATCCCCACATTTTAAGAGAATCATACATAAGACGCTTACCGGTACCATGAATCGGGGTATATACAATCTTCATGTCATGATGACGCTTATCCGCTTCCGGATCAAGAGACAATTTATGTATGTCCTCCAAAAACAGTTTATCGATATCTTTGCCTATTTCAACGATTAAATTCTTGTTTGGTGTGAATTTGATCTGATCAACAGATGTTATGCCATTTACATACTCGATTGTTTTTACATCGTGAGGCGCAATCATCTGTGCTCCGTCACTCCAATAAGCCTTATAACCGTTATACTCTTTTGGATTATGACTTGCCGTTATCATAACACCACTCTGACAACCTAATTTACGGATGGCATATGATACTTCAGGTGTCGGACACGGTCCATCAAAGAGGTATACCTTTATGCCGTTGGCCGAAAATATATCTGCAGTAAGTTCTGCAAAATTACGGGAGTTGTTTCTGACATCATGTCCTACAACCACGCTGATTTGATCCTCTTCCTTAAAACAGTCTTTAAGATAATTTGCAAGCCCCTGTGTGGCTGCACCGACAGTATATTTATTCATACGGTTAGATCCGGCACCCATAATGCCACGAAGACCTCCGGTCCCAAATTCCAAATCTTTATAAAAGGACTCTATTAACTCTGTCTTGTCATCAGAATCAAGCATTTTTTTCACCTCTGAACGAGTCGTCTCATCATATTGGGGAGTAAGCCACTTCTCGGCTTTTACTGTTACTGCTTTTAATAATTCTTGATTGCTCATAATTTATTGGGTTTATAATTTCTATCTGTAATCCATTAGTAAGTAGTAAAAATAAACGATAGTAAGTATATTTTAATCTTTTAAACTTACTGCTGTTTCTTTTTGACAATCCATAATCGCCTCAAAAACAAACTCGCATTAAACATAAATTAAATTTGAACACTTACTCATATTTTACTTATTGCAAATACATTATTGTATTCTTATAACGCAAATATAATAAAATAAGATTGTTAAATATAAATTTATTAAATAAAATTCACTTTGCACTGTAAGTTTCTCATATAAGGACTGTGAACATTATATTTTACAATTTATTTTCATGCATTCCGGGCACCAATGACCTCCTGCTATCAACGCTTTTGCATTCAATTTGAATTTATGACCGAGACAACATGTTACATCGAATAATTTTTCCGGATTCAAATCATCATCAATATCATTGGAAACATCTCCCCCACGTTCCTTTACAACTTCAAAAACACTGTCCTTGTTCATTAATAATTTATTAGTCGCAGGCGGATTATTATCATTCGGCCTTGAAAGATCAATTCTGTCCCAATCCGGAATATTCTCCCAGCCATCAATGCTTCCGAAGGCCACATCTATTTTCTCTTTGTTTTCATTATTAAGCCATGAAAGTGGTCCCAAAAAGTTTTTTTCTGCAACCTTACGCATGAATGCCTTAATAACCATAGCCGGGACAAGTGGTGCCAACTTAAAATACCACGGTGTTTTTGATTTCATAATATGAAAATACTGCTCAGGATCGATATCTTCTCTGTAATGTAAGATGTCATCAAGTATATCAGAATCCTTGAACCAGCAACCATGAAAATTCTTAGTCGCAAACCATTTTGTTTCAAAGATTTTCTCCGGAGGAGGACAACCAATCGCTTTTAAAATTTTACTCTCGAATTCATAATTTGTCAATCTAAAGTTTTTACCGCCTCCAATATTATAAAAATTATTCCAGAACTCATCAGGGACATTGTCTCTGCATATTCTTTCAAGCAGACGCCCGGAATCTTCTGCAGTTATCCATTCGAGCACACCTCTTATCGGGACATGAAATGATATAGGGTCAGACGATTTCAACAACAGTCCAGAATGCAATATACCCGTTTGACGCAACGAAACCCAATGCTTTATGCCGGATGTTACAAGAATACGTTCTGCTTCTACTTTAGAAAAAGCATATGCGTCGAATATGGCCGGAGACATAAGATCTCCGCATTCTCCCCAATGATAAGGCACTTCATAGCTTCCGTATTGAGCAACAGAGCCTATATATACCACTTTAGCATCAGGGTTTAATCTTTTGACAGAATCAACAATATTAATTATGGAGCCTACATTAATTTTTATTGTTTTATCCGGGTTCCAGTCTGCTTGTGGTGAAACCATCCCACCAACATGCAGAACTATATCAGCTTGTTGTACTCCTTTATCAATCGAATCTTTATCTAAAAGATCTCCCCATATAACATCAACTCCTCTATCTATAAAAATTTTTAATTTTTTCTTATTCTTTTTGGATGGCCTTGCCAGAACAGTAAGTCTATAGTCTTTAGGGCGCTTGACAATCTCTTTCATTCCCTCCATTCCCATTACCCCGGTAGCACCGGTGAGAAATATTTTTTTCATAACTCTTTATGATTTGTAATAAAGTCGTTCTTAAAGATGCAAAAATAATAAATAAAGAATTTACTCCCAATTATATCTTAATTCTACACCTACTGAATTTTATTTTCAAAGTTTTTTTGTATTTTTGTTATTTGATTAAAACATCATATTCGAATGAGTAAAGTTTCTTGGAAACCGGGAACAATGATATATCCTCTTCCGGCTGTATTAGTTTCTTGTGGTGCATCAGAAAAAGAGTGGAACATGCTTACGGTCGCATGGACAGGAACAATCTGTACTGATCCTGCAATGTGCTATATATCAATAAGGCCGGAACGTCACTCATATTCCATCATAAAGAAACGGATGGAATTTACAATAAACATTACCACTGCCGATATGGCTGAGGCAACCGACTGGTGTGGTGTCAGGTCCGGAAAAGATTTCAACAAATGGGATGCAACAGGCTTGACTCCAATTGCAGGTGAGAAAGTGGCAAGTCCAACAATCGAACAGTCTCCACTTTCAATTGAATGTAGAGTTAAATCCATAATGAATCTCGGTTCACACGATATGTTTATTGCGGAGGTGCTCAATGTGCGGGCTGATGAAAGATACATAGATCCTGACACGGGACGTTTTTCTCTCGAGAAATCAGGAGTCATGGCATATAGCCATGGATTTTATTATGAGTTGGGAGAACTTATTGGTAAATTCGGTTTTTCTGTAAAGAAGAAATAAATCTTTATTATATAATCTTACGAATTACACATCATGAATGATCATATAGATTCCTTTAATATACACGAACCCAAGACAGTTCGTAAAATAAAGCGAAATCAAAAAATCGTAAAATGGCTTTGGACATCATTCCTGGCACTCGGGCTGTGTATTTTCCTTTTCCTTGTATTAATTTACAATGGCGTAATCGGCTATATGCCGCCTATTGAAGAACTTGAAGATCCTCATGACAAACTTGCATCACTCGTATATGCATCTGATGGGAATACGGAATTGGGGCGATATTTTTTTGGATCCGGTAACAGAGTATATACAGATTATGATGCTGTGTCACCATATGTCATCAACGCTCTTGTTGCAACAGAGGATGTTCGTTTTAACGAACACTCCGGTATTGATTTCAAGGCTTTGGGAAGGACACTTGTCAAGACTGTAATAATGGGTGACAAATCTGCGGGAGGGGCATCCACTATTACTCAACAGCTGGCAAAGCAACTTTATTCCCAGCCATCAAGCAATATAATCAAACGTGCGATACAGAAGCCTATTGAGTGGATGATTGCAATTAAACTTGAAAGATTCTATACGAAAGACGAAATTATCAATATGTATCTCAACCGCTTTGATTTTCTCAACAATGCAGTAGGAATCAAAACGGCGGCAAATGTTTATTTTGGGAAGGAACCCGGGGATCTGAAAGCAGAAGAGGCAGCCATGCTTGTCGGTATGCTTAAAAACCCAAGTTACTATAATCCTTTACGCCATGAAGACAGAGCCATAAATCGAAGAAATACCGTTATTGACCAGATGGTAAAAGCCGGCTTTTTAGGTATTGCGGAAGGCGATTCTCTCAAGTCCCTTCCACTAAAGCTGGACTATCATAAAGTAGATCATAAAGAGGGAGGCGCACCATATCTTCGGGAAGAGATTCGCCGTCTTATGACAGCAAAGAAACCAGTAAGGCCTAAACGCTCTGATTTTAAAACAAATTCTGCATATAGAGTGGCGTGGGGAAATTACAATACTGATTCTACCCAATGGGAGGAAAATCCTTTGTATGGATGGATTTTGAAAAACCAAAAACCTGATGGCAGTTATTATGACCTGTATACAGATGGATTGCGTATATATACATCAATTGATGTAAAGATGCAACAATATGCGGAAGAAGCAATAAACGAACATCTTGGCGGATATCTACAGCCTGCGTTTGAGCGGGAGAAAAGAGGACAGAAAACAGGACCATACACATCCAATCCTGCGGAATTAAGTTATCAGGGTGTTCAAAAGCTTATTAAGAATGCGATAAAACAAACCGAGCGTTACCGGCTGATGAAGAATGCCGGACATTCCGAAGAAGAAATAGACAAGATTTTTCATACACCATATGAAATGGATGTTTTCGCGTATGTAAAGGAGACAAAGAAAGTGAATGGGAAATCTGTTACCAGAATAGTACCGGGGTCAAAAACCGTTACAATGTCTCCTTATGATTCATTATTATATATGAAAACTGTTTTACGGACAGGACTTATGAGTATGGATCCAATAAGCGGACAAGTCAAAGCATACGTAGGAGGTCCGGATTTTACACATTTCCAGTATGATATGGTATCACGAGGAAAGCGTCAGATCGGATCTACAGCCAAGCCGTTTCTTTATACTTTGGCAATGGAGCAGGATTTCACTCCTTGTTCGAGGTTTTCAAACACGCAGCCTGTATTCGGCAATTGGGCGCCAAGAAACTCCGGGAGTGCCAGAATAGGAGAAATGGTAGATTTAAGGTGGGCGCTTACTAATTCAAACAACTGGATATCTGCCCGTCTTGTAAATGAATTAACACCCAAAAGTCTCGCCAATAAAATGAGGATGTTCGGTATTACCGGATATATTGATCCAACACTTCCTCTGTGTCTGGGAACGGTAGATGTTCCTGTAGGTCATATGGTAGCAGCATATACCGCTTTCTCTAACCGTGGTATTCGTGTTGACCCTGTGTTTGTTACCCGTATCGAGGATAATCAGGGTAACGTAATCTATACAGCTGCGCCACACCGGACCGAAGTTACATCGGAAGATGCTTATTACAAGATATTGTCTATTCTTCTCAATGTCGTTGACAGTGGCACAGGTGCAAGTCTGAGAAGCCGCTATGGAATCAATGCACAAATGGGAGGAAAAACGGGTACAACCAACTCCAATTCTGACAGCTGGTTCATGGGCTTTACCCCTGATCTCGTAACAGGCGTATGGGTTGGAGGTGAAGAACGCTACATTCATTTTAACTCTATGGCATTTGGACAGGGAGCAAAAGCCGCACTGCCTATTTATGGTCTGTTCATGCAAAAGGTTTATTCAGATCCAAAACTGCCATACAAACAGGATTCCAGATTTAAATTTCCCGACAATTACAATTCTTGCGAGGGAGAACTGATAGAATCTTCATCCGAATCTACAAATGAAGAAGAATCTGTAGAAGGAATCTTTGAATAAGGAATTATTGTTATATCTTACATAAAATATATTAATTAAAGAAAAATTTCTATAATAGTTTGTAGATATTTAAATAAATATATATATTTACCGAAGAATCTAAAAACTAAACTCAAAACTCAAAACACATGGAGAAAGTGTTACAAATCAGAGACCTCACACTACGTGACGGCCAGCAGTCACTTTTCGCGACTCGTCTGAAACAAGAGAACATAGACAAACTGCTTCCTCTTTATCGTGAGGCTAAATTTTATATCATGGAGGTATGGGGAGGAGCCGTGCCTGATTCCGTGATGCGTTATCTTGGAGAATCACCATGGGATCGTCTTAGATCTTGCTCTAAGGAAATGAAAGGCATTTCACTTCTGTCAGCACTTTCCCGCGGACGTAACCTTTTCGGATATGTACCTTATCCCAATGAAGTTCTCGAGGGGTTCTACAAAGAGGCCATAAAGAATGGTCTAAATGTAATGCGAATCTTTGACGCGCTTAATGATATAGATAATATCCGCGATTCAGTTAAAATGATTAACGAATTGGGTGGTATTGCCGATACTGCAGTGTGCTATACAGTTGATCCCAAAGACACGCCGGCGGAAGCACCGGCTAAGAAAGGGTTCTTTGCTCGTCTGTTTGGAGGAAGCAAAACAACAGAAGCACCGGAAAAAATCTTTACAGACGAATATTTTGTAGAGAAGGCAAAAGCGATGGAAGCACTTGGAGCCAAGATGGTGACACTTAAAGATATGGCAGGTCTTGTCAATCCATCCAGAATCTTCACACTCATGCCTAAGCTAAAACAGGCACTTAACGTTCCGGTAGATTTCCATACTCACTGCACACCCGGTTATGGACTTGCTTCCGTTCTTACCGCTATTATCAAGGGCGTTGATATCGTTGATACAAATATATGGTGGTTTGGTGGTGGCTCTGCCGCTCCGGCTATTGAACTTGTATGGATTTTCTGCCAGAAACTTGGAATAGAACTGGCAGTAAATATGGAGGCAGTTGCCAAAATACGCAAAGAATTGGTTAATGCGAGAAAATCTCTGGCAGATTTTGACTTGAACAAAGACAAATGGCCAAATGATTTTGATGAGTATTATGCAAAAATGCCAAAAGAAATTGATGCAGAGTTCGACAAGGCTATTGCTGCTGCAAATGAGAACAACGAAGAAGCTCTTCTTGATGCATGTCATAAGATTGAGGAGTATTTCGGATTCCCTAAACCAAACGAGCTTGTAAAGAATGCAGAGGTGCCTGGAGGTATGTATTCCAATATGGTTGCAAACCTTAGGGCTCTTAAAGCAGAAGATGTGCTTGATGAGGCAATGGCTCTCATTCCGAAAGTGCGCCGTGACGCAGGACTGGTTCCATTGGTTACTCCAACCAGCCAGATTGTCGGCTCTCAGGCAGTTGCACTTGCAATGGACCGTAGAAAAGGTGCTCCCGATTATTCAAATAAAAATAATCAGTTCATATCACTTGTAAAGGGTGAATATGGAAAGACTCCGGTTGCGATAGATCCCGCATTCCGTGAGAAGATTACCGGAAGTGCTGTAGAACGTCCTTATGACACATCGTCATTCCGTGCGCCGGCAAATCCCGAACTTCCTGAATTTGGAGGAGTGAAGCTTGCTCAGAATGATGAAGAATTCCTTCTTCTTGAGTTGCTCCCGGCAGTCGCAAACGGATATCTGAAAAATAAACGTAAAGCTGAATTTGAAGCAAAGAAGACAGCTGAACCGGAGGTAACGGCAACTGAAGCTAAACCAGAGGATAAAAAAGAAGAAGTGGCCGATATAACAGGTCCTGTTTTCAAAGCTCCTATGGGTGGCACAATTATTGAAATTGTCGCTAAACCGGGTCAGGAAATTAAATCAGGAGACCTCCTTCTGGTTTATGAAGCAATGAAAATGGAAAATGATCTCGCTTCAGACATGAGTGGAAAGATCAAGCGCTTCCTTGTAAACGAAGGAGATGTAATAAGCACCAATCAACCATTGGTTGAATTCGAGTAATTCAAATTAACTTTATATTCTAAGGAGAGAGGGGTAATTTCATCCCTCTCTCTTTGTTATTTCTGAAAAAAGTGTTAACTTTGCAAGCCATTTGACGGGATCGCGACCTGTCAAGAATATTAATAAATTTTAACTGCAGTAATAAAATGAAAAAAGACATTCATCCTAAGGAATACCGTGAGGTTGTTTTCAAAGATATGTCAAACGATGAAACATTCATCACTCGCTCTACAGTGGCATCTCGTGAAACAATCGAAATTGACGGAAAAGAATATCCATTGGTAAAGCTTGAGATCACAAGTTCATCTCACCCTTTCTTTACAGGCAAACAGAAACTTGTTGACACAGCAGGCCGTGTTGATAAATTCCGTAACCGTTACGGTAGCCGTATTAAAAAATAATTTAGATTTAAATCTAAATTATTTACAAAATAAAGGACGCTTGAAAAAGCGTCCTTTATTTTGTAAATATCATAAAAACCTTATTGCACTACAACTATATTACGTGCTCTTGCAAGAGCTTGCCCATAAAACTCATATGGATTAAGGTTACGGAATGCAAGTGATAATAAGGGACAAGGATTGCCATATTCATTACTTTGGCAATTGCCAGTTGACTCTGCATACTCAACATTTGTTGAGATATATTTGAAAAAAAATATATAACTTTGTATTATATTTTGACAACCAAACTATCTTATAATATGAATAAATTCTTATTATTCTTTATATTACCTATTATTGCATTCTCTTTCACCGGATGCGATGACGAAGATGATGTCATGGACACCAAATTGATTAAAGGACAATGGCAGCTTGTCTCACAAGATTCTTCAGATCGCGACTGTATCTATAATTTTACTACTCAAAGCGAACACACCTGGTCGTGGGGAATCTTAACAACATATTATCTGACAGCGTCAGGCAATCCTGTTCATGACAAGGTATATGATTGGCACGTTTCTGATCCGAATAATTATGACACCGTATATCTCGACATCACGCTTGAGGGAGAACTTGATTCCAATGACGCGTGGGAGCAAACAGAGCAATATATAGTTGAGACACTTACTTCCTCGGAAATGATATTGAGAAAGGTTGAAGTCGGTGACTCCAAAACAAGACTTAGATTTATTCGTCGTAACGACTTACCCCTCCCCTAAACCGCTTCGTTAGTACATATCATAAGATCCATAACAAAGTGATACAGCCACTTAGTTATGGATCTTGTTTTATGAAGATATATAGGAAGCCTATGGTTATTTGCACCAGCGTTTTTTTATAAACGTTCGAAAGGTCAATGGATATTTGTTCTGAAAATTGATTTGTATGTCTTATAATTTTACATTAACTTTGTCTGCGTGCAAAAAAATGTGCACAGACATATAGAAGCGTTTTTTGCTTTATCCTTTTCAAGGAAATCGCCAATTTCAAAACATAGGAGGAGAGAGCAGTCAAAAGACGCTCATGCTTGTCGCATATCCACTCCCCGACAAGGGGTGTATCGATATCCGATAAGGCGTGGGAGTGGACTGTTTATTCTATGTTAGGCGTTTGGCGATGCCTCCTTGAAGATAAACAAGAAATCATTCCACGCTTTTTTCGTATAACAACCAAACGTCAAATCAGGAATGGAGGCGACATTAAACAAAACAAATGGATAAATTTCTAAAGTATCTGATGTTATTGCTCGTCATAACATTCAGCCTGACATTCACCTCTTGCGGAAAAGATGATGACGAGCCTGGCAATCCTGGAGGTAGTTCTTCGACCAAACAATATGAAGTCCGACCATTTACTATTGACAATGGTGCAACTATCGCCCCATTCTTTGTTGATGACGATGGGAATCAAGCGAAATTTTGTGATGTTAATACAAGATGTGATTACGAAACAGACAACAAGGAAATTATTGGTTTTTCCAGTGATTATTATACCAGTGCTTCAAATATAAGGATGGCACGATGCAATGATATATCTTCACTGTCCCAAATTACTTCAATATCAGGGTTAAGTTGGATTGATTATCCTATTAATCATTTTGGATACGAGAGCAATCGATATCGAATTAATGTTAACTGCTACAACCTTGAAGAAAAAACAGGCTTTATTCTGGAAGGGACTTTCTTAGGACGGACATATTATATACGCATATATATATCCGAATTCAATAGGAATTCTGCTGGCACAATAATTGGAATAAATGGTTTCTGGCAGCAATTTCGGCCACAATAAGAGTTCTTAGAAACTGTTTGAGCTTAACACGAATTATATGTAAGTGCCTTTAGACTTAATTCTTTTCATACCCATGAAAGGGCTTCCCGATAAATGTCACAAGTCTTATTCGTCTTATAGCTAGGTCTAAATTCATCTTCCAGACTTGCTCCTTCTCCAACTTGTGAAATTCCATCGAAAATACATTTTTATGTGAATAGAAGTTAAATACATACACATGGAAAACACAGTGTCGGATACCCCCTGACTCAGGTCGATTTGACCCCCTTTGGAAAACCCAATGTATGTAGAAGTGTATGCTCGGTGTATGCGACCCTCTTTTGAGGTGTATGCAGAGGTGTATGCAAATCCCGTTTATTTGGCTCGATTTCTGTTTCAAAGTGAACGATCCCCCTAAGAACATGTTAGGCTGTAACCTCCTTTATTTCGGAGCATTACAGCCTAACTTTAATATGTGATAGAACTAAGTCTTAGTCCTCTATTGCTGCCTGCGCCGCAGCTACACGTGCTATTGGAACACGGAACGGTGAGCAGGACACATAGTTCATGCCAAGATTTGCGCAGAATTTAACTGAACTTGGTTCACCACCATGTTCGCCACAAATACCTACTTTCAAATCCGGACGCGTTGAACGGCCTTTCTCAACACCCATTTTAACAAGCTGACCAACACCTGTCTGGTCTAATACCTCAAACGGATCAACCTTTATGATTCCGTGCTCTTTGTAGAATTTGAGGAATTTAGGAGCGTCATCGCGAGAGAAACCAAATGTCATCTGTGTAAGGTCATTTGTACCGAATGAGAAGAATTCAGCAACTTCGGCTATCTCATTTGCAGTAAGTGCGGCACGAGGAACTTCGATCATTGTTCCAACCTTGTAAATTACAGACTCTCCTTTTTCTTCAAATACTTTAGCTGCAGTAGTGTTGATTACATTGGCTTGATTCTGAAGTTCCTTAAGAGATCCAACAAGAGGAATCATAATCTCAGGCATTACCTTAACACCACGTGCTTTAACAGCCAAGGCAGCCTCAATGATTGCTCGGGTCTGCATCTCTGTGATCTCCGGATATGTGATACCAAGACGGCAACCACGGTGACCAAGCATCGGGTTAAACTCTTCCAATGAATCTACTTTTGCCTTAACCTCTTCAAGAGTCAATCCCATTTCAGCGGCAAGTTCTTTCTGAGTTGCAGTCTGATGAGGAACAAACTCATGCAACGGTGGATCAAGCAGACGGACAGTAACACCGTATCCATCCATAGCCTCAAAGATACCCTCGAAGTCACCGCGCTGCATCGGAAGGAGTTTCGCGAGTGCAATACGACGACCCTCTTCATCAGATGCCAGAATCATTTCACGAACTGCCTTAATACGGTCTCCTTCAAAGAACATGTGCTCAGTACGGCAAAGGCCTATACCCTGCGCACCAAACTTGCGAGCCTGTTTAGCGTCACGCGGAGAATCAGCATTTGTGCGAACCAGTGTTTTGGCATATTTATCCGAAAGGTTCATGATGGCACCGAAGTCACCGTCAAGTTCCGGCTCAGTTGTTGGAACCTGACCGTCATATACATCTCCGGTAGAACCATTAAGTGAAATCCAGTCTCCCTCGTGGTAAACCTTACCACCCATTTCAACAGTCTTGGCTTTATAATCCACAAGGATCTCACCTGCGCCGGAAACGCAGCATTTACCCATACCACGGGCTACAACAGCAGCGTGTGATGTCATACCTCCGCGCATTGTCAAGATGCCTTGAGCCACAGCCATACCGCGAAGATCTTCAGGAGATGTCTCGATGCGGACAAGAACAACTTTTTTCTTCTTTTCTGCCCATTCCTCTGCATCATCTGCCTGGAATACAATCTGTCCGGCAGCGGCACCCGGTGAAGCAGGAAGTCCTTTGGCTACAACCTTAGCACGTTTGAGAGCATCTTTGTCGAATACCGGATGAAGAAGCTCATCAAGTTTCTGAGGCTCTATGCGGAGAAGTGCGGTTTTCTCATCGATCTCACCTGCGCGGAGAAGATCCATAGCGATCTTAACCATAGCGGCTCCGGTTCTCTTACCGTTACGTGTCTGGAGCATCCAGAGTTTGCCATCCTGGATTGTAAACTCCATATCCTGCATATCTTTATAATAATCTTCAAGACGGTTTGCTATCGCTATCAGTTCAGCGGCACATACCGGCATAGACTCCTCTAAAGAAGGATATTTTTCACGACGTTCCTCTTCTGAAATGCCTTGAAGTTTAGCCCAACGACGAGAGCCTTCAACAGTGATCTGCTGAGGAGTGCGCACACCAGCCACAACATCTTCACCCTGAGCATTAATCAAGTACTCACCGTTGAAAATATTCTCTCCGGTAGCGGCATCACGGCTGAAAGCAACACCTGTTGCAGAGTTGTTACCCATGTTACCGTAAACCATGGCCTGGACGTTAACGGCTGTACCCCATTCTTCGGGAATCTGATTCATGCGGCGATAGATGATGGCGCGTTCGTTCATCCAGCTGTCGAATACGGCGCAGATACCACCCCACAGCTGTTCCCATGCAGATTCGGGGAAGTCCTTGCCTGTATATTCTTTTACAGCAACTTTGAAACGCTTAACCAGTTCCTTGAGATCATCAACATCAAGTTCATTATCGAATTTAACGCCTTTTTCCTCTTTGACCTGATCCATTATAGCCTCAAATGGATCAATATCTGTTTTACTCTTAGGCTTCATTCCAAGAACAACGTCTCCGTACATTTGTACAAAACGACGATAGCTGTCCCATGCAAAACGTGGATTGCCACTCTTCTCTGCCATTGTGTTAACAGTGGCGTCATTCATGCCGAGATTGAGAACAGTATCCATCATACCCGGCATTGAAGCGCGAGCACCTGAGCGTACGGAAACAAGAAGAGGATTAGTAGAATCATCAAATTTTTTGCCGGTAAGCTCCTCAACATGAGCTATAGCTTTCTCAACATCATTCTTGATGTCTTCGACAACTTTATTACGGCCATATTGTGTGTATTCTGTGCAGACTTCTGTAGTGATTGTAAAACCGGGAGGAACCGGCATACCCAGAAGATTCATCTCCGCAAGGTTTGCACCCTTGCCACCGAGGAGATTTCTCATCGATGCATTACCTTCGGCCTTACCGTCACCGAATGTATAGATTTTTTTTGACATAAGAGTTAATAATTATTTTATGTTTAATTAAACTGTCTTAATATTAGGTTTGTATCTGTCAAATAATTCAATATTGCTACTAAAATTTAACAAATGTAATAAATTGCACGCATACCTAAAACAATTTATTTTCATAAGTAATATTCAAATACATTTTGCTATAGACATAACAATCAGTTTTGCCATTACTAACCGCAAATATAATAATTTGTTCCTTATTTTTAGTAATTTTGTATTCAAAATTTATTCTTTAAGAATCATTATACATTTATGGCACGTAAACGTAAGGAATTGCCAACTCTTAATAATATAGAGATAACCGGAGTTGCTGCAGAGGGCAAAGCCGTTGCACGGGTATTATGGAATGAAAAAGATGAACATCCTATAGTGGTGTTTGTTCCGTTTGGTGCTCCCGGAGACATTGCAAATATAAAAATCAATAGAAAAAAACACAGTTATGCCGAAGGTCAAATAGAGGCTTTGGTAAAGCCTTCTCCCATAAGGGTTGAGCCGGCATGCAGACATTTCATGATATGCGGTGGTTGCAAATGGCAACATCTTCCCTATAACGAGCAACTTAAATATAAACAGCAGCAGGTAGAGGATGCCTTGACACGCATCGCAAAAGTAGAACTGCCCGAAATATCTCCAATTCTTGGATCGGAATACATTTGGGATTACCGCAACAAAATGGAATATACATTTTCCAACAAGAAATGGAGAACATGGGAAGAAGTAAAATCAGGAAAAGAATTTTCCGACTCCAACAATGCCCTCGGATTTCACATACCCGGTGCATTTGATAAGGTGTATCATATAGAAGATTGCAGGCTGCAGGACAATCTCGGTAACCGTATACGTAATTTTATATATGAAGAGGCTGAAAAAAAGAATCTGACATTCTATGACATCAAGGGAAATAATGGATTACTTCGCACTTTAATGATACGCATCGCCTCTACAGGAGAAGTAATGGTATGTATGGTATTTGGCGAAAACGATAAAACCAGCATAACGTCACTTCTGCAGACTATATCCGATAAATTCCCTGAAATAACATCACTTTTGTATGTTGTGAACCGCAAGCTTAACGATACAATCTCAGACCAAAAAATCGAGGTATTCAAAGGCTCAGAGTATATTGAGGAAAATATGGAGGGTCTCAGATTTCGGATCAATGCGAAATCTTTCTACCAGACAAATTCCCGGCAAGCTTATGAATTATATAAAGTTGCACGTAAATTTGCAGGTCTTGATTTAGAGAATAACGACAACAATAATTTGCCTCTTGTATATGACCTATATACCGGAGCCGGGACAATAGCCAACTTTGTTGCAAAAAACACAAAAAAAGTCATCGGTATTGAATATGTAGCCGAAGCGATTGAGGATGCAAAACTTAATTCTCAAGTTAATGGAATAAAAAATACTGAGTTCTATGCCGGTGACATGAAAGACATTTTAACAGACTCATTCATCCGGACACACGGAAGACCGGATGTTATGATTATAGATCCGCCACGCGCCGGAATGCACGAAGATGTAGTTAAGGTGATTCTTAATGCGCAGCCAAAAACTATAGTCTATGTCAGCTGCAATCCAGCGACACAGGCAAGAGATATCGCACTTCTTGACACGTCTTATAAAGTGACGGCAATACAGCCTGTTGACATGTTCCCCCACACACATCACGTGGAAAATGTAGTCCGAATGGAATTAAGAAGATCCGAAGTTTAATCCGGATCTTCTTCTTTTTCAATTAATACATCGAATCGATTGAGAAAATCCATTGTCTTTGCTAAATAATCCGCCATCACAACATCCTCCTCAACAAATGGCACTTCCTTTCTAAATTCAATCATAACCTTTTCAATATAAGGTGATGATTTTAGAGGGCGTCTGAAATCTATTCCCTGTGCAGCGTTCATAAGCTCTATCGCAGCGATATACTTCAGATTATCGATTATTTTGTGTAGTTTAGTCGCAGAATTTGCCCCCATAGAGACAAGATCTTCCTGACCATTGGAACTTACAATGGAATCGCAGGATGCCGGCCATGCATACATTTTGTTTTGGCTTACCATTGAGGCTGCGGCATACTGAGGAATCATAAATCCGGAATTCAATCCCATATGAGCCACAAGAAATTCCGGAAGGCCTCTCAAACCAAGAATAAGTTGAGCCACACGTCTTTCCGATATATTCCCCAACTCATGAAGAGCGACACCCATATAATCGAAGGCAAGAGCTAAAGGTTCCCCATGAAAATTGCCACCGGACACCACCAGGTCTTCTTCCGGGAACACTGTCGGATTGTCTGTAACTGAATTGATTTCAGTATGAAGAATATCAGTAACATGATTCATGGCATCTTTCACTGCACCATGCACTTGTGGGATGCACCTGAAAGAATATGGATCCTGGACATGCTCCTTCTCTCGTGATATAATCTCACTATCCTTCAATAGTGACCGGAAAACCTTTCCGGTCTCAATCTGACCGGGATGCGGGCGTACAGCCTGAATGCATGCCATGAAAGGTTCTATTCTGCCGTCGAAAGCCTCAAGCGACATTGCTCCAAACAGATCAAAACAGTTTACAAGATGCCACCCGTCGATCAATGCCTTTATTCCGTTGGCACTCATGAACTGAGTGCCGTTAAGAAGAGCAAGGCCCTCTTTCGACATTAACTTTATCGGTGTCCAGCCGAACAATTTCAGTATCTCTTTGCCGTGCATCTTTTTGCCGGCATACATAACTTCACCCTCTCCTATCAAAGGAAGAAAAAGATTAGCCAGCGGAGCGAGATCTCCCGATGCACCAAGGGACCCTCGATCATAAACTATCGGAAGTATATCATTATTATAGAAATCTATAATACGCTCTACAGTCTCTACCTGAACTCCACTGAAACCCATAGAAAGCGCATGAGCTTTAAGCAAAAGCATTAGCTTGACCACAACAGGATCAACCGGCGTGCCAATGCTACATGAATGACTTTTAACCAGATTTTCCTGCAGCGTCGATAATTCTTCTTTGGAAATATGCTTGTTGCATAGCGAGCCGAATCCGGTTGTCACGCCATAAATCGGTTTTGTCTCATTGTCCGTTTTATCATTGAGGAATTCGCGACACCTGGTTATGCGCTTTCTACCCTCATCCGATAACGTTAGTCTGCATTTATCTTTTAAAATTCGTTCTATAAGATCATATGTAAGTTCCGAAGAACCGATTTCAAAGGTTTCGAGTTTATTCATGGTAAATTCAATTTTCTTTCAATAATTATTTTTCATACGATCAAAAACTACCAGTCCATCAGAAACAGTTGTCCTGACACAGCTCATTCCAACATAATAAGGGAGCATATTATAGTTGTCAAAATCAAGAATAACTACATCTCCCCGTTTCCCCTTCTCAAGCGATCCTGTCTCATCAGCCATATCCAATGCCGCTGCTCCATTAAGAGTAAGAGCCGTTATGGTTTCCTCTACGGTCATATCCATATGGATGCAGGCAAGCGCGATCGTCAATGGTATAGAACCACTAAAGCAAGAACCAGGATTGAGATCTGTGGCCAAGGCAACAGCACACCCCGCATCAATTAATTTTCTGGCAGGCGCAAATGATTCTTTAAGTGAGAATGCCGTCAAGGGTAAAAGTGTAGCCACTGTTTCAGATGCAGACAAAGCCTCTATTCCTTTATCCCTGACATGAAGCAAATGGTCTGCCGATACGGCTCCAAGCTCTACTGCAAGTTCCGCCCCACCTAAAGCTACAATTTCATCTGCATGTATTTTTAATCCGTATCCAAGATTCTTGGCAGCTTTCAAAAGACGTCGTGAATCTTCAATTTCAAAAACATTCTTTTCCGTAAATATATCGCAAAAGCGTGCCTTTTCCTTAAAGGCTGGCAACATTTCATTTATTATATAATCAACATATTTTTCGGTTCTGCCACAATATTCCGATGGGACTGCATGTGCACCAAGGAATGTAGATACCACATTAAGTTTCCTGTTGGGATTGGATGCAATTGAACCGATGACATCAAGCATTTTGGATTCCGATTCAAAATCAAGTCCGTAACCGGTTTTCACCTCAACTGTTGTCACTCCCATTTCAACTGCCCGGTCTATAAACCATTCCGATTTCGCCAATAGCTCGCTAAAATGAGCATTTCTCGTTGCGTTTACGGTAGATTGAATTCCTCCGCCATTTTCCATGATCTCCATATATGTCCTGCCTTTTAACCGTTCCGCAAATTCATCCGGACGATATCCACCGAAAGTCAAATGCGTGTGGGAATCAACAAATCCGGGCATACTTACCCTGCCTTCCGCATCTACAATCTTAAAATTTGCTTTCATATATTTCTGAGGAACTTCTTTTGCTTTACCACAATACACAATTATTCCGTTTTCAATCACAATGGAAGCATCGGAAACAACTGCCAACCTATTCATTTCCTCCCCCTTTAAAGCCCTATTGCCTAAAGGTGTGACAATAACCGTATTAAGTATTATCAGATTTTTTTCAGCCATCATTTCTAACCATCGATAGTTTTGTTCACTAACTCAAGAATCTCACTCTCCTTCTTGTTAGCCCTGTCTACAATTAATCTGGCTTCTGCGAGAAGTTTGTCCGCATATTCTCTGTCCTTTAATCCAGAGGCATTAATCCTCACATTAAGATAAGCTCCCAACACTGAAGCTTTTGCCGCCAAAGCGCCAACACCGGCATCACTCACAGACGCAGGATTTCCTATTTCTGCCATCTTTTGTAAAATTTCGAATGTTTCGAAAGCGACATTCATAGTTTTAAAAGGTACTTCGGTCGCATACATTGTTGCCTCTTCCAATGCAAATTTTCGGGCAGTTTTCTCATCTTCCGTATTTTTTGGCATTGCAAATACCGCCATTATTTTGTTAAACGCAACAGTGTCTTCGTCAACTAAAGCAATTAGCTGATCTTGAAGCAATCTACCTTTCTCTGCTACATCTGAAAAAATTTCCCAACGTTCATCCCAACCGGCCTTGTGAGCAGAAAGATTAGCTACCATCGTCCCAAGAGCCGCTGCCAACGCCCCCATATAAGCTGCAATAGATCCCCCTCCGGGAGCCGGTGACTCTGATGACGTTTCATCAGCAAAATCAACACACGTTTTATCAACAAGCCGTTTTCTTTCAATGCCGGAATCAAGCATATATTCAATAACCTTTTCTTCCGGATTAAACGGTCTAAGCTCATCAAGTCCCATAGATTTGACAGCTATATGAATAATTTCCTTTTCAGAAATTCCAAGAGAACGGTGCTGTAATCTTAAATAATGTTTTCCGGCATCTATCAGAGCTTTCTTAGGAATCAGTCCGACAATCTCTGTCCCGGTCACCCGTATTCCACGGGCTGCAGCCGCTCTTGAGACCTCGTCAAAAGCTTTATGCAAAGGTGTCACAGACATGTCAGTTATATTCATTGACACCTGGGCAATTCCATACTCATCAATATACCATCCAATGGCTTTAGTATTTTTTAATGTACCGGGAAGCATAATCGTGTTTCCGTCCTTATCCTTAACCGGCAAGCCATTTGGTCTGCCACCTTCACGAAGAGGTCTCCCCTTCTCTCTGACGTCAAATGCAATAGCGTTGGCACGACGAGTAGAAGTTGTGTTAAGATTAAAGTTGACCGCTATAAGAAAATCCCTTGCGCCTACAGCTGTACATCCGGTTTTAGCGACGCCCTCATCAAAAGGTCTATCGCCAAAATCCGGGCCTTTCCCTTCTCTTCCCATTCTTTCCGGCAATCCCTCATATTCGCCCTCTCTGCACACTGCGAGATTCTTCCTTTCCGGTGTATATGCGGATGCCTCATAGCAATAGCAGGGAATACCAAGTTCTTCAGCTGCCCTTTGGGCAAGGCCACGGGCTAATTCGGCGCATTCCTCAAGAGATATCCCGCTCACAGGTATAAGCGGACAAACATCAGTAGCCCCAATGCGTGGATGGGCGCCATGATGCTTACGCATATCAATAAGTTCCGCAGCCTTTTTCATTCCACGCAGAGCTGCTTCAATTACAGCATCCGGTTCACCGACAAACGTGACAACAGTTCTGTTTGTGGCTTCCCCGGGATCCACATCAAGAAGTTTTACCTCACCTCCCTTTTCAATCTCTGTCGTTATAGCATTGATTATATCTTTATTGCATCCCTCGGAAAAATTAGGAACACATTCTATTATCTTTTTCATATATTTATTATTGTTTTAATGCTGAATCAAGCAGTTCATCATCTACCAGAAATGGTTCAGTAATCATAAATCCATTATCGGATTGAGTTTCATTCCATATCTTTACGGTAGTCATAGCATTTTCATTCCTTGCCCATCCACGGCGGGCGACACCTCCCATGACATCCCATAACATAGCCTTACGAAGTATCTCGTCGACACGCTCTGATCCATCGCAAGCCATTCCAAATCCGCCATTTATTGATTTTCCGATACCAACGCCACCACCATTATGCAACGCCACAAGACTCATACCCCTTGCACAATTGCCGGCAAAACACTGCACTGCCATATCAGCCATAACATTCGATCCATCCTTTATATTGGATGTTTCACGAAATGGTGAGTCTGTGCCACTGACATCGTGGTGATCTCTTCCAAGCATTATAGGACCTACCTCTCCGGATCTTACCATCTCATTAAACTTCAAAGCAATTTTCAGACGCCCCATTGCATCCTGATAAAGGATACGAGCTTGTGTACCAACAACCAGATCGTTTTTTTCCGCATCCCTTATCCAGTTATAATTATCGCGATCCTGTCCCCGCCTGTCAGGATCAATGCATTCCATCGCAGCCTTGTCTGTTTTTATCAAATCTTCATGTTTGCCACTCAAACATACCCATCTAAAAGGTCCATATCCATAATCAAACAGCATAGGACCCATTATATCCTCCACGTACGAGGGCCATATGAAACCATCCTTGTCATCAATTCCGTTTCTTGAGATCTCTTTGACCCCTGAATCATAAACGGCTTTCATAAAAGAATTGCCGTAATCAAAGAAATAGGTACCTTTTTTTACAAGAGCTTTTACAGCATTATAATGTCTATAAAGTGTTTTATCTACCTCTTCACGGAACTTATCCGGATTGTCATGAAGAAGTCTTGTCCTTTCCTCAAAAGAAACATCCGCAGGACAATATCCACCATCATATACAGCATGACACGAAGTCTGATCGCTCAATAGTTCAATAGTGATGCCATTTTTAACAGCATATTCGAGAAGATCAACCACATTACCATGATATGCCACACTTATTGGCAATTTATTGGCAGCAGCCTCATGAACAAGTCTGAATGCTTCGGGAATACTGTCAGTAACTTCCTGAACCCAACCCTGATTCTTACGGGTCTCTATGCGCGACTTGTCTACTTCAGCAATAATTGCAGCTGCCCCTGCTATAACTGCAGCCTTCGGTTGCGCGCCACTCATTCCCCCCAACCCGGACGAGACGAATACATGTCCCCTCAAATCACCATCCTGCGGAATGTTGAGTTTCATGCGTCCGGCATTTAATAAAGTATTGAATGTGCCATGGACTATACCCTGAGGGCCTATATACATCCATCCGCCTGCTGTCATCTGTCCATAATTCGCCACACCCATCTGCATTGCCTCATGCCAGTCTTGCTGATTATCAAACATTCCAACCATCATGGCATTCGTGATTATTACTCTTGGCGCATCTTTCTTTGAAGGGAAAAGACCAAGAGGATGACCTGATTCTATCACAAGCGTCTGCTCGTCAGTTAGCTCCTCAAGATACTTCTTTATAAGATTATATTGCATCCAATTCTGACAGACTTGACCCGTTTCCCCGTATGTTACAAGTTCATAAGGATATAGTGCAATGTCGAAACATAAATTATTGTCTATCATTACTTGAAATGCTTTTCCAGCCAAGCACTTTCCTTTGTATTCATTTATCGGCTTTGCTGCAAGATCTCCTTTCGGACGCCAGCGGTATGCATAAATTCGTCCCCTTGTCTTCAATTCATTCAAGAATTCCGGAATGGCCTTTTCATGAAGCTCCGGAGGCAAATATCTTAAGGCGTTTTTAACAGCTGTACGAGTTTTCTCAGGAGTCAAAGTATACCTTCTGTCTGGTGCTCTGCGTATTCCTTTTTCAAAAACTGGTTTTTCCGGCCATTCGGAAGAGAGTAGAATCTTTTTGTAGCTCATTTCAAATAACAAATTTCAATACCGGAATTATATAAGAATATGTTTGAATCTTTTCGTCCGGAATTATACAAATAATAAAGAATAAAAATTCATTTTCACAAAGTTAAAAAATTATGTGTGACATGCAAATTAATGGAACATATTATAAAACATATTATTTATAACTATTTAATACATAGATAAATTATTTATTATTTATCGTAACATTGCTCGTCAAAAAACATAATACAATGACAAAAAATAGTATCTGATTTGTAATTGCAAGACATTCGATAAATCATCTGTTTTTTCAACCAGACGATATTGGAATAAAGTGG
>CAQFOZ010000018.1 GCA_948788915.1 uncultured Muribaculaceae bacterium | reverse complement strand
TATCAGCCATATATTGCCTTGTATCTAAGGAAGGAATACCTAAGATAAAGGTAGGAATTGAGGCACGCTATTCAAAAAGGCATTTTGACATAGCTAAAGGCATAGCGGAGCCTGAGGCTCCTAAAGAATACTCCATTGCCGAGGCTATGGAAAAATTCGGAATGACCAGAGACAAGTGATTGCCAAATTCTATTTGCACACATAAAGGGTCTTTGGGGCTAATTTATCCAAATATCATCAGTCGTATAACCTGTTATATCCCTTTTTCAACTTGAGAATTACATCAAAAATCACTCTTTATGTGAACTAATGTTAAAACTCGACATGCCCTTAGCAAAAGCTAATTCGTAATTTACCAAAAGATTATGTCGGATATTTAGCTCTCATCTTTTCCCGCTCTAATCTCTTTAGGAGTGCATCCATATTTCTTGCGGAAGAGACGGTTGAAATAGGTTGCGTTCCGGAAACCGCAGGCCATGGCTATTTCAGCGATATTATAGTCTGTATTGAATAGCTTCTCTTCTGCTTTGTCAAGGCGCATGCTGTTGACAAATTCAGAAAATGTCATCCCGGTATTGTGACGCATGAATGTGCAGAAAGCTGATTTGTTCATGCCGACGTGAAGGCTTATTTCATTCAGTTTTATTTGCCTGGAATAATTGCAGGCGCAATAGACCCGGATTTGTTCAAGACGTTTTTCTCTTTTGCTTAAAATGTTGTTTTCTCCTGCATGAGTGCTGCCGGAAGTGTCTGCTATGGCAATGAGAAGCTCCATCATTTTGGGGAATCTCTTTTCCGAAGTGAGACTTCGCATTCCGGTTATAAGATTCTGTAATGTTCTGTATGCCTTACCCTTGTAGTTTATAGCCTCTTTTAGCAATTCAATTCGTGTTAGGGTGTCTGTCATTTCAGGAAAAAGCAATTTCATGGAGCTTATAAGAGATGAATCAAAAAAAATAGAAATGTTAGCAATTCTTCCATC
The DNA here is from genome assembly GCA_948788915.1 of uncultured Muribaculaceae bacterium. GTDB lineage: Bacteria > Bacteroidota > Bacteroidia > Bacteroidales > Muribaculaceae > Lepagella. The sequence continues at coordinate 42,208 of CAQFOZ010000018.1, read as the reverse complement.
CATATTGGTAATGTCCGGATCGAATTTCCAATAATGCGGAATATTAGGTGGAATAAAAATAATCTCTCCTGAAGTGAATGGCTCAGTATGATTTCCAATTGTGCGCATACCGGCACCACATACTACATATGATAGTTCGTAACGCGCATGAGTATGCAAGCCGATTTGTTTATCAGGAGCGATACATACATCATCAAATATAAATGCTGAATTTTCCATAATACAAATTTAGTTCAATTAATTTGAAACATAGATAAATAGAGTGAAATATATTCTTGCTAATTTTGTAATCATAGAAATATATAGAATATATTGAGAATATGACATCTGAAACAATTCCCTTGTCTTCTAAACCGAGGTTTGAAATACTTGACGGACTTCGCGGAGTAGCTGCCATGATAGTTGTGGCGTTCCATTTGTTTGAGACCTATTCATCCGGCCCGAGTGATCAGATACTCAATCATGGCTATCTTGCCGTTGATTTTTTCTTCGTGCTTTCGGGTTTTGTAATTGGTTATGCATATGATGACCGTTGGAATCGTATGACATCCTGGGACTTTTTCAAGCGGCGTCTAATCCGGCTTCAACCGATGGTGATTCTTGGCACACTAATAGGTGCGTTCTGGTTCTATTTCAGTGCTGCTCCTGGGTTTGAGCTGGTGATGCAGACTCCTTGGTGGAAACTGCTATTGATAATGATACTCGGGTGTATTATGTTTCCGACACCTCCGTCGATGGATATCCGTGGATGGCAGGAAATCAATTCGCTCAATGGTGCACAATGGTCGTTGCTATGGGAGTATATTGCTAATATCTTTTATGCTCTGTTTGTAAGGCGTTTTTCAATTGCAGTGTTAATTGTATTCGTATTTTTATCGGCATTCCTGACAATCGACTTGTCAATGAATCTTGACGTAACAGGCCTTCTTGCTGTGCGGGACTATGCGAAATATACAGTAATCGGAGGATTTGGACTGACGCCTGATCAAATTTATATCGGTATCTGTCGACTTCTTTATCCGTTTTTTATGGGGTTGCTGTTATACCGATTGAGTAAGTTCCGTATCAATCTGAAACGAGGCGCTATGATTTGGTGTTCATTAGCGGTCGTAGCAACGCTTGTGACACCCCATGTCGGTGGAGAGAGTCACCCGTGGGTTAATGGTCTGTATTGCGCGGTAGTAATTCTGCTTGTATATCCGGCCATAGTCGTAGCCGGAGCCGGAAGTCCGCTGAAAGGACGGAAGACAACGGCATTCTGTAAGTTTCTCGGTATGATTTCATATCCTCTCTATATCACTCACTACCCGATGATCTATGTCCAGATGAATTGGGCTGCTCAACATGCCGACGCTCCTCTCGGAACTCATATTTGGGTTGCCGTGAGCATCTTTGTGGCTTCTATTGCCGTGGCTTATGCCAGTGTCAAGGTATATGACTTGCCTGTACGTGCATGGCTGTCTAAAAGATTCCTTCAAACAAATCAGAAATAATGAAAATCAATCATATTGCACTATGGGTTAATGATATCGAATTGCTCCGTATGTTTTATGTCCGCTATTTCGGGGCAATTGCCGGAGAGAAATACCATAATCCGGTAAGTGGCTTAACATCATATTTTCTTACCATTCCCGATGGAGATACAAGAATAGAAATAATGAATGTCCATGAAATAATTGACCGGAACCTGAAAGGCAAATTCAAGGGGTTTTGTCATATTGCCATTTCATTGGGAAGTAAGAAAGCTGTAGATGAAATGACCGATAAGATGTATCGCGAGGGCATAATTGTTTTGGGCAATCCTCGTACCACCGGTGATGGTTATTATGAAAGTGTTATTGCTGACCCGGAAGGAAACGTAATTGAACTGACTATATGACTCCGTGTCTTTTTGAGAGTCTTAGAAGCTGGTTGAGTTTAAGAGAGTGTTTGAATTTAACACGAATTATAATTTAAGAGGATATTTGAAATTCTTTTCATCCGCCCGAAGGATCTTTCCGGTGAATTTACCGGGATTTTATCAGTCGCATAACCCGGCCGAAGTTCTGCTTCCATACTTGCTTCCACCAAGTCTCGACGGTCAAAACCGTTAGGTTTCTCCTTTTTCGGCTCGCGAAATCACCTCAAAACAATTCTCAAAATTCCTCGAAAATAAATTTAAACATTCTCTTAAGGAGGATCAGGTCAAAAGATGAGACTTTGCCATAATAAAGGTTTTGAAGTGACCCCAAAATGTTAGTTGTTTAACTTTTTGGGGTCACTTCATTTTGATATAACTCATTGTATTAATAATGTGCATATATTCAGTGTTTTAGTAGAAGTACTATGATGCCTGAATGAACAATGAAATGTTTTGCCCCGTTTTATCAGTGGTGACGATATTGTCATTACTCCACATTCTTAAAAATTTAATATTATGTTGAATACTGATTATAAGTTCGGAGAAGTACATGGTATAGCCGACCAAATTGAAGCAGGAAGTGATAAAGTACATTTCAAACACATTTTTAATAATGAAAACGGGGGAGTGGTTCTTGTGGCATTCAAGGCCGGTCAAAAACTTGATACCCACACTGCTCCTGCCGAGGTTATGGTAAACGTACTTGAAGGTGAAATCGAATTTACTATGCTTGATAAGGTTAACACCATAAAATCAGGTGAATTTCTCCTTATGGGAGCAGGTGTACCTCATAGCGTGGTTGCCAGAGCAGACTCCAAGATGATGCTCGTAAAAATCAAACCGGAGTAAATAATAAACAGTTTATTAGATTTAATCACTTGCTTAGTAACTATTTATTTAAAAGCGTAGATATATGGAAAATCAAGCATCAATGTTCTGTTATCAATGTCAGGAAACAGCGAAAGGCAGCGGATGTACTCTCCGGGGTGTATGTGGTAAACTGCCGGAAACTTCCGGCAGAATGGATTTGCTTCTTTATGTTACACGTGGTGTGGCTATTTTAAATGATCTCTTAAGAAGTCATGGTGCGGCCCGGCGCGATGCAAGCCATCAGGTTATGGATGCTCTTTTTACCACGATTACCAACGCTAATTTCGATAATCCGTCGCTTGACGGTTTTATTCGCCGTGCATTTCAGATGAAACGGGAGTTAATGGCGCAATGTGTGAATATGGGAATAAAGGTTCCTGATGTTCCGGAAGTAGTACTTGAGGCTGAGCCGGAGGATTATCGGAAACTTGAGTCTGTCACAGGTGTTCTTGCGGAACCTGACGCAGACAAACGGGGGCTAAGGCAACTTGCCATATACGGGGCCAAGGGTGCCTCCGCATATGCCCGTCATGCTGCAAATCTCAAATATGAAGATGACGAAGTGTACGCATATATCGAAAAGGTTCTTAAAGAAGTAAGCCGGCAGGACATTACAGTTGACGAGCTGCTCAAGACCGTTCTTTATATGGGTGAAGGAGGAGTAAAGGCGATGGCACTGCTTGACGCGGCCAATACCGGCACTTACGGCAATCCGGAAATAACCAGAGTTAATATAGGTGTGCGTAAGAATCCAGGTATCCTTATCTCAGGTCATGATCTGCACGATCTTGAAGAACTGCTTGAGCAGACTGCCGGAACGGGAGTAGATGTTTATACTCACTCTGAAATGTTGCCCGGCCAATATTATCCGTACTTTAAAAAATATCCTCATTTTGCAGGGAATTACGGTAATGCATGGTGGAAGCAGATTGACGAGTTCGAGACGTTTAACGGATGTTTCGTCTTCACATCAAACTGTATTGTGCCGCCACGCCCCAAGACCTCCTATATGGATCGTGTGTATACTCTCGGAGTTGTCAATATGCCCGGTACAACACATATTACAGCCGATTCCGAAGGACACCACGATTTCTCCGAGGTAATAGAGAAGGCCAAGAGCTGTCCGGCCCCTGTCGAAATTGAACATGGAGAAATTATAGGTGGTTTTGCCCATCATCAGGTGATTGAGCTTGCTCCCAAAATTGTAGATCTGATTCAGCGTGGTGAGATCCGAAAATTTGTAGTAATGGCCGGATGTGACGGAAGAATGCCATCAAGAAGCTATTACACAGAGTTTGCTGAGGCTCTTCCAAAAGATTGCGTGATTCTGACTGCCGGCTGTGCGAAGTATCGTTACAATAAACTGCCGCTTGGAGACATCGAGGGTGTGCCTCGTGTGTTAGATGCCGGCCAGTGCAACGATTCTTATTCGCTTGTGAGAATTGCGATGGCACTTAAAGATGCTTTCAAGGTAGAAAGTATAAACGATCTGCCGATTGTCTTCAACATCGCATGGTATGAACAGAAAGCGGTTATAGTGCTTCTTGCTCTTCTATCCCTTGGAGTCTGCAATATTCACACTGGTCCCACACTTCCGGCATTCTTCACTCCCGATATATTGAAAGTTCTTGAAGAAAAGTTTGGTATAGGAACCATTTCAACAGTAGAAAATGATATTGCTACTCTTATAGACAAATAAATAAACACACTAAAAATCTGCCCATACATATTATGAATATGGGCAGATTTTTAGTATGATAGCCAATAGAATTTTAGCACTCACTCTTTTATTGTTTACATTTTCCCACAGGAGGTTCGGTCAATGTGATTTTAATGACAGTTGTACGGTCTAGGCTGCGGGCAATGGCTTCTTGGAAATGTTCCATATGTTTAGGCAGGAATCTTTCGCACAAAAGACGCAGAGCCTCGATTTTTTCAGATCTGTCTTCAACCTGTGTACACCGGCCGACAGCAATGGCAGATCTGTAATGTTCCGTATAATTCAATTTGTCCTCTTCAAATACCGGTGTGCATTTGCTTACAGCAGAGAGGCTGACAATCGGATTATTTATCAGACAATCTATCTTCTCGCCGTCACCGGCGCAATGAAAATAGAATGTTGTGTTATCTTTTCTTACAAGTGAAAGAGGAAGACCGTAAGGGGTACCATCCGGACGGCACATGCTTACTGTAACAAAAGGGGCTTTGTCGAATACTTCGAGTGCCCAATCTGAATTTTGCCGGCGCGATGCCTTTCTCATTGGTTTCATAACTATCTAATTTTTAAAGATAATTTACCCTTTTAGTTCCGACATCAGATGGCGTATGGCTGCTATAGGATGAATAAATATCATTCTTGGGCCGACGTAGCGCATCACATCTCTGATCTGTTCTTTCTTAACCGGGGCATAGCAATGGATATCACATTTTCTGCAACTTGTTTTTAGTGAACCTTTGGGACAATGCTCCAGACGACTAAGTGCGTATGTCAACAAATCTTCGCAATCACAGCAAAGATTTGTTGTCTTATGATGTTTGCGGCAGTATATCTCAATCATCTGCCGGATGATTTTCTTTTCTCGATCAATCCGATTCACAGAAACTAAATAAAAGGGTGTTTTGCAAATATACGAAGAATATTCGACGAAACATAATAGCGAAAGTCGGACGCAGTCCGGTTCGCGATCGCAAAGCGAATTATGTGAGTCAAATATACGAAGAATATTCGACGAAACATAATAGCGAAAGTCGGGATAATTCCGGTTTGCGATCGCAAGGCAAATTATGTGAGTCGGATATACAAAAAGTCGATAAGATAACATACAGACAGAAACCATTCTTTTGGCGGAGTGTTTTAGGGAATAAACATGTTTTTAATTATGGCACAATTGATTCAAATTAAAAGAGCATACGATCCCGAGGAAAAGGCCGACGGGTTTCGTGTATATATTGACCGGCTTTGGCCACGTGGACTTTCGCATGAAACATTTCATTATGATTTGTGGGATAAAGAGATAGCTCCGTCTACAGAACTTCGTGAATGGTTTCACACCGATCCCGATAATTTATGGCCGCAATTTGTAGAAAGATATAAAACCGAATTGAAGTCCAATCCGGCATTTGACACCTTAAAGCAGACTCTTGAAGGTAAACCTGTGGTAACACTTCTTTATTCCTCCCACGACCGTGTGCACAATAATGCCGTTGTAGTCCGGGAGATGTTATAAGACATTATAAGACCGGCATGCGCTTGGACGGTATCAGGAAACTTTTTAAATTTGTTATTCAAATATGACAGATGTGATGACACCGGAGCAGCGTAGCCGTTGTATGGCGGCTGTAAAGGGAAAGAATACCAAGCCGGAGATGATAGTGCGGAAGTATCTTTTCTCCCGGGGGTTGCGTTATCGTGTTCAGGTCAGGAAACTTCCCGGTAACCCCGATATTGTCTTGCCAAAGTATAAAACCGTTATATTCGTAAACGGATGTTTCTGGCACGGGCATGAGGGGTGCAGGTATTTCAGGTTGCCGAAATCTAATGTTGAGTTTTGGGAAAGAAAAATATCGCATAATAAAGCCCGTGACATATCCAATACAGCTGTGCTGAATATTATGGGCTGGCGCGTTATCCGGGTATGGGAGTGCGACATCAGGGCAGTGGCTGGACGCGAAGCTTTTCTTAAAGGATTGTACGAAACAATAGTAAATCCAATTAAGCCATATGCCGATAATCCTGAAATAGCCGCTATGCACATAGCTGCAGAACCTGATTCCATGTGAAAACATTGTAAAACAATATCTCAATTATAATGGATATACTTGATGCAATAAGGGAGCGTCGCTCAGTAAGGAGCTTCAGCGGAGAGCCACTGTCAGAAGAAAACAGGAGGCTTTTGCTGGAGGCAGTAGAAGAGTCTTCAAGCCCGTTCGGAGGCAGTGTTACCATAAGGCTTAAGGAATTTGATTTGAAAGAGGGTTATAAACCGACTACTTATGGGATGATAAGTGGTGCAGTGGATTTCTTTTTGCTTGGTATCGGTTCAGATGAGGCTTCGGCTCTTACTGCAGGATTCCGGTTTGAACAAGTGGTGTTGAAAGCCCGGGAACTTGGACTTGGCACATGCTGGATAGCCGCGACATTCAAAGGTTCTGAGTTTGACCGCGGGCAGGTATGGCCCGATGGAGAAAAACTGAGAATAGTGTGTCCGACAGGTTTCCCTGCCAGGCAACGCATAATGGAAAAAATAACCCGTCTGTCACTCGGAAGCAAAAGACGCAAACCGTTTGACGAAATGTTTTTTGAAGAAAATTTCAGTCACCCGCTTTCTCCAAACAGCCGATTTGGCTTGTCTTTGGAAATGTTACGGCTTGCACCGTCTTCGGCAAATTCACAACCATGGCGGGCGCTTGTGGTCGGAGATTCAGTGCATTTTTATTATAAACCCCAAAGTGATCTGTCTGTGCTTGATTGTGGAATTGGCATGTGCCATTTTTATGAAGCGGAAAAATACCGGTCGTACGAAGGGATGTTTTTTAAAGCGACAGATGCTCCTGTCCCTCCTGAAAATTGGAGATACATTTATTCTTATAGTCGCTAGACACTCTCTAAGAACCGGTGTGGATTCCAGTGGTAATATTGCCGCTGGGTCAACAAATTTTTGATTTGAGTGTTGATAAATTAGAAACACTCAGAAACTGTTTAAATTTGAACACTTACTGAATAAATTTAAACAATTTCTTAGTCCACTATAAGGATTATAAAGCTTAATACTATGGAAATTATACACTGGCTTGTGCAGACCTTGCGTGATAATTCTGCAATCGCTATTTTTTTAACTCTCGGTGTCGGTTTTCTGATCGGCAAATTAAAATACAAATCATTTTCATTAGGGACTGTGACATCAGTGTTGCTTGTCGGGGTGCTTGTCGGACAGCTTGACATATCCGTAGACGGTCCGTTGAAACAGGTAGCGTTTCTATTGTTCCTGTTTGCTATAGGATACAGTGTAGGCCCCCAATTTTTCAGATCTTTACGAGGCTCGGGCCTTAAACAGGTTTTCTTTGCAGTGATAATGTGTGTCATTGTCTTGGGAACTACATTTGTCGTGGCAAAGCTGTTCCGTTACAATCCAGGAGAAGCGGCCGGCCTGTTTGCAGGTGCCCAGACAATTTCAGCGGTGATTGGTGTGGCGGGAGACGCCATCCAGAATATGAATGTGTCGGAAGCGGAGAAAACTGACTGGATAAATATAATACCTGTAGCATATGCTGTGACTTATATATTCGGAACAATCGGTTCTGCATGGATACTTTCTTCTGTGGGGCCGATGTTGTTAGGCGGCCTCAAGAAGGTACGTCAGCAGACAGAGGATCTTGAAAGGAGTATGAATCAGGATCCTGCGGATTCAGATCCGGCATTTGTGAGCGCATGGCGTCCGGTTGCTTATCGCGCATATAAGGTTGAAGGCGATTATTTTAATTCCGCCCGGACTGTAAAAGAGGTAGAGGAATATATGGAGACATTAGGTCGCAGACTGTTTGTGGCGCGAGTGCGTACCGGTAACGATGTCGTGTCGAATCCTTCAGGCGACTATAAAATCACAAAGGGTATGGACGTAGTTTTGTCCGGACGACGTGAATTTATCATTGAAAACGAATCCTGGATAGGTGAAGAGATTTCTGATCCTCAGCTTCTTTCATTCCCGGTTGAACAGATTCCGGTGATGATCGCTTCGAAACATTTCTCGGGGGTGACAGTCAGTGATTTTCGTAAATCAGACAAGACTTATGGAGTGACGATAGCATCGATAAATAGAAGTGGAACCGATATTCCGGTTCTTGCGCAGACTCGTCTTGAACGAGGCGACATATTGACATTGAATGGTCCGGCGGCTGAGGTCAATGCGGCTGCGGCAAGTATAGGTTATGCGGATAAACCAACCACTGCATCCGATATTGTATTTGTCGGTTTGGGTATAGCCGTGGGTGCTTTGATCGGAGCTATTACTTTACATCTTGGAGGTTTACCTGTTAGTTTGTCAACAAGTGGCGGTGCACTTATTTCCGGACTTGTGCTCGGATGGCTCCGATCCAAACATCCTACATTCGGACGTCTTCCTGAACCGGCGGTGTGGATATTCAATAATGTAGGCCTTAATCTGTTTATTGCTGTGATTGGTATTTCGGCAGGTCCGACATTTGTTTCCGGTTTGCAACAGGTTGGATGGCTTCTTCTCGTTGCCGGTATAATCTCAACAACAGTTCCCTTGTTGATAGGTCTGCTTATTGGTGCCAAAATATTTAAATTCCACCCAGCTATAAATCTTGGATGTGTGGCAGGATCCAGAACCACAACAGCGGCTTTAGGTGCAATCCAGGATTCATTGCAGTCGACTGTCCCGGCAATGGGATATACTGTTACTTATGCCGTTGGCAATACACTGCTGATTCTCTGCGGGCTCGTGATGGTATTCATATAACCCGTGTTATATTCAAACGCTGCACTAAAAGATTATTAATTATAAAAAACAGATTATATGACATCTAATACAAACATCAGAAAAAAAGAACGTGAGCTCTCAAAAATGAGTCCGTTCGAGATAAAGAATGAGCTTATAAAACTCGCAAAAAAAGATGCCCGTTCGGCAACGGATCAATTCCTTAATGCGGGAAGAGGAAATCCCGACTGGGTGGCTACCGCTCCCCGAGAGGCGTTCTTCCTGCTTGGTCAGTGGGCTCTCAGCGAATGTGCAAGAACTTTCAAGATGGATCCAGGTGTGGCCGGAACTCCGGAAAGCGAGGGGTCTATGGAACGTCTGAAACATTTTCTGATGGTAAATTCTACCCTTCCCGGAGCAATGCTGCTTCATGATGCCATCAAATACTGCACGTCTACGCTCGGGATAGAAGCTGATTCTCTTGCGCAGGAATGGGCGGAGGGCATTATCGGTGATGAATATCCTACTCCGATCAGGATGTTGAAGCATTCAGAGGAGATTGTACGCGCTTATATGGCTCAGGAAATGGGTGGACACGCACCCGGTTTTGGGCGCGAATACGATCTGTTTGCGACAGAAGGCGGAACTGCTGCCATGTGCTATATCTTCGACTCTTTGCAGGTTAACCACCTTGTGAATGCCCATGATCGCATTGCAATCATGACTCCGATCTTTACTCCATATCTTGAGATCCCTAATCTTGACCGCTATGAATTTGATGTTGTCAATATAAAGGCTGACAAGATGGATAAGAATGGCGTACACGTATGGCAGTATCCGGATGAAGAACTCGACAAGCTTCGCGATCCGTCGGTGAAACTTTTGTGTCTTGTGAATCCATCCAATCCTCCGTCCTATAAATTGTCTGAACACTGCATGAAGCGGATTGTGGAGATTGTAAAAAAAGACAATCCCGATCTTATGATAGTGACAGACGATGTTTATGGCACCTTCGCTTCAGATTTCCGGTCATTGATGTATGAGCTTCCTCAGAATACGTTATGTGTCTATTCATTCTCAAAATATTTTGGAGCCACAGGATGGCGTCTGGCTGTTGTCGGTCTTGCAAAAGACAACATATACGACCGCCTAATAGGTGAACTTCCGGAGATACAGTGTAAAGACCTGCATCACCGTTACCGCTCGCTTACTCCAAATCCTGATGCGATACCATTTATAGACAGGCTTGTTGCCGATTCGCGTTCTGTAGCATTGAACCATACGGCCGGATTGTCTACTCCTCAACAGATACAGATGACACTATTTGCATTAATGTGTCTGCTTGACACGGAAGATATCTATAAGAAGACCATGCAGCAGATGATCCATCGTCGTCTTGATGCATTGTGGAATTCCGCCGGATTCAAGCTTATAACTGACAAGGATCGTGTGGGCTATTATTCCGAGATAGATATAATGGTATGGGGAAAGAAACTCTATGGCGACGAGTTCTGCCGGTGGTTGCGAGACAACCATAACCCTCTTGATATAGTGCTCCGCCTTGCAAATGAAACATCCGTTGTTTTGCTTAACGGAGGAGGGTTTGCCGGACCTGACTGGAGTGTCAGGGCATCGCTTGCAAATCTTACAACAGAAGACTATATAAAGATTGGCAAGGCTTTACATAAGATTCTGGAGGCATATCACCAAGATTATCTTGATGCGACCTCTTCAAGCGAAAACAAACAGAATCCCGCTTAAAAGTAAAGCCATTCTAAAGGTAACACGGCACATATCCGATCATTGAAGGATATGTGCCGTGCTATCTTTTTTGTTTCTAAGATCAACGTTATGTTGCCCTTGTTGCCAGATTGACGGAGAATTAGTAACTTTGTGTAAATAGGAAGGATCTGTCAGACCGGAGTTGTTTCACAGCCGGTCACGTTAAATCCAGACAGACTCTAAAAAGGATTAACCTACTTTATGACAACCGGTAAATTGAACAAAGGAAGAGCAGATGCCGGACTGTGTGTCTATCCGGTCTGGCGTCCGAGTACAGGAATCTACATCTCCACATTATGGCGTGTGGCTGTGGCATTGCTGATGCTTTGGCTCACACGGTTTATGTTTGTCGCTGCAAATTATGATCTGTGCGGCTCACCATCAATATCAGAGATTTTGCGGCTTTCTGTACATGGATTGCGTTATGACATATCGGCTGTATTATACTTCAATATTCTTTTTATAGCCATGCGCATAATCCCGCTATCTTTTGTGTATCGGAAAGGTTGGTTGCGGGTATCTGACTGGGTATACGGGATATGCACGGCATTGTTGCTTGCTGTCAATATCGGTGATATACCATATTATGCGTTTACCGGATCAAGACTAAGATGGGTTAATATTCTCAATGTCGGAACAGACAGCGGTATTTTCAAAATTATAGTGCAATACTCGGTACAGTACTGGTGGGCCTATCTTGTTGGAGTTGCTACAATTGTCGTTACATTATGGCTTGCTTTTCTGTTCAGAACAGAGAAACCGAAAAATATGTTGCCCTGGCCATGGCGCACAGTGATTTTCTTAATTGTTGGATTCCTTTGTTTTGCCGGTATGAGAGGTAGAATAGGGAAAGGAAATCCGTTAGGGATAGCAGATGCCGCCTTTGTTGTGAGGAAAGCACCGGAAATTAATGTCGTGCTCAACTCTCCGTTTACAATCCTTAGAAGTCTCAATGTTAAAAAGAGTAATTCGGAGCCGCTGCTTGAGTTTTTCAGCGAAGAGGAACTCAACTCAATCCGGATGTCGGAACATCAAGGATCCGGTCCATTGAAAAAACGTAACTTCATCATAATAATGATAGAGAGCGGAGGTGCTGAATGGATAGACGCAATGTCTGTATTGGGACCGCATCACACGATGCCTTTCCTTGATTCATTAAGCAGGACAGGCACAGTGGTGGACAATGTTATGGCATGTGGCAGGGCTTCTGTAGGAGGTACAACGGCTGTCCTCGGAGGATTCCCCGCATTTGAGCCAATGCATTTCATGCTTTCACCGTATAATCAGAATACGATAGACAGTCCTGCACGACTGCTTGGAGCCAAAGGCTGGGACACAGCGTTTTTCTATGGATGCGCACATGGCTCCTTCAATATAGACCAGACAGCATACGCATCCGGATACCGTAAAATTGTGGATCTTGATTCTTACGGTATCAATGAGGATTTTGACGGAACTTGGGGCGTGTTTGATTATCCCATGGCAGAGCGTGTGGTTAGTGACCTTAACGGTCTTGAACGTCCATTCATAGCCGCATGGTTCACCATAACATCTCACAGCCCATTTGTATTACCGGAGGGCTGGGATACATCCCGTTATCATCATAAGGAACTTGGTGCCGAGCAGGTGCTTGAGTATACAGATGAATCTATAGCTCACTTTTTTGAACTGGCAAGCAAAGAGAGCTGGTACAATAACACCACTTTTATTATCACGGCAGACCATGGCAATCGGGAATTCAGCGGACAAAATGTTGATGGAGATTATGTACGCAATCGCATTCCCCTGATAATATATACACCGGATGGATCGATGCCGGCACGGAGAATCAACGACAGGGTGGCATCGCAACATGACATAGCTGCAACGCTATTTAGATTGGCCGGATACGATTCCCCGTATGTCTGTCTTGGAGAAGACATACTATCTGACAACTTCAAAGGATTTGGAATAGTCAGAACAGATGGAGGACGTTATTTTGTGTCTGCTCCGGATACAGCCATATATTTTGTCTCCTGACTTACAGAAGGTTGAGGCCGTATATGATACTTCGACAGATCCGATGCTCCGGAATCCGTTAAAACAATTCCGCCTGGAACTTGTCTTCCGTATGCAACGCTGGGCGCAGGCGTTCATGCAGGATTATACCACAAGGCTTAATAAAAACATGATGAGCACCGAGAACATGAGTCGGGGACTTTAAAATAACACATACTTAATATGAAAAAGAAAATTGCAGTTGCTATTATGGCTATGCTTCCTGTTGTGGCAGGAGCGCAGGAACTCGTGAAAATATCTAACGGACAGATATCGTTGTGTCAGGATCTTGAAAGAGGAGGTTCAATAAGTCATATTTATTTTGGTGATAGTAAAAGGAATCTTGTGAATATTTATGATGAGGGAAGGTACATTCAACAGTCATATTATGCAGGCAACAAGGTGGACCGTCGTGAAGAGGGACAGTCTCCTAAATGGTCTCCATGGAGCTGGAATCCCATACAGGGCGGGAACTTTGCCCGCTGTGGGGCCAGAATTCTGAATCACGTACTGACAGATACTACAATATACATAGCAGCCAGACCGATGTTGTGGGATATGTCAGACAAGGAGGCGGATGCCTTGATGGAGCAGTGGACTGAACTGCACGGCAAATTTATAAAAGTGCGCAACCGTATAACAGTCAATAGTATAGATAGCGTTTATGCTCCCGGCAGACATAACGATCAAGAGATTCCGGCTGTATATCCTATATCATCGTTGAAAAACCTGCATGTGTATCTTGGCGATAAGCCGTGGCAAAATGATACGTTAAGTTCTGTCCCGGTTAAGGAACTCAGTCAGGATTTTAAGAGTTTCTGGGGCAGTTATCCGTCTGTACCGGAAAAATGGATGGCGTTTACGGACGACAGTGGTTTCGGGATGGGTGTATATTCTCCCCTCGCACAACGTTTTCTTGCCGGGCGCTATACCTCCGATACAAATGGAGAAGAGAAGAGTGTGGCTACTTCATACATCGCTCCCTTGATGTCTGCACAGATCAACCCCGGAGATGTTCTTGAATATGAATATTATATTCTTCTCGGCAATGTCCACGACATGCGTGAGATGATTTATGAAATCAAGAAGAATGAATAGGCATTCAATTCGGGTTTGTGTATTTTAATGCATCTTTGGAGTACATGATATTATAATCAATTAGGTGCTAATCAAAATGTTTTAAGATTCAAAGCAGAGGCAAGTGCGATTTGTGCTAAATTTTGATTTGATAATCCCGTTAAATTTTAATACATTTGTTGAATAGTGTCATAAATATAACGTTAACCTATGTCAGAAACATATCATTTAGCAATTGATCTTGGAGCCAGCAGCGGGCGTGCGATCTTGGCCACATTCAATGGCGACAGGATTGAAATGAAGGAACTTTCGCGTTTCAGATATCCGATCATGCATAAAGACGGTCATCAGTTCTGGGATCTCCCGGTGATATATAACTATGTGGAAAGTGCGATTGATAAAGCATTAGCCGTTACAAAAGAGAGGGATACTGTGTTGTCGTCGATCGGCATAGACTCGTGGGGATGCGATGTGGCATATTTCACCAAAGACGGCAGGCAGATCGGTTTGCCGTATGCTTATCGTGATCCACACACGGATGACGCGATAGAACGCTTTTCCAAGAAAATGTCTCTTGAGGAGGTTTATAAACGTACCGGTATACAGTTGATGACATTCAATACCCTTTTCCAACTTGACACAATCAAGCCGAAAGCGGATAAAATACTGTGGATTCCGGATGCTCTGGCATATATGCTTACTGGCAATGCAGTAATGGAATATACTGTAGCTACCACCTCTCAGATGGTTAATGCCGAAACAGCGGACCTTGATGAAGTGCTGTTGGAGAAGATCGGTCTAAGACGAGATCAGTTTGGAACTATGGTACAGCCCGGTCATCTTGTAGGGGAATACCGTGGTATCCCTGTATATTCTGTAGCAGGACATGATACGGGATCTGCTGTGATAGGGATACCCGCTTCCGGAGATGATTTTGCGTTTTTAAGCTGCGGCACATGGTCGCTGATGGGTGTGGAACTTCCGCATGCCCTTATAACGGAGAAAACACGTGAACACAACTTTTCTAACGAAGGTGGGTTGAACTTCTCTTCGCGTTTTCTGAAGAACATCTGTGGAATGTGGCTGTTTGAACAGTCTCGTCTCGAGTTTGAGAATGCTCCGGAAGATACCGGAGAACTGGTGTCGCTATGTGAAAAATCCGACTGTGACAGCATAATCAATCCGGATGATCCCAGATTTGCCCACCCTGAGTCAATGACGGCCGCCATACGTGAATATTGTGAAGAGACCGGTCAGCGAGTGCCCGAGACCCCGGCAGATTATGTACGGGTGATTTTCCGCAGTCTTGCCAAAAGATATGGCGAGGTGATGGATTACCTGAAGAATGTCTGTGGTAAGGATATAAAATGTCTGCACGTTATCGGAGGCGGGTCTCAGAATGCGTATCTGATGCAATATACTGCTGATGAACTCGGAATGGATGTTGTGGCAGGTCCGTCGGAAAGCACAGCTTTGGGCAATCTTCTTGTTCAGGTGGCGGCGTGTGGACTGACACCGTGGGACAACCTGAGAAATATATCAAAGAATTCTACGAACACAATAACATATAAACCATGTTTAATAAGAAAGTGACAGAAAGCTATAACATAGCTAAGGAACGTTATGCCTCTATAGGTGTCGACACAGAGAAAGTATTAAAGCAGATGCAGGATTTTCACCTGAGCATGCACTGCTGGCAGGCAGATGATGTAACAGGCTTTGAACCTCATGAAGGTGGTCTTACAGGAGGAATCCAGTGTAACGGCAACTATCCCGGTGCTGCCCGCAATGTAGATGAACTCCGTCAGGATGTGCTTTACGCCATGAGCTTGATTCCCGGTAAGCATCGTCTGAATCTTCATGAAATTTACGGTGAATTTAACGGCAAGTTTATTGATCGTGATCAAGTTACTGTGGAGCAATTTCAGGGTTGGATAGACTGGGGACGCCAGAATGACATAAAACTTGATTTTAATTCAACTTCATTCTCTCATCCTAAGAGCGGGGATCTGTCGCTTGCCAATCCCGATCCTGAAATCCGTAAGTTCTGGATAGAGCACAGCCGCCGGTGTCGAGAGATCTCGAACGCCATTGGTGAGGCTCAGCAGGATCCATGTATCATGAATACCTGGGTGCATGACGGCAGTAAGGATATAACTGTCAACCGGTATATGTATCGCGAGCTTCTTAAGGAATCCCTAGACGAGATTTTTGAGAAACCATACAAATGGATGAAAGATTCTGTGGAGTCCAAGGTGTTTGGTATCGGTCTGGAGAGCTATACAGCCGGTTCAAATGACTTCTACACAGCATACGCAACACGTCGCAATATGATGATTACTCTCGATACCGGCCATTTCCATCCTACAGAAAGTGTGGCGGATAAAGTAAGCTCGATGTTGCTGTTTGTGCCGGAGCTGATGCTTCATGTGAGCCGTCCTATACGTTGGGATTCAGATCATGTTACAATTATGGACGACAGCACACTCGATCTTTTCAGTGAAATCGTACGCGCGGGTGGCCTTGATCGTGTTCATTACGGACTTGACTATTTTGATGGCACTCTCAATCGTATAGGTGCATATGTGATCGGATCTCGTGCTGCTCAGAAATGTATGATCCGTGCGTTACTCGAACCGACGGATATGCTTCGCAAATATGAGCTTGAAGGCAAATTCTTCCAGCGTCTTGCATTCCTTGAAGAATGTAAGAACCTTCCTTGGAATGCGGTTTATGACGAGTTCTGTCTTAGAAACAATGTTCCGGTAGGGGAAAGCTACATTCCGATGGTGGAGAAATATGAATCAGAAGTAACTTCACGCAGATGATAGCATTAGGACTTCTGATCATAGCTATTGGCGCGTTTTGCCAGTCGAGCAGCTATGTTCCTATCAATAAGGTTAAGAATTGGAGCTGGGAAAGCTACTGGATAGTTCAGGGCATCTTCGCATGGTTGATTCTTCCTTTCCTCGGTGCGCTTCTTGCTGTGCCGGAGGGTCATTCTTTCTGTGAACTGTTTTCTGTTACTCCGTCATTCAATATATGGATGACAATCCTGTTCGGTGTGCTTTGGGGTGTGGGAGGCCTTACATTCGGTCTTTCCATGCGCTACCTTGGTGTTGCCCTCGGTCAGTCAATCGCGTTGGGAACATGTGCAGGTCTGGGAACAATAATGGGTCCGGTGCTGCTTAATGTGTTTTTCCCTGAAAATGATCCGCTCAGTCAATTGACATTCGCGGTAATACTTGGTGTTGTGGTCACACTTGTGGGAATTGCCATAATTGGTATTGCCGGTTCGATGAAAGCTGCAACTCTCAGCGAAGAAGAAAAGAAGGCTGCTGTAAAAGACTTCAATTTTCCCAAGGGAATAATGATAGCACTTCTCGCCGGTTTCATGAGCGGTTGCTTCAACGTGGGACTTGAGTTCGGCAAGGAGATAAATTTCGGTGAACTTACAGATCCTATGTTCAGAACACTTCCCGCAACATTCCTTGTGACCATAGGTGGCTTTGTTACGAATGCTGTGTACTGTTTCTATCAGAACAGCCGGAACAAGACGTGGGGAGACTATAGAAAGGGTGGTGTTCTGTTGAACAACATCGTGTTCTGTCTTTTGGCCGGAGCCTTGTGGTACAGTCAGTTCTTCGGACTCGCGCTTGCCAAGGGATTTTTGATTGACTCTCCGGTGCTCACTACGCTGTCATTCTGTATCTTGATGGCTCTCAATGTTGTATTCTCAAATGTATGGGGTATAATTTTGCGTGAGTGGAAAGGTTGTAACAGAAAGACAATCGCTGTTCTGATCACAGGCATTATTGTGCTTATTGTATCATCATTCTTACCTCAATTGATATGAAATCAGTATTAGACAACAATAAAGAACTCCGCCGTGAAGTGGAGCAGGTTGCAGAAGTTGCAGGCTATCTGTGGCAGAAAGGATGGGCAGAACGCAATGGTGGAAATATAACTGTTAATGTTACCGACACCATAACCGATGCCGAACGTGCATTGACGGCAATTGCCGGTCCGTTTGAGATAGGTTTTACATTGCCTAATCTTAAGGGGGCGTGGTTCTTTTGCAAAGGAACTCAGAAACGTATGCGTGATCTTGCCCGTTGGCCTATGGAAAACGGTTCCCTTATACGTGTCACGGAAGATTGCGCCCATTATGTAATAGTGGCCGATAATCCCGTGAAGCCAACGTCGGAGCTGCCATCGCATTTGGCCATGCATGATTATCTGCTTTCAATCGGCAGCCCTTACAGGGCTTCGGTACACACTCACCCGATAGAACTTGTGGCCATGAGTCATAACCCGGAATTCATGAAGAAAGACGTGCTCAGCAAACTGTTGTGGTCAATGATTCCGGAAACCAAGGCGTTTGCTCCCAGGGGACTTGGTATGGTGCCGTATCTCATGCCTTCGGGAAATGAATTGGCTGAGGCCACAATCGCTACCGTAAAAGATAATTATGACGTAGTGATGTGGGAGAAACATGGGGTGTTCGCAGTAGAAGAGGATGTAATGTCTGCATTCGATCAGATAGATGTGCTTAATAAAGCTGCGAATATTTATATGTGTGCCCGTTCAATGGGCTTTGTCCCGGACGGAATGACAGACGAACAGATGAAAGAGCTTACAGTTACTTTCAACCTGCCCAAATAAAATTAAATTCGTGTTAAAAGTAAACACACTCTCAGAGCCATTAGGGTCTTTAAGGTCTTCAGAGACTTTAAAGACCCTAATACTTTAATAGTTGTAGAGTCTTGTCCTTAAAACCTTTAAAGTCCTTAAGGACTTTAAAGACTCTAAAGACCCTAAAGTCTTAAAAGATTTGTTATTGTTTTGCCACTTTTAGCGCAGCACTGACGGATCCGTGAAGGAGAAGCAGGCGTTTGGCCTCTTCGTAAGGGATATGCAGTTCATCGACGAGCATACGGGTTCCTCGGTCTACGAGTTTTGCATTGGAAAGTTGCATATTTACCATGCGGTTGCCCTTTACTCTTCCCATCTGGATCATGACTGATGTGGAGATCATGTTGCAGATCATTTTTTGACCTGTGCCGCTTTTCATTCGTGACGAACCGGTAACATATTCCGGACCAACCACCATCTCGATCGCAATGTCTGCCACTTTGCTCATTGGCGAGTCAGGATTGGAAGATATGCATGCTGTGAGAATGCCATGTCTTTTACATTCTTCAAGTGCCGCTACAACATATGGGGTTGTTCCTGAAGCCGCAATGCCTATCACGGTGTCCTTTTCGTTAATACCGAACGGCTGCAGATCAAGCCATCCCTGCCTGGTGTCATCTTCCGCGTTTTCCACGGGGTTACGCAGAGCTTTGTCTCCCCCTGCAATAAGTCCTATAACCCATGAGGGATCCATGCCGAACGTGGGCGGTATCTCGGATGCGTCAAGCACACCGAGTCTGCCCGATGTGCCGGCTCCCATATAGAAAATTCTACCACCTCGTTTCATCCGGCTTACAATCTCGTTGACAAGACGCTCTATCTGCGGGATAGCTTTTTCCACTGCTAATGCCACTTTCTTGTCCTCGTTGTTTATATCACGCAGAATCTCACCTACACTTTTTTTCTCAAGGTTGTCGTATAGAGACGGTTGTTCACTTATTTTTACAAAAGCCATGATATTTAAATTTTCATAGAAACTGAAGTGATTTAAACTGTTTCTAATACAAAGTTAACTAATTTAGATAAGTGGTTAAGCATATTAAATCAATAATGTATATTTTTTGCTATAGAAATATTTTGAGGGCAGTAGAGTACAGGCGGTTGAGAACAACCGCCGTTTCCCAAAAGACGGGTAATATCCGGCTCTGGGAATGCGACTTGTCTCAAGTCGCGGATGTAAAAACGGTTGGCATGCAAATATGCCAACCGTTTTTTGTATGCTATAGAATAATTATTACTACTTAATTATTTTACGAGCACTTTAGAAGCTTTGTTGCCTTGGCGGATCACATATATGCCGGGAACAAGGCTTTCAGCCGCTACTTTCTGACCCTGAAGGTTGTAGTACTCAACAGGAGCATTTACGTCTGCTTCTACGCCTTCAACACCAGAAGAGGGAAGAGCCTCGATTGTTTTGAATTCTTTCCAGCCATCAGCAGCTTTATAAGCATTGATTGCGTCTGCCGGTACCAGAAGTTTAGCTGTTTCGCAGAAATCATCAAAAGGTGTGGAGTGTAATGGTATAGACGGGATGTCAAGAACTTTGCAAACGGGTGGTACTGTGCTTAGAGATTTGACAGTAGCAATTTTTGTACAGCCGGAGAATGGTGAACTTGCAATGTTTTTGACGGTGGAGGGGATTGTGAGTTCAGTCAAAGCCTTGCAATTATATAGCATGCTGTTGCCGATTGTCTCAAGACCCTCGTTAAGAGTAATTTTTTCCAAAGCTTCGCAACCGAAGAATGCAGAACCGATACCTTTTACAGTTGACGGAATGGCAATTTCTGTAAGTTTTATACAGTTTGCAAAAGTTTGGTCACCGATAGAGTCAAGACCCTCGCTTAAAGTTACTTTTGTCAGGGGTTTCAAACCGTAGAAAGAGCGACGTGTAACCTTTACATCCGAAGGAATTGTAAGTTCACCGTTGAACAAGGTATTGTTGAAGTATACTTTGCCCCAGTTCTTTTCCAATGAAGTGCTGAATGCATTGTATATCGGGTTTGCATTACCGTTTACTATATCAACGTTGCACCATGCTTTCAGATCCTCAATATAGATGTTTTTCAGATTCGGCATGTTGCGGAATGCGTCTGTATCTATTTTGTTTAAAGAAGCCGGAAGGTGGATTGTTGTGATTGTTTTGTTTCCCTGGAAAGCAGCTTTCTTGATAGATACGACTGTATATTCTACATTCTGAATTGTGAGTTTGGACGGGATGTTGATTTCGTTGATGCCGGAAACACAACCGGTGACTTCGGCAGTCTTTGTATCAGGATCAAGAGTATACATTATGTTGTTTATTGTAGGATTCGGATCAAATTCTGATGAACCTGTTTCTACTTTGGCTGTGTATATATTATAGTCTACAGAAATTTTGAAGTCTGAGAAAATATATCCGCCATATTTATTACCCGTCAAAGGATCTGTACTTTGTACATATACATATCCTGCGTTTGATGTGGCTGTAAGTGTGGAATTATTGTCAGTGGCCGCCACAGTGAAATTCAAGTCACCTGTTAACTGATTATTACTGTTTGCACCCATCAGGAAGTAGGTTCTGGCACCCGAAGATAAAGCGGCATAATCTACAGGAGCTTCTTTGCTTATTGATGCTGTGTTGGCGGTTGCGTCGAATTGAGCAGGTACGCTGTAGTAAGCACCGTACAATATAGAACTGATACCTACTATGCTGACAGTATTCTCTGCTGTTTTAGTTAGATACCAGCAGAGGGAATGAAAGAGAATTTTGACCTGATTTAAAACTCATATATCCGTTGGGAACAGAAGCTGTTATCCCCTCCATATAAATCAACACTCCGGCGGTTACAGTGCCATAAACGCCATAATTAAAAGTAATTTGGTTGTCATTGATTGTACCGATGATAGGGTCTGAGGAATATTTCTTGTTTTCTGCATCTAACGCATACATTGTGATGTCGCCATAGGTTGAATGTTTCGCAATTACTATGCCGGTCGGGATTGTAATGGTACCGGTGGCAGCGTCATATTTGGCTTTTACATCGTAGCCACCTGCGAAACCTTCAAGTGTAATGGAGTCGTTGGCAGCGGCTTTTACATCAATAAAACCATTACACTTAATTTCTCCGTCGGAATATACTGTAACATATGAATTTCCAACGATGGTCGCTGGAGCACTGCCGGTCGCTTTCGCCGGAGCTTTTGCAACAACTGAAAATGCGGGAGCATACTCCAATGTTGAATTCTTTAGCTTAAGAGTGTCACGATTAAGCTCTTTAAGTTCTGTGAAATTGCCGGCTGTAGCTGAAAAAGCGCACAACGCGGCAATAGCAATTGAGTAGATTTTTCTCATACCTTAAGATTTTTGAAATTACTTAGATGTTTTTACAATGTTGCAAAATTAATATAAATAATTCACTTGACAATGCAAGTATTATAAAATATTTAATTTAAGATTGCTTTCTGTAGATGAATTGTATTGTTTGTGTTGATTTTACTCAAAATGCTTCCGGTATCATATTTTTAGATTTTAATCATTTATTTTGGTGGATGATTTTGTTTTGATAGTTTTAATAGCGCTGAAATGAATGGATATCGTTTAAATTTGAACACTTACTTACTACATACTTAAGGAAATTTATTAAATTTGCAAATTGAAAAATATTGACTGAGTTATGAACGAATTGGCAACGAAATATGATCCCTCTGCAGTAGAGGAGAAATGGTATGCATATTGGATGGAACACCGTTTGTTCCATTCTGAACCGGATGACAGAGAACCATATACAATTGTAATTCCACCCCCTAATGTTACCGGTGTCCTTCATATGGGTCACATGCTGAACAACACCATACAGGATATTCTTACGCGTCGTGCCCGTATGCTGGGCAAGAATGCGCTTTGGGTTCCCGGGACAGACCATGCCGCCATTTCAACAGAGGCGAAGGTTGTTGCCAAACTTGCTGCTGATGGAATTAAGAAAAATGATCTTAGCAGGGAGGAGTTTCTGACCCATGCGTGGGACTGGACAAATAAATACGGAGGCATTATCCTGCAACAACTTCGTAAGCTCGGTGCATCATGTGATTGGGAACGCACTGCATTCACAATGGATGAGACACGTTCAGCCAGTGTGATACGGGTTTTCAATAAATTATACGAAAAGGGGTATATTTACCGCGGGGTTCGCATGGTCAACTGGGATCCTCAGGCTCTGACAGCCCTTTCTGATGAAGAGGTTATATATAAAGAAGAGCATAGCCATCTTTACCATTTGCGTTATTATGTGGAGGGTGAGCAGGATAAATATATTGTTGTCGCCACAACGCGTCCTGAAACTATTCTGGGTGATACCGCGGTATGCGTTAATCCGAATGACGAACGTTACGGATGGCTCAAAGACAAACGTGTGATTGTGCCGATGGTGGGACGTTCTGTGCCTATAATCATGGATGAATACGTGGAGATGGATTTCGGTACCGGTTGTCTTAAGGTTACTCCGGCTCACGATGTGAACGACTATATGCTTGGAGACAAATACGGACTTCCGTCGATTGACATTTTCAATGACAACGGTACGATATCGGAAGCCGGAGGCATGTACGTTGGCATGGATCGCTTCGATGTGCGCAAACAGATAATGGAAGACCTGTCGAAAGCCGGACTTGTGGAGAAAGTCGAGGATTATGTAAACAAGGTCGGACATTCTGAACGGACGGATGCAGTGATTGAACCCAAACTGTCAATGCAATGGTTTGTCAAGATGGAAGAAATCGTCAAACCTGCGCTGGCCGCCGTGATGGAAGATGACATACGCTTCATACCTGCAAAATTCAAGAACACTTATCGCCACTGGATGACAAACATAAAGGACTGGTGTATTTCCCGTCAGCTGTGGTGGGGTCATCAGATTCCGGCATGGTTTATTCCGACAGGAGGCTTTGTTGTTGCGGAGAATGAGGAAGAGGCATTGCTCAAAGCAATAGAGAAAACAGGTGATTCCGGTTTGACACTCTCCGATCTCAAGCGGGATCCGGATTGTCTCGACACATGGTTCTCTTCGTGGCTGTGGCCAATCTCTTTGTTCAACGGTATATTGGATCCGGATAACAAGGAATTCAAATACTATTATCCTACTGCTGATCTTGTGACAGCTCCGGATATAATATTCTTCTGGGTTGCAAGGATGATTGTGGCGGGATATGAATTTGCCGGGAACAAGCCGTTTAATAATGTATATTTCACGGGTATTGTTAGGGATAAGATAGGTAGAAAAATGTCGAAATCTCTTGGCAATTCTCCTGATCCGCTTGATCTGATAGATAAATTCGGTGCAGACGGAGTGCGTATGGGGTTGATGCTTGCAGCTCCTGCCGGAAACGATATCATGTATGACGATTCTCTATGTGAGCAGGGACGTAACTTCTGCAACAAGATCTGGAATGCGTTCCGTCTTGTCAAGGGATGGGAAGTGAGTGATGCCATTGCGCAGCCGGAGAGTGCCAAAGTCGGAGTGGAATGGTTTTCCGCGAAATTAGACAACACAATGGCAGAGGTGGACGATCTGATGGGCAAGTTCCGCATATCGGAAGCCCTTATGGCAGTTTATCGCCTGTTCTGGGATGAATTCTCATCGTGGTATCTGGAGATCGTGAAGCCGGCATATGGCTCACCGATGGATAAGGCAACATACGATGCGACATTGCGATTCTTTGATACCCTTCTAAGGCTGTTGCATCCGTTCATGCCTTTTATTACAGAGGAGCTATGGCAGCATCTTGAGGAACGCAAACCTGGAGAGAGCATAATGTATGCCAGAATTCCTGCTACAGTGGAATATAAAGATCCGGTGATAGATAAATTCGAGACTGTGAAGGAGATTATTGCCGGCATCCGCACAATCCGCAAGCAAAAACAGTTGCCGCAGAAAGAGGCGCTGCAGTTACATGTGAAGGGAGAATACGACGATACATTCTCGTCCGTACTGATCAAAATGGGTAATCTGTCAGTTATAGATATTGTGGAGGAGAAATCTCCCGCTTCGTCAGCATTTATTGTTGGTGCTACTGAATACAGCATTCCGCTCGAGAACAAGATTAATGTTGAAGAGGAGATCGCCAAACTTAACAAGGATCTGGATTATTACACAAAGTTCCTTGCCGGTGTTGAGAAAAAGCTGTCCAACGAGAAATTCGTTGCCAATGCTCCGGAAGCGGTAGTGGCAATAGAACGCAAGAAACAGTCTGATGCCACAGAGAAGATAGCTGCAATTAAAGCATCGATAGCGGCATTGAAATAATTTGTAAAGTATATAGCGTAGCGTGGATGCCTGCGGAGCCGAATAATCAAACATACTTTAAAAAAAGAGAAATGAAAAAGGTCTCGCTGTTGCTGACACTTATACTCATGGTTGTAGGTAATATCATGGGGCAACGCTATGTGGGAGGAGATATTTCTCTTCTTCCGGAGTATGAGAAAGCGGGAGCCGGATACAAAACCCATAAGGGCGAACCTATAGCGGATCTTGTGCCCTGGCTCAGGAAAGAAGGAATGAACGCAATGCGGGTAAGACTTTTTGTCAATCCGAAACGCTATGCGCAGCTTCATCCTACCGGTAATCTGGCTCAGGATCCTAATGCTTGTCAGGATTTGGAGTATATAATCCCTCTTTGTAAGAGAATCGTGAACGCAGGAATATCTCTGATGCTCGATTTTCATTATTCCGACACATGGGCAGATCCTGCCAAACAGTGGACACCTGTAGATTGGGAGGGGCTTTCAGACGCTCAGCTTTGCGATAAAGTCTACAGTTATACCAAAGAGACTTTGCAGGCACTGAAGAAAGAGGGAATCACTCCAGATTTCATACAGCCCGGAAATGAGATAAGCTACGGAATGTTGTGGGGACCGGCAGGAACATCTTCTCCCAAGAAAACATTCATGGGTAGCAATTCAAACTGGGAACGCCTCGGAATGTTGCTCTCGAATGCAATAAAGGCTTGCAGGGAGGAATGTCCGCGGGCCGGAATTGTGATACACACGGAGCGGGTGGCACAGGTTGATGTGCAAAATAATTTCTATGACATGATGCGCCGGCTTAACGTGGATTATGACATCATAGGTCTCAGTTATTATCCCTACTTTCATGGGCCTCTCAGTAATCTTGACACAGCTCTTGGTTCACTGCAGAACCGGTATGCCGATAAGAAAATAATGATTGTAGAGACAGGATATTCATATAAGTGGGAAGTCCCGGGCACTACAACGGATTTGCAGAATGTATGGCCGTACACAGATGAGGGGCAGAATCTGTTTGCGAAAGATCTTGTCTCGACACTGGAAAAGTATAAGAACTGCAACGGATTGTTCTGGTGGTGGATGGAATATAATGCCTATGGAACCGGATTACAGGGATGGTATAACGCTCCGTTGTTCGACAGCACTACAGGTTGCGCCACATCTGCATTGCAGACAATATGTTCCTTTGCCCAATCGTCAGGAATAAACGAAATAAGCGCCGGGACACAGGAGAAAAGGATATATAATCTTCAAGGTTTTCCTGTCAAGGAGATGAGAGACAACGAAATCTATATAGTAAACGGTAAAAAAGTCTTGAAGAAATGACGGAAATCAAGAAACCAGGAACTAACGCGGAAAAGGCTGTGGAAAATGCACTCCGGATAGCCCGCTCGGAAGAAAGGCCCGTGCGTATACTTTTTGTGTGTCTGGGTAATATATGCAGAAGTCCGGCCGCAGAAGGTATGATGCAACATATCTGTGGAGATATGTCGCCGGCACAGCGTCCGGAACTTGATTCTGCAGGATTCTATGGGGGACATGCCGGAGAGTTGCCTGACAGACGCATGAGGATGGTGGCTTCTCGTCGCGGGCTTGTGTTGACTCACAGAAGTCGCAAAATTCATGAGTCGGATTTTGACTATTTTGATCTTTTGTTGGGTATGGACGACAGCAATATATCAGATCTCCATGATCTTGCCCCAACACCGGAAGCGGAGTGCAAGATAGCCCGTATGAGTGATTTCGCCGTAAATTATCAGTATGCCGATTGTGTGCCCGATCCTTATTATGACGGGTTGGATGGCTTTGAGAATGTGCTGAATCTGCTTGAAGATGCTACAACTACTCTTAGAAAACTTATCATAAGAGAATAAGTAATAAAATTAAACGGTTTAAACAGATCTTATTCAATAACATCGGTTTCCCGTTTGAGTAATCTCTGAGGATGATTCCTTTGTGGAGGCCTTTGTAAATTCTGTCTGCAGGTCTGAAGCTATTTTTGATGTTTCTGTCGCAAGAGCCTTTATTTGTAAAGGAGATTCGGATGTCTCATGCATCTGGATGTTTGCAACGAAAGTGAAGCATTTTTCAATTATAGGCGGCCATAAGGTCAGGTCAACGCGCGACAGCAGCGAGTCGAGGAAAATACTTGTCCTGAGAGCTTCAGATATGAATATGTGTATTTCAGAGCGTGTCAAGTCTTTGTGGCTGACAGACACGATGTGTTTTTTTATGTAGTTGATATATGCCTGAAGGCGATGTAGCACGACAGGAAGATATTTAAGCAATTTATCGCGCTCCATATAATAATGGATTTTGCGTTGTTTCTCAAGTTCGGATTCCACATCTGTTTCCGATTTCATTGAAGCCACGGCATTGAGAAAAAATCCCAGCAAGATTATCCCACATATAACCTCTATGGCAGAGACTGCCTGAGACCATCCGTGGGCTGGAGTGTAATCGCCAAATCCCAAGGTTGTGATTGTGACTATACTGTAATACAGCCATGAACCATAATTAGTGGCTGCACTGTCCGGCGATCTGAATTGGTCTGACGGCATCTGGTAATAAATCAGGGCGAAAAGAGGGATAAGTGCTAAATATATACTCATCCACACAATGGGGCGAACGTTCGACACCAGATGCCAGAAATGTTTGATTCTGTGGAAAACTGCCATTCCTTGTAAATTATGTATTTTATTATATTCTTTATAACAAATCTGTGTTTGCGTGGTTGAGACGGTTAATATGTATTGTTGATATAGCCTGTGCAAACCGCTATCAGTCGCTTTGAAAATTCGGTTATTTTCTGTAATTTTGAACAATAACTTACCAATAACTTGACTGATGAAATATCTTATTAGCGGAGGAACATTACTGCTCTCGTCAATGTCTGTTGTGGCGCAGACACAGCAACGTCCCAATATAATCTTTTTTCTTGTGGATGATATGGGCTGGGCTGATTCATCCGTGGCTTACGGTGAAGAGACCTACCCGTTGAATAAACGTTATCATACACCGAACATGGACCGTCTTGCCCGGATGGGTGTGCGCTTTTCGAGCGCATATGCGTGTCCCGTATCATCTCCTACGCGTACGTCGCTTATGAGCGGATTGAATGCCGCACATTCGCGAATCACGGATTTTACTACAGCTGTGCCCGGTGTGCCGAGTGATGCCTCGCATAAACCGGAAGCTCTGGCAAACGATGTCCTGATTCATCCAGACTGGAACTGGAACGGTATCTCTCCAAAGGAGGGCGTTGACAAAACAATACAGGTTACACCTTATGTGCGAATCCTTCAGGATGCCGGATATTATACCATACATGTGGGCAAAGGTCATTGGGCGGCTGCGGGAACACCGGCCGCAAGTCCCTATAATCTCGGTTTTTGTGTCAATGTTGCCGGACAAGTGGCGGGAAAACCCCAAAGCTATTACGGGCAGGAAAATTACGGTAACACCAAAGATAACTGGTCTACATTCTCCACAATGAATCTGACGGAGTATTACGGCTCGGATACTCATCTTACCGAGGCTCTTACTCTTGAGGCTCTAAAGACCCTCGATTTTCCTATTAAGAACAATATTCCGTTTTTTCTGAATATGGCCCATCATGGAGTCCATACTCCAATTACTCCCGATCCGCGTTTTGTTCAGCATTATCTTGACGAAGGTCTTGATCATGGACAGGCAAATTACGCATCTCTTATCGAGGGAGTCGACAAGAGTCTTGGCGATATTATGCATTATCTTGCTGAGAAGGGAGTTGCAGACAATACCATCATTATATTCATGTCTGATAACGGAGGTAATTCTGAGAACAAAACCAAAGGAGGTATACTCCATACGCAAAATTCACCATTGAGGGAAGGGAAGGGATCTTGTTATGAAGGAGGTATCAGGATTCCGTTAATGATGTATTGGCCTGGTAAAACGAAGGCTGGTGAGAAAATGGATGTGCCTGTGATAGCAGAAGATCTGTATCCTACAATCCTGAGCATGGCAGGTATAGATGATTATAAGACTCTGCAGGAACTTGATGGAGAGAATCTTGTACCGCTGATTACAAACGGTTCCGGAGTTGATCCGGAACGTGAGCTATTGTTCCATTTTCCACACCAGTGGAAACCGTACCAGTTGGAAGATATAGACTATCTTTCTTCTATGCGCAAGGGTGATTGGAAAATCGTATACAGACACAGAACCGGAGAACTGGAACTGTATAATCTTAAGAATGATTTGTCAGAACGGAATAACCTGGCCGGCAAGAATAAGAAGAAACTAAAAGAAATGGCTGTCGCAATAAGTCGCAAGCTAAGGGAATATAATGCCTCTATGCCAATGTTGAAATCTACCGGGGAACCTATACCTTATCCGGACGAATTATAAAATACTATGATAGAAATTGAAAAACTGAAAGAGAAGGTGCTTCGAGGAGAATCTCTTTCAAAAGATGAAGCTTTGAGTTTCTGCGAACTAAAAACAGATCAACAAGAAGAGTTGTGGAAAGCCGCAGAGGAGATAACCGGAAAATATTGCCCTAAGGAATTTGATTCCTGTTCTATTATAAACGCACGTTCAGGAAAATGTCCAGAAAACTGCAAGTGGTGTGCTCAATCGGCGCATTTCAAGACCAAAATAGAGACATACCCTTTGATCGACAGAGAAGAGTGCATGCATGTTGCAGATTATAACAGGAAACAGGGTATCAAACGCTTCTCTCTTGTTACAAGTGGCAGGAAAATGACCGGTAAGGATCTTGACATGGCATGCAGCTATTTTGAGGAACTAAAGGAGAAGGGGGGGATGCATTTGTGCGCTTCCATGGGTTTGCTCGGAGAGGAAGAGTTGCGCAAACTTTATGATGCAGGAGTGACACGCTATCACTGCAATCTTGAAGCAGCACCCTCATATTTTTCAGAACTTTGCAGCACCCATACTGTCGAAGATAAAATACAGACTATTCTTAAGGCCAAGGAGATTGGCTTTGAAGTATGTAGCGGAGGTATAATAGGGATGGGGGAATCGCGCAGACAAAGAATAGAATTGGCTTTGGAACTTTTAAGGGTAGAACCTCAGTCTATCCCGATAAACCTACTTTGCCCTATTCCTGGTACTCCTTTGGAAAATATGGCTCCAATTGAAGATTCCGAGGTATTAAACACCATCTCATTTTTCCGGTTTATACATCCGAAAACAATTATTCGATTTGCAGGAGGCAGGGCACGCTTGAGCCGTGAAGTGCAGAAACGTTGCTTCATGATCGCAGTCAATGGCGGAATCGTCGGAGACCTTCTTACTACGATCGGTTCGAAGGTGGCAGATGACAGTAAATTGATCCGCGAATCGGGTTACGAATTTTAAGAGAGTGAAGTCATCTTGACTTCACTCTCTTAAAACAGATATAAACAAATTCTTATATCTTATAAGAGACGTAGCATTTCGTTCTGGATGGCTATGTCTTCAAGACTTTTATTCCTGTCTTCCTCAATCATTCTGTCGAATTCGTTTGCGTAGTTGGCAATCTCTTCGGGATGCTTATGCCATTTTCCCGTGAATCTTGATGCGATCCATTTGCGTTGATCTGTATCGTAATTTTTGAATGCAAGGTCGAATGCTTGCTCCATAGCATCTATGCTTTCCATTGCCATTATTTCCTGTAGAGTATTTCTGCTTACCAACAGGCCGGCAATATCCAGCCATTCCACTGGCTTGATGTCTGTATTGTTATGGATATCATCATTTTCTGCCAAATGGATATGCAGATATTTGTATATGGCGAGTTCGTAAAGGTATCTTGCTCTTTCAATTGATGCTCTGGTGAGTTTCATTCCTTTGTAACGGAGATAACGGTCATCATCGGCAGGATGCGTTAGCAGTTGCTGTATCACATCAAGTGCTTTCAGCATGGTTTCTACTGTCAAAGGATTAAGCACATCATAAATTATACGGTCGTTAAGATGTCTTACACGATTTAGACGGAGGTCTCGCAAAGGCCATTTTTTTTCGTCTCTCATCAGTCCGCAGCTTCGCAACATTGCTGCGGGAACAACTACGGTCGCACCTCTGTCGTCTCCGAACAGATATGAGAATGGAAATTCCGAAGAGTCCGGATGTGTCTTATGTTGACCCATAAGGAGTGAGAATGCACCAATTTTTGCACCGAACATAATGTATGAATCAGAAGATGTCTTTACACCGCGCTCGAGAATACCCCAATGTTTGGGCCCGAGTTTATACATGTGGTTGCTCTGATTTGTTCCGCTGCCTGCATTCATAAAGCTTGTCTGGCAGCCGATAAGAAGTGAGGATTTGTGCATGCTCACAGTGTATGGCCCGGCAAAAAGGGCACAGGCTTCTCCATTTTCCATCATGCAGTTCGCGAAAAATAAAGAATCGTGGGCAGTAAACCCCTTGTCGAGCACGCATCCTTGTCCGACATAGCAGTTGCGCAATAGTGTGCCGGATTCTACTGCCGCATCCTCAATGATGAAGTTCTCGGCATTTACCCCGAACCCGATATGAGTCAATGCGGCCGGTTGTATAGAATTGTTTATGATTGTTCCGTTGTTGAGATATTGGGCTCCTTCTATGACACATCCGGAACCGATATTAATGTCTCGTATAATTCCGCAGTTACGGACAACGGCTCCGTCCCCTATTGCCGGTGGACTGACAAATTTTATGATGTGACTGTCAAGAATATGTTTAGCCGTTCCAAGGCTCCATTCAGGACACCTGGCGGCTATAAGCGCAAGCTGTGCCGAGATGCCAGGATATATTCTGATTGCCCTTGATCCCGTCTCATCCAAAACCGAAACTTCAGTTCCTATGCCACAGTCTGAAAAGGATTGAGCTTCCAGAAGACCTATGTCGGACAATACTACATTGTTGCCGATAAGAATTTCACCAGCAAAATTTACGCGATTTATTTTTGAAAGATCAGTTTGTGCGGAGACTTTAACTTGTGTCCAGTCGCCACAACTGCAACCTTGCCTTTCAAGAATTGCTATCTGACAGGCTGAAAGTGGAATGTAATCAGTGTTACTGCTATTGTCTGACATACGCTGTCGGAGTTGGTTTTAAACATTGGAGTTAATCATTCACCAAGATCATCATATTTCTGGAAGAGAAAATCATTATAAGGGAACCTCTCTGTATGGATCTCTTTTGCCTTTTCATAAAGGAGTTCTTTTAGTTGATCTATATTTGTTTTCTCCTTTGCCGAAATGAACACACAGTTGTTGTCCATTTTTGCCATCCAGGTCTGTCTGAATTCATCAAGTGAAATGTTTTCACGTTTTTTGGGCGTGAGATCATCCGGATCTTTAGGTGTGTATGTAAAAGCATCGATTTTGTTAAATACGAGAATCATCGGTTTTTCGGCTGCTCCGCATACCTCCGAAAGGGTTTTGTTCACAACTTCGATCTGTTCCTCGAACTGAGGATGACTCACGTCTACCACATGAACGAGAATGTCTGCTTCCCTTACCTCGTCAAGGGTGGATTTGAATGAATCCACAAGATGTGTAGGGAGTTTCCGGATAAAACCTACAGTGTCTGACAAAAGGAACGGTAGATTGTCGATGATGACTTTGCGAACCGTGGTGTCGAGCGTGGCAAAGAGCTTGTTTTCTGCAAATACATCACTTTTACTTAGCAGGTTCATCAGGGTTGATTTGCCTACATTCGTATAGCCCACCAGAGCTACACGTGTCAGTTTGCCTCTGTTTTTTCGCTGGATGCTTTTTTGGCGGTCAATGCTTTTAAGTTCTTCTTTTAGCCTGGATATCTTGTCAAGAATTATACGACGGTCTGTTTCTATCTGTGTTTCACCGGGTCCACGCATTCCGATTCCTCCCCGTTGGCGTTCAAGGTGTGTCCACATACGGGTAAGACGGGGAAGCAGATATTGGTATTGAGCCAGTTCAACTTGAGTCCGTGCTGTTGCTGTCTGAGCGCGTTTGGCGAATATATCGAGAATCAGACTTGTGCGGTCAAGAATCTTTACTTTCAGTTCTCGTTCTATATTTGCTACCTGTTTAGGAGAAAGATCATCGTCAAATATAACAAGACCTATTTCATTATCATCTACATATTGACGAATCTCTTCCAGCTTACCTGTACCTACATAGGTTCTGGGGTTGGGATAGTCCAGTTTCTGTACAAAACGTTTTTCGGGCTCGGCACCGGCTGTGCGGGCAAGAAAATCAAGTTCGTCAAGATATTCATTTGCCTTGGTCTCATTCTGTACCTTTGTGGCTAATCCAATAAGTACGGTTCTTTCGTTGACCTCATTATTTATAATATGATCTTCTATCATAATGGCGATTCCTGTTTCTTCAATATATAAGTACAAAGATAACATCTATTTCTATAACAACAAAAACAGAGTAATCGTCATATTTTGTTTCAAATAATTTCCTGAATCTCTTTCTATAAAAAAAGAGGCTTACGTAACCGTATGCCTCTTCAATAATAATTGTGTGTCTTGTGAGTTTATTACAAGCTAAAAATGCACTCGCTCAGCTTATAATAGTAATAATTATTTCTTGTTCACCTTGTTATAGCGGGCGTTAAGACCCTCAACAACTTCGTCTGTGATATCAAGATCCGGGTTTATATATAATGTGGATGCTTTTTGGAAAATAGCATCGTAACCGCGGTTCTTGTTGTAATCCTTGATAAAAGCAGTTATCGAATCCATTACGGCCTGTTGTCCGCGCATGGCAGCGGCTTGAAAATTATTTTGCAGAGATGCGATGTTGCGTTGTGCCTCATTCTGCATGTTTGCAATGGTCTGTTCATCCTGACGATATGAAGCTTCTGACAGGTAGCCGTTGTTTTGCATTTTGTTTTGCATTGTAGATGCAAAATTCTGGATTTTATTTTCATGGCGTTTGGCCGCGCTTTCCATGTTATTTTGCATACGGAGCATCTCTTCGTTGTAATCTTTGGCGAGATTGTATTTGTTTAAGATGCTGTCAAGATCCACATAACGGTAGTTTGGAAGATTCTCGACATTTTTAGTGGTCTTGGCGTTTGCCGGCTTGCTCTCTTTGGCGGACTCATTGTTTGAACATCCTGTCGCCATAAGAACAACAGCAGCAAATGCCACCAAGATGAAAGAATTTAATTTTTTCATTTTATTTATTGATATTGTTTGCTTTCCGGTTACCTCTTCGGGGTGATAAATTATGGTTGCATTTTCCTGATTCCTGGCCATAAAACCGAAAGGAAAGCAAAGATAATGATATTCCGACAATTATCGTAATAAGAAGAGTCAATTTCACTTTTTTTAATATAATGTGTAGTTTCAGGATCTATCTGAAATGATTTTGCTCATGGCGTTGATTGCAAATTTAACTAAAAAAAATAAAATGTGGGGATATTGTGGGATAATTTTGTTAACTTTGGTGGTATAGAATATGTGAATTCATAAGAAATCAGCTGAAATACAATTGATTTTATGGAAAAATTACTCGAGAACATATTCTGTGATGCCACAGGTGTATTTTGAAATTGATAAATATATCCCGATTATAAAATGTTAAAAAATATATATTATGGAAGTGAAAGATCTGAAACCGGAATTGATCTGGAAATGTTTTGACGAGATTACAAAAGTTCCGCGCCCCTCATGTCATGAGGAGCAGATTCGTAATTTTCTCTTGAATTTTGCTGCCGAAAACGGAGTGGAGGCCGAAACCGATAAGGTGGGAAACGTAGTGATGCGTAAAGCAGCCACACCTGGACATGAGAATGCTCCAATGGTGGTGTTACAGGCGCACATGGATATGGTTGCAGAGAAAAATAATGACATTGAGCATGATTTTCTTAAAGATCCGATTCGTGCATATGTTGATGGCGACTGGGTTAAGGCAAAAGGAACAACACTTGGTGCAGACAATGGTATAGGTATTGCCGCTGCAATGGCAGTAATGATAGATAAGACTCTTGTGCATGGTCCGGTTGAAGCATTGTTCACAATAAATGAGGAGATTGGACTTGAGGGTGCGCAGAATCTTGAGAAGGGATTTATAAAAGGCACGATGTTGCTTAACCTTGATTCGGAGGATGACGGAGAGATCTTTGTAGGTTGTGCCGGCGGTATAGACACAACAGCGACATTTACATACCATAGGAGTTTCACACCGGATAATTTCAAATATTTCCGTGTGTCAATAAGCGGACTGTTGGGTGGACATAGCGGCAGTGATATCAATCTTGGACGTGCCAACGCCAATAAACTTGTAGCTCGGTTCTTGTGGGAATGCTCACAAAAATGGGATACAACAGTGTGCCGGTTCGAGGGCGGAAACCTTAGAAATGCAATTCCGCGAGAAGCTTATGCTGTGTTTGGTGTGCATGATGATCATAAAGAGGCGGTAATGCGTCATTTAAATAAGTATGCCACTGAGATAAAGGATGAGTATATAGGTTTGGAACCCCTTATGGATTTCAGAATTGAAGAGGCTGAGCGTCCGGAATATTGTCTGGATTCGGAAACTTCTCTTGCTGTGGTGCGTGCCGTATATTCTGCTCCTCATGGGGTTTATTCAATGAGCCGTGATATTGAGGGACTTGTTGAGACTTCTACAAACCTTGCAAGTGTAAAGCACGTGGGTGATGACAAGATTGTTGTAACAACATCGCAGCGTTCATCAGTAGAGAGCCGTAAAAACGATATGGCCGGTCAGGTGGAGGCTCATTTCCAGCTCGCTGGTGCTGAAGTGACTCATAGCGATGGATATCCGGGATGGGCACCGAACATGAACTCTCGTATAATGAAAATTTCTGCGGATGCTTACGAAGAACTGTTTGGTATCAAACCGGCTATAAAAGCAATTCACGCCGGTTTGGAATGCGGACTTTTCCTTGACAAGTATCCCGGCTTGGATATGGTAAGTTTCGGCCCTACTATGACCGGTGTCCATTCTCCTGATGAGAAATTGCTTATTCCGACTGTTGATAAATTCTGGAAGCATCTTTGCCGAGTGCTTGAAAAGGTAGCGGTGTTATGACCCCGCTGATTTATAGGGTATTGATGGTTGCCTTTTTTGCTATATCGTTTGCATGTAGCGGAAAGGGCAACCATGATGTCTCTGGTGAATACAAGCCTGTGAGACAGGATTCTGTTCCGCAAGTGGATGACAAGACAAGATATTCTAAACTGTCTGATGCCGATTTTGAAATTGTTGCTAAGGAACTTGGCGTTGAAGTGGCTGCAATAAAGGCTGTTGTGTCAATCGAGGCTGGTAGCAATATGAAAGGATTCTGGGCTCCTGGTGTGCCTGTGATCAATTTTGACAGGTCCATGTATCTGCGGTTCTGTAATAAAGTAAAGGATAAAAGCGGAGCTAAAGGAGAGAAAGTACCTGATGGTTTGTCAGGATATGCTCTACAAGAGTGGACACAGCTGATCAAAGCGCGCAAGACAAACGCACAAGGAGCCAATATGGGAACATTCTGGGGAATGTTCCAGATAGGAGGGTTTAATTACAAACTTTGCGGCTGTGAAAATGTTGATGAAATGGTTAAGCTTATGTCCTATTCGGAACTGGAGCAGCTTGAACTGTTTGCTTCTTTCATAACGAACAGTGGAATGCTTACGGATCTTAAAAACAAGAATTGGGCGGGTTTTGCCCGTAAATATAACGGTGCAAGCTATGCTAAACGCGGCTATCACAGAAAAATGGCCGCTGCGTACAGTAAATTTAAGGCGGAGGAGCGTAAAAAACAGAATAACTAACAGAATACTTACTTAAATATATATAATAATGAAAATCACGGACCTTAAGCCAACATTAATATGGCAATGTTTTGATGAGATAACAAAAGTGCCGCGTCCTACACATCATCTTGACAAAATGAGAGAGTTTTTGGTAGACTGGGCAAACAGACATGATATCGAGGTGCATACAGATAAAGTCGGCAATGTAATGATGCGTAAACCTGCTTCACCGGGTCATGAAAATGCTCCGGTAGTGATCTTGCAGGGACATCAGGACATGGTGGCGGAAAAGCGTCCGGATGTGGAACATGATTTTCTTAACGATCCAATAGTAACTGTAGTAGATGGAGATTGGGTTCGCGCCGAGGGTACTACACTTGGCGCGGACAATGGTATGGGCTGTGCTGCGGCAATGGCTGTGCTGCTTGACAAAGAACTTGTTCACGGTCCGATTGAATGTCTTTTTACAGTAGATGAGGAGCAGGGTCTTATAGGTGCCAATGGCCTTGAGGCTGGATTCGTAACTGGAGATATACTATTGAACCTTGATTCGGAGGAGATGGGGCAGCTTGTCATCGGTTGTGCCGGAGGAAAAGTCACGGTAGCGACTCTTCCGTTCAGGAAAACGGAAACTCCCCGTAATATGATTTTCCATGTCGTGAAACTTGCGAATTTCAAAGGGGGACATTCAGGAATGGAGATACAGCTTGGGCGTGCTAATGCCAACCAGCAGCTTGCCCGTTTCCTATGGGAGGTTGATAATAAATTCGGAATGCAGCTTGCAGAGATGGACGGTGGAAATCTTGCGAATGCAATTCCAAGGGACGCCTATGCTGTCTTTGGCGTTCCAGAGAATTTGGATCAGGAGTTGCATAAATATGCTGATGCTTTTAACGCTATGCTTCATGCTGAGTTCAAAGGGGTGGAAAATGATAATTTCATGTTTAGTATCGATCATTGTGTCGAGCCAGCCAGTGTGATTGAAAAAGATACGGCGTTAAAGTTGATTTCTTCTGTCTTTGCATGTCCAAATGGAGTGCAAGGCATGTCTGCCGCTATTCCGGGACTTGTGGAGACATCTTGTAATCTTGCATCTGTCAAGATGAAAGAAGACAAGATTGTTGTTACAGTGCATCAACGCTCATCTGTAGACTCACGTCGCGATGAGATTGCAGACAGAATAAAAGCTCTGTTTCAGATGATCGGGGCAGAGGTTATGTTCGATGATGCATATGTAGGATGGGCACCAAATCCGGATTCAAGGGTGCTTAAGGTTGCTGAAAAGAGCTTTGAGGATCTGTTTGGTTCCAAGCCAAAGGTTGAGGCATTGCATGCCGGATTGGAATGTGGGCTTTTCCTTGAAAAAATGCCTAATCTGGATATGGTAAGTTTTGGTCCTACGTTGAAAGATATACATTCTCCTAACGAGAAGGCAAATATCAAGTCGGTGGCAGAGTTCTGGAAACTTCTTACGGATATATTGCAACGCCTTGCATAAGCATCTAAAAAACTCATAAATGCAATAACCTCGAGAGCTGTTCTCTGAGGTTATTTTTTTGACGCGAGTGAACAGAATGGCAGTTGAAAACTTTATACTTATATAAGTAAGTATTCAAATTTAAACTTTAATAAGAGTTTAAAAATCTGTTATACTTATTTAATTAAATATATTTAAGTAAATGTATGAACAGGTGGTGCAGTGAAATAAGACTGTCTGGTCAAGGAAACGGGATATGCCTGCTTAAGCATGAAAAATGATAAGATGTTGAACTATTTATCTATAGGAGTTTTTATTGATGGTGGATACTATGCAAAGGTGAATCGCGCTTTGAAAGCGCAGGAGCATTCTATTATAAGAGTCAGAGCTTTGTTTGATTTTATCAGCAGCACGATAGCCTATGCAGAAGATATACATGTGTCGGATTGTCAGATAACGGAAGCCCATTATTTCAGAGGCAGATTTCGTGTCAAAGAGGCGTATGACAAACATCTGTTATATAATGAGAGAAAATTTGAGGACAGTCTGATCGAAAATGATGTCATATTTCACTACAAACATTTGCGGGAGGTAGAACGAGATGGGCAGGTAGAGATTGTGGAAAAGGGTGTGGATGTATGGTTTGCGCTCGAAGCGTATGAACTTGCCACTTTCAGAAAATTTGATTATGTTGTACTGATAACCGGAGATGCTGATCACCAGATGCTTGTCAGAAAGTTGAAAGCTTTAAAAATAAAGACAGTACTGCTTACATGGAATCTTACTGATGTCGATGCTACCTCGCCTTTGCTAAGGGAGGAGGCCGGGCAGCATTGGGAACTGTCTCAGATTACGGAAGAAAACGCACACCTCAAGCGTGCGCTTCTTTATAAATTGCGGGAGCCGGCAGTGAATCCACTTGGAGACGATTTCTGAAATTTATTACTAAATTATAAATAATTATGAAGAACTTTAAGATCTTATTAATCTGCGCACTTGCATTATTTGCATTTGCCTGTTCAAAAACACAACCCACTCCGGCAGAGGTGGCTGCAAAGATAGATTCCAGACAAGCGTTGTCGAAAAGTGATTATTCTGTAATGATTGATTATTGCGGAGACTATGCCAAGCAGGCTCAACAATATTTTGATCTGATTAATGAACAACCGACTGATTCTACAAAAGAATATGTGCGTGCAGTCGGAGAACTTGCTTCATTGCGTGCTGCCCATCCGTATCTCGACATGTTTCAGACAGCGATTTATTCTGCAAGCGATGAACTGATAGGAG
This sequence comes from uncultured Muribaculaceae bacterium, assembly GCA_948788915.1. GTDB lineage: Bacteria > Bacteroidota > Bacteroidia > Bacteroidales > Muribaculaceae > Lepagella. The sequence goes on along the minus strand of CAQFOZ010000018.1, from coordinate 2,629 downwards.
AGGAGAATGTAAAGAAAGTGAATGAGTATACCAGGTATCAGGCATTCCCTCTTCCTGAGGGATCGGGTCCTGATCTTGCTGTCCCGGGTGTTGTCGGTGAGGTTGTGGAAATGCCCTCTGCAGATACTGCCGGAGTAATTGCCGCTCCTGACGGTGAGGTGGTAAATTAGGAAAAAGTTGACCCCGGCGTGACTTATTTGTTAGAAGGGGCTACAAACATGAGTAATCAAACATATGAGATACTCCTATTGTTTGGGAGTGTCTTTTTTTTACGCTGTTCCTTTCTTATTTATACAAATCCAAAGGCGAAGCATATACAATTTTTAATCGAGTTTTGTTTCAAGTAAGTTCAATATTTGATGTGTGAGGCATAAATTTTATATAATGGATATAATTTATTAACTTTGCATACCTTAACTCTTATGAGAACAATCGTAAATAGGTAGGTTATAATTTTATTAAGAAAAACATCTAACGTCTATTTAATTATGTGTGGAATAGTAGGATATTTGGGAGACGGCAATACATATGAAGTGCTGATAAAAGGTCTCCATCGGCTGGAATACAGAGGATATGACAGCGCGGGTGTCGCATTGGTTGATCCCAATGGTAAACTTCATGTATATAAGTCAAAAGGGAAGGTTGCCAATCTTGAGAGTTTGTGTGAAGGTAAAGATCTGACAGCTGCAGCCGGAATTGCACATACAAGATGGGCTACACACGGAGAACCGTCGGACAATAACGCGCATCCTCATTACAGCGAAGATGGCAATCTTGCGCTTGTGCACAATGGAACCATAGAGAACTACAAGGTTCTCAAGGATGCCCTTTCAAAACATGGATGTAAGTTCTATTCAGAGACAGATACCGAAGTGCTCGTCCAACTTATTGAATATATAAGACTTGGCAACAACTGTACGTTGATAGAAGCTGTACAGGAGGCTCTTAAACAAGTGGAAGGTGCGTATGCCATTGCTGTATTGGAGAAGGATAAACCAGACACAATCATAGCGGCCCGCAAATGTTCTCCGTTGGTGATAGGAATAGGGGAAAACGAAATGTTCCTTGCATCTGATGCGTCTCCGTTTGTGGAATACACTTCAAATGCAGTATATCTTAAAGACGGAGAGATTGCTGTTATAAAGAAAGGAGCTCCTTTGAAAATACTCGATCTGGACAATAATAAAAGTAAGGTGGATGTGACAAAACTTAAAATGTCGATCTCCGAACTTGAAAAGGGGGGATATCCGCATTTTATGCTTAAAGAAATATTTGAGCAGCCCAATACATTGCGTGAGAGTATCCGCGGACGTGTGGTTGAAGGTGGAAAGAGAATTATAATCAACGGCGTTAGAGATAACAAAGATGTGTTCAAAAATGCGAAGCGCATTGTGTTTGTAGCATGTGGCACCTCCTGGCATGCCGCTTTGGTTGGAAAGTATCTCTTCCAGGAAATCTGTGATATTCCCGTTGTTGTGGAGTATGCCAGTGAATTTAGATACTCAAACCCCGTTTTAGGTCCGGATGATATTGTCATAGCCCTGTCGCAGAGTGGCGAGACGGCCGATACTCTTGCCGCTGTGAAAATAGCCCGTGAAAAAGGTGCATTCGTATTTGGAGTGTGCAATGCGGTCGGATCGTCCATTCCGAGAGAAACGCATAGTGGCGCTTATATTCATGTCGGCCCCGAAATAGGAGTTGCATCCACCAAGGCTTTTACCGGACAGGTTATGGTGCTTACAATGATTGCGCTGTCTGTGTCTCATCTCAAGGGAACACTTCCAGAGGAGGAGATTGCCAAAATAGGTAAGGTGCTCCTTCAGATTCCGGATAAAGTGGAGGCGGTACTGAAGCTCAATGATAAAATTGAGAGGTTGTCGGCAATTTATACATATGCCCGCAATTTCCTGTATCTTGGACGTGGCTATAATTTCCCGACGGCTCTTGAAGGAGCCTTGAAGCTTAAGGAAATTTCGTATATTCATGCTGAAGGATATCCTGCGGCTGAAATGAAGCACGGACCCATAGCTCTTATTGACGACGAGATGCCATCCGTGATAATTGCGCCCAAAGACCATCTGTACGATAAAATTGTCAGCAATGTCCAGCAGGTAAAGGCAAGGGGGGGTAGCATAGTCGCCATTGTCACGGAAGGGGATACTGTTATCAGAAATCTGGCGGACCATGTCCTGGAAATACCGGAAATGCCCGAATGCCTGAGTCCGATAGTGGCTTCCGTTCCATTGCAACTGTTGGCCTATTATATAGCGATCAACAAAGGAAAAGATGTGGACATGCCCCGGAATCTTGCAAAGTCGGTGACTGTTGAATAGACACCCGATACGTTTATATGTTTTCCAGTCAGAAGCATCTGTCAATTTTCGGAAATCTCTCAAAATCACCGGAGCATAAGCTTGACAGGATTGTGAGAATATGTATCAGGAATAATGAATTAACGGATAAAGATAATTTTAAGGAAATTTTTTACAAAAATATTTGGTGGTTGATAAAATTTGATATAAATTTGCAATCGAAATTCGGACGCCAATAAAGCCGGACAGTCTGAAAATACCAAATAATGCCTCTTTAGCTCAGTTGGCCAGAGCACGTGATTTGTAATCTCGGGGTC
>CAQFOZ010000017.1 GCA_948788915.1 uncultured Muribaculaceae bacterium | reverse complement strand
ATGCGCCCGAATTTATCGGGTCACAAGAATGGCACGATAAATGGCACGATAAATGAGAGTGAGAAGTTGATATATAATCGTATCGTATCCTCTCCGGGAATTAGTGCGGTTGCATTGGCAGATGAATTCAACAAGAGTGTTAGAACTATAATGAGAGTCTTGAAACACTTGGTCGAGCTGAATATTATCGAATACCGGGGTTCTAAAAAGACAGGTGGCTATTTCAGTCTATGACCCGCCATTTCAGATTGGAATTTTTAACACTGGAAACAGCCTGAAATCAGACTATTATAGCTACTTTTGCGTTGTAGATATACGAAGAACATTGAAAATCGCAGAAGCAGAGAGGTGGCCCAAAAGGGAACATCCATGATTTTCAAGAAATCTAAAGTATTGACAGACACATAGTTGATCCCATTTCGGGTAAATCTCTCCGGGGTCACTAAACAAAATGGTAAATCGCCTTAAAGCACTGAAATCACTTGATTTTCAGTGTTCTTCTTTTTTGTCAAAATTTCAGACTTGTGCAGAATACAGAGGTGGTGAGTGTGTCAATAGGGATTACTCACTTCCGTGAGTAATTCGACTCACGGTTGTTGGAAATTGTTATTGAGGGAAGTCCGTTTCTTATGATTGAGGTGGGCCGGAGAATATCTTGGTTATTTTATTATAGCTCACTATTTTTTGATGACGGTAGTATCTAAAGAATTCGATATATTTGATTACCGAAAGAACTATTATATAAATATTTTCGTAATAAATTTAAACAGTTTCTAAGAGGGTTTTCTTTTGACAAATCGTTAATTTTGTAGTTGCCAGTTGAAAGTAGGGAAAATATAACTGATTACCAAAGCAAAAAATAGTTAATCGAGGCAGGGTGATAGTTATAAATAATCATTGTACAATATGGATTTAATAGAAGCGTGGGCAGAGTCTCAAGATTTTCAAATAAGATTGGATTCGAAAGGGAAGATAATAGATTATTTTGATGATAGTATCCGTAGGGAAAATAAACCTGAAGAACGAATAAGGCAAAAAATAGCTTGCTCGTTGCATAAGGATTTTAATTACCCGGCAGATATCATAGCTCTTGAAAAGACTATAAAGATAGGTGTCGAGAATAAAAGAGCAGATATTGTAATATATAGAAGTTCTGCTGATAAGAAATCAAATAATCAGGGCGGCATCTTTTTAATTGCAGAAGTAAAGAGTCCGAAAATTAAGGAGCCGGACGGTCAGTTAATTTCTTATATGAGTGCGACATCTGCCGAAGGTGGATTGTGGACAAATGGAGAAGTAATAATATATTATAGAAGAAACTATGACAATAGTATTGAGGAATATATCTCTATTCCTAAATATGGCGAGCCATGGGATGCAATTGGCAAGCATAAAAAGTCTGATTTAATTATTCCGGTAGATCTTAAACTTACTTTCAGGAGATGTCATAATGCAATGTTTAAAGCCGGTATTGATTCAGAGGACATTGCTTTAGACATGACCCGTATTCTTTTGGCAAAACATGAAGATGAAGAGAGTGCGGAGGAAGATTGTAAATTTAGGATGACGCAGGAAGAATATTCTGATGAAAATAAAAGAAAATTAGCCTGTGAAAGGGTAAGAAAGCTATTTTATGATGTAAGGGACAGATATCCGGATGTATTTAATAAAAATGAGGATATAACAGTATCTGATGAGCAATTATCAATAGTTATAAGTCAATTGCAGGCGTACTCTTTCTTGGATTCTCCGTATGATGTTATTGGAACTGCATATGAAATTTATGTTGCTTCTCATTTAAAGGGGGAGCGTGGACAGTATTTTACCAATAGGCTGGTCATTAATATGATGATAAAAATGGTAAATCCTGGTGATTCAAGTATCATTTTGGATCCGTCTTGTGGTAGCGGAGGATTCCTGATTGCTTCTATGAATTATATTTTTGATAAGGTAGATAACTCTACAAGAAGTATAACCGCAAAGGATACTATAAAAAGGAGAGTTGTGCATCAATTATTTGGTGTGGATATATCGCCTAAGCTTGTCAAAATAGCAAAAGCAAATATGCTTTTAGGAAAAGATGGACATGGTGGAATTGAACGTGCAGACAGTTTGCAATTCCCGGATAAATTATCTGCCAGTTTCCTGGAGAAATGTGGTATCGGCTTGCCTAATGTTATATTCTCAAATCCGCCTTTTGGCTCCGGACATGATTTACGTATAAAGAATAAACAGGTTCTTGATAAATTTGATGTTGGTAAAGCATGGGTGTTGAATGAACAAGGGGAGTTATGTAACGAAAATGATAAACTTCTTGACGGAATTGGGGTGGCTCCGGAAGTTTTATTCGCTGAACAGTATTTAAAGTGGATAAAGGATGAAGGAATAATTTGTTTTGTCATTGCAAAGGGTCAGTTAGATAATCGGGATGCCTATTATATGCGGTATAAATATCTTACCGAAACGCAAATTCTTGCTGTCGTTAATTTGCATGAAGACACTTTTGAACCGTTTTGTGGCTCAAAGGCAGCTGTTATATTGGCAAAAAAATGTATTCCTCCTAAGGATTATAAAATTTTTATGGCAATATCCAATAAGATTGGACAGACGAGTAGGGGAGCTTCTATCCTAAAAACGAATTCAGAAGGTTTACCTATTATTAAAAACGGACAACTGGTTTTGGATGAAGATCTTAGTGAAATTGCCGATGCATTTATTGAATTTCAGAATGGAGAATTGGAAGAAAGCGAATACCGCTTTACAATATCAAATACAGATATTGACAGGGATTCTCTTTCTTTAAATCCGATTCACTATCTTCCGAAGTATAACGATGCATTAGAGAAGGTTCTTGAAATGAGAGAAAGAGATGATTTTGAGGTCGTTCCGTTATCGTCGATCGCAGATATATATAATGGTCCGCGTTTCAAAAGGCCATATGCTGACAACGGGGTGACATCAGGGGAGGGTATACGAAAATATTTTACGGGAACTGCTATGACTCAACTAAATTCTGATAATGTTAAGTATTTGGATGAGAAGAAATGTACAAAAACACAAAAAGCGCAGTTAGATTTTTTGACAATTTACAAGGGATATATTCTTGTTTCTGATTCCGGAACATTGGGTAGGGTTTCATATGCACTTAATCAACATGACGGTCATATAGCTACTAATAATTTAATTAGGATAGTTATTGAAGATGAAAATCTAAGAGGATATGTATTTCAGTATCTTAAAAGTGAAATAGGGCAAAGTTTAATGCTTAAAAATTCATACGGTACAAATCAGGAACATCTTGAGCCGGAAAATATTAAAGATGTGCTTATTCCTCTTCCTAAAGATCGTTCGATAGTGGATAAAATTGGGGCAACCGTTATAAAATCCATAAATGATCTTGAACGTTCAATAGAGAATAGTAATAAGGCTGATAAAATGTTTGATGAATTATATGGAATATAAAAGTAAACATACTCTAAATCGCTTCTTTCGGCCCAGTTGACCGAAACACAGGAAATATTTGATAAAATCCAAGGAATAATTAAATTGTACCATGCTCTTGGAGGTGGGTGAAATCTAATGGACTCAAGTATATATCAAACAATAAAGGCGAGTTTCCCCGCCTTTATTGTTTTGGAGATTGCCGATGCAATGAAAGACAGCTGAGCGGTTGATAGTGTTTTTGACACTATACCTTTACCATCCTTCATTTTGAATTAAATTTGTGTTTCGTTCCATTTCAACAAGAGGGATTGGCCAGATTTCATGACGTGCCTGATAAGTTCTTGTATACATCAGGTCTCCGAATATATCCGTGGCGTTTTTGACAGACTTTTCAAGTAATCCCCACCGACGTAAATCCCAATAGCGTTGCCCTTCGCCGACAAGTTCAAAAGCGCGTTCACGACGGATGCGTTCTGCCATATCGTCTTTGCCTTCGACGGCAAGCCACGACGGACCGCTGTTGAGACCGGGCATCCCGACACGTGCACGTATTTTGTTTACCTCTGCAATAGCCTTGTCAGTGGCTCCTGATTCGTTGTATGCCTCCGCAAGCATCAGAATAACATCTCCTAAACGTATGAGTGGAAATTCATACGGAGTGCGGTTGTATTCACCCCAATAACCGTCAAGATTACCTGTGGGTATCCATTTGCGCCAGAAATAAGAATTCCATCCTTCCGAGTTGCGTATAAATGCCATAGCTTCCATCGGTGCGCCCCCTTTCGATGGATCTGCAAGCACAAACTGCTTGTCCATTGGGTTTGAACCGGCATCCGTTCCGAGGTAATGCGAATACGGTGTTATCACATTGAGGCATAGACGTGGGTCGCGAAGACGGTATGCGTCCATTACTTTTGTCGTGTCGCAATCAAGAGTACTTGTTACTTCTGTACTCCCCTGATTGATTGCCACACTCATATATTTCCGCCGTAACTGTGAATCTCCGTCATTAAAGCCGGGAAATATATCATCCCAGCTGAAGGCGGAGCCGTCAAGATTCTCATACATATCCACCAGTGTTGTCGAAGGCACGATACAGTTGCTTGCAATCAGGCGCATAGTTGATTTGTTGCCAAAATAGCCTACGATATTTAGTGCATATCCTGCCGTATTGCCGTCAATCGACTGTATGGAGAATATCATTTCCTGACTGTGTTTACCGTTATAGAGCCGGAACAGTTCGTTGTAGTCGGGATGAAGTGAATATCCGTAGTTGTTGGTTTTATTATAAACAATTTCCTCAAAATCGGTCACAGCCTTGTCCCACTGTCTGTTAAACAGATAGACCTTTCCACGTAATGCGTAGGCGGCACCTTTTGTGGCTCGTCCAAGATCGGAGGCATCCCAGCTTACGGGTAATTTTGATATTGCATCTGTCAGGTCATCAATAATATGTCCGCGAATTTCATCGGCAGAACTTCTGGGAGAGTTCAGGTTGGCAAATTGTTCGTTTATGTCACAGGTCTCGTCATAGTAAGGCACACCGCCCCAGCAGTTGAGCATACGAAAATATGCCATCGCTCGCAAAAATTTCGCTTCACCGGTCACACGGTCTATCGTTTCCTGACTTATTGGCATATTTGCCACGTTTCTTATTACGGTGTTTGCCCTGTGTACAAGCTCATACAGATACTGCCAGTGGTTCTGCACTCCACTGCTGTTGGAGGCGAATGAATTGCCACGCGATATATCAGGCCACGGTGTTGTTCCGTCGGCAAGGTCGCTGCACATATCGAATGTGAAGTCAAGGCCGAAACACCAGTCTGCTCTCATTGCCGCATACATACCGACAGCTGCCTGTCGAGCGTGTTCCTCAGTCTGCCAGAATGTCTGTTCCGACATCTGGTCACCGGGAACAAAATCAAGACTTTCACACCCTCCGTTCATTATAGCTGCAAGAATGAGGCCTGTTATATATTTTATTTTCATTATTTTAACCTGTTAAAATGTTATGTTTAATCCCACAGAGTATTGACGCACGGCGGGATAGCCAACGTTTGCACCTACTTCAGGATCAAGACCGGGGAATTTGGTTACTGTGAAAAGGTTGTCGATACTTGTATATATCTTCAGGTTCTCCACAAAGAATTTCCTTGTTATGGATTGGGGAATCGTATATCCCAACTGAATGTTTTTACAACGGAAATAAGCGGCGTTGTGAACAAAAGCGTTACTTGCAATATTATTCTTTTCATTTGCATTATTGCGAAGTATCGGATACTTGGAATTGTACGGATTCTCCCGTGTCCATGCGTTGTCCGTTATATCTTTGTTAAGTGACTGCCCCATTACGGTGACAAAACGGAATGCCTGATTGTTGTAATACACCTGATGGTTGCCGACACCTTGGAATAACGCACTGAAATCAAAGTTGTTCCAGCTTAAGCCAAGACTTATGCCGTATGTGAGCCTCGGCAGTGTGCCATAGCCGATCTCGACACGGTCGTTTGTATCCAGCTTACCATCGCCGTTGGCATCTCGATAAAGGTAATCACCCAGTTCCGGACGCTGGTAGGTGGCAAAATAGTTCGGATTTTTATCCACAAGTGACTGCACATAGTCCAGATCCGACTGGTCACGCACGATTCTATCGACTGTTATGACATACAGCTGATTGATAGGTTTCCCTTCCTGTGTCTTATAGACCCCGTTAATAGATGACACGTCGCCTTGGAATTTCGTTACTTTATTGTTTACGAATCCCATATTAAAACCTACATTATAGTCTACTTTTCCAATATGGTCGTTCCAGTGCAAATCAAGTTCAAAACCTTTGTTGTTTACCTCACCTGCGTTCTGGTTAGGTACCGTACTCGTACCATGTTCCAGCGGAGCAGGCAAAGAAATCAAAATGCCTTTTGTATCTTTGTTGTATATATCTACCGAACCGCTTAACCGGTTATTGAGAAAAGCGAAGTCAAGACCGAGATTAGTCATATATGTCTTTTCCCAGGTCAGGCTGGGATTGGCGAGAACAGTCTGGGCCAGACCTCCCGCAATATTTCCATTCAGCACATAATTGGCGGTAGCAAACAGAGATTGATACATATAATAGCTTGTGGTAGCGTTGTTACCGAGTGAACCGTATGATGCACGCAGTTTCAGCTGATTTAGCCATGACGAGGTTCCGTCCATAAATTTCTCCTGTGAGATGCGCCATCCTGCAGATATTGAAGGAAAATATCCCCACCGGTGTTCCGGAGCAAATTTTGATGAACCATCGGCGCGAAGATTGGCTTCGAGAAGATATTTATCATCCCAATTGAGGTTTATACGGCCAAAATATGAGCGCATGGCCCATTCGTTGTAGTTGCCCGTGATGTTGCCGTTGGTCATTCCTGCGTCTATGGCACCAAGTGACGGATCTACCAGATCATACTTTATATAATAGTCATTGTCGTATTTATTATATTCCTGACTCATGCCGGCAAATATCGTCGCGTCAAGTTTGCCGATATGGAAATTGTAGTTGGCAGTAAGTTCTGATGACCGGAAAGTGTTTTTGTAGTTATAGCGGCGAATATATGTGCGTACCACTCCTTCCCTGATCAGTACAGGGCCGTCGAATGTGAAACGGAACAAATCTCGGTCAGTAAGATGATGTTCAACATTGCGTTGCCAGTAATTATATGAGAATGCACCTTTTATGGTCATGCCTTTTATAGGGGAAACGCTTGCATGAAGTTTGATTACCGAGCGCATTGTCTTTGTCGGATATTCTGTCTTATAGAACCACTGTCTGCGGTATGGATTGAAATTGCTTACATTTTCTTCTTCCGGATTCTGGATACCTCCGTAAAGTCCGGTTGCCGGATCATATAGTGTCATTCCCGGAACTGTATTGAAGGCCCCGGAACCAAAAATCACATCACCCCCGGCAGCGGCATTTTCCGATGAGGGATTGTTTTTGTCAATATATCCGAAAAGGTTTGTTCCCACACTTAACCAGGGTTTTATATTGACCTCGATATTTGAACGAAGTTGGTATCTTTTATAGTCAGTGTAGTATATCATACCGGGATTATTAACGTAGCCAAGCGAGATATTATATTTAACAGTCTTGGAACCTCCTGTTATAGAAAGGTTATGATTCTGCACTACCGAGGGATTACGGTAGATATGATCCTGCCAGTCAGTATTGGGATAGATAGTAGGATTTTGTCCGGCATCATTACGCCATTCGTCTATTTTTCCTTGAGAGAAACGCGGAGCCTGCCCGTTTACAATAAGTCCGGCATTCTGAATTTCCATAAAGTCGGCATAATCGGTGACAAGATTAAGCCTTTTGGCAACTGTTTCAAACGACACATTGCCGCTATAGGTCACCTTAGGTGCTATTTCATGACCTTGGCGCGTTGTAACAAGTATGACTCCATTGGCGGCACGTGAACCGTAAATAGCCGCTGATGCAGCATCTTTAAGTACAGAGATATTATCTATATCCTGTGGATTTATGTCACTTAACGCTATCCCCGTCATTCCATCCACCACTATAAGCGGAGCTGAATTGTTGAGTGTGCCTTGGCCGCGGACAAGTATGCTTTGTGACTCGTATCCAGGTGTGTTGCCTCCGGAATTTGTAACAGTTAATCCGGCTGCAAGACCTGCCAAAGCATTAGTCGTGTTTGTCAATGGCCTGTTTTCAAGTGTGCCTGAACCTATTGAAGAAACAGCTCCGGTCAGATCCACCTTTTTTTGTGTGGCATAACCTACTACCACGATTTCATCAAGCATGGAATTATCAGACTCCATCACAATATGATAATGTTCTTGGGATGGATTAATCTGCATTTCTAACGGTGACAGTCCTACATATGACACCTGAATGGTACATTTCCCGGACACATTTGGAATTGAAAACGCACCATTCATGTCCGTAATAACGGCTTTTTTATTATCTCCTTTAATCCTGACTGTCGCTCCTATTACAGGCTCGTTTGATTTGTCAACGACAATTCCGGTAACTGTTGTAGTTATAACAGTTTGAATGGAATCCGACGTTGTTTCAGGAATCTGAGAAAAAATATTTATTGCTCCGGCAACAATCGTGGATAAAATAGTTATAAGTCGTCTCATATCGGTTTTCTTGCACAGACAATTAGTCTTTTTGGACAACCAGATAATTAGTCAGACTCCAGAATTGCTCAGGATTCGTTATCTTAATTATTTTTTGTCCATTCTCTTCGGTTATTTCAAATGATGTTTCCGGATGATTGGTCAAAATTTTTGCCTTGTTGGTATTCAAAGGTAATGTAGTGAGCATTCGTTTGTCACTGATTATAAAGTAACCTTTATCGAAATCACCTTTCATCAGTTTCGTTTTGCGGAGGAAACCGGATTCAATTATGTTATGACTTTTCAGATCAGATTTTGTGGCAATAACATAATAGCAGGTATTCAGTTCGTTTTCAAGTTGTACTGATGCCTCTCGGGCTTCATTGCGTTCTCCTGTAACAGTTGATACTGTTGTGTTGAGTGAGTCGACAGTATTGTTTAATACTCCGATATGTTCATTAGCGGCCGTCAGTTGCTGTCTGAGTGATTCTATTTCCTCCATTTGTGAGTCAATCTGAGTTCTGAGAGCCTCGATTGTTTCTTGCAGTTCCTTATTGTTGATTGTTGATCTTTTGAGTTTGTTCTCCAAATCACTCAATTGTGCTTTACGTTGCTGGATTTTATTTTTAAGGCTTGCAATATCAGACAATATCTGAGCTTTTTGTTTGGGATTTTCCGGTTTGTTTGTAGCTATAGTCATGATATTTTCAAGTTGCTTGATTTCGTTCAGACCCGCGGAAACATCTTTTACCAGCGACAGTAATTGATCTCGTTCGTTCAATGCTGTGACGAGTTCCTGTTTGGAAATTTCCGCCAGTGACTGCTGATCCGTTTCTTTGTTCCCGTTGCACGAGAATAACATCGTGGTAAGAACCATCGAGATGAAGAGATGTCTTGTTTTCATTGTGTTGAATAATTGATTTGATGCAAAATTCGTAAACATTCATTGTTCATAACATAGTGTGTCAATAGACGGCAGGAATGTGTAAATGAAGGAACCGGCCGATATTTGCCTCGGCTGGAAATAAGTGTTATTTTTGCGATATGAAATCTTTAGAGCACAAGACCAGTCTGATTTTTGATATATTCTTCTGCGTCATAATCATGCCTCTTCTGATAATTTTGGGACCGGCACAATATTGGTGGAGAATATCTCCCGTGTTTGCTTGTCTTGCCATAGCATATCTGTATGGATGTTATTTTATCACAAAGATATTGCATCTTCCCCGGTTAATACTTTCCAAGTCTTATTATAAGTTAGGAGGTCTTGCCCTGGTTTTCATATTATTGACATATCTGTTGACGTTATATCACTTGCCCGAACTGGACTTTGTTATTCCTTCCATGAGCGAATATCAGACCAGGTTGAGAAATTACAATGTCACGATAACCGTATGGCTTATGTTTCTGACTGTAATGTGCTACTCTTTGACGGTGGCTTTCATCAAAGAATTGTATCATCGGCTACTGCTCCAAAATATTGTGGAAAACCAACGCGACATGGCTGAATTGGCGCTTTACAAGGCCCAAATAAATCCACATTTCCTTTTCAATACACTCAATTCGTTATATAGTCTGATAATCGGGACTTCACAAAAGGCCGAGGACGCATTTATTAAATTTACGGAGTTGTTAAAATACACCTATACGACAGCCAATAGCGACGGAGTTGCGATTGCAGATGAAATTGGCTATATAAACAATTATATAGATCTTCAGCTGATACGTCTGGATAACCATACTACTGTCATTAGGGATTTTTCAGTAGATGATGATACTGTCTGTATTTCTCCCATGATTTTTTTGACATTTGTTGAAAATGCGTTTAAATATGGTGCTTCTTCAAGTCAGAATTGCAATATTCTGATAAGACTTCATTTAGACAAAGGTGTATTGTTTTTTGAGACTCAAAATATGATAATAAAACACTCTGATGAGTTCCGCAAAGACATGCCAATTGGAATAGATAATTGCAGGAGCAGATTATCAGGTTTATATCCTGGTAATTATTCTTTGAATATTAAAGATGAAAACGGACTGTTTAATGTTGAATTGAAGATTAATCTTAACAAATATGGAAGACCTGATCAGATGTGTGGCTATTGATGATGAGCCGTTGGCACTGGATATAATAGACAAATTCTGCCGGCGAATAGGGAATATTGAGTTACATAAATTTTGCGATCCGGTAAAAGGTCTGGACATTGTCAGGAGGGACAATCCAGATATTGTTTTTCTTGATATTGAAATGGATGGAATCACCGGACTGCAAATAGCCGCTCAATTACCTGAAAGCACATGTTTTATTTTTACAACAGCATACCTGAGGTATGCGCTTGAAGGTTTCGATCTTGATGCGGTTGACTATCTTCACAAACCCTTCTCTTTCAACCGTTTTCAGACTGCTTTTTCCAAAGCGTTGCGACGTATCGGACACAGACAGTTGCAAACTGTGTCACAATGTATAATTGTCAAGCAGGATTATAATAACATAAGCATTCCGATAGACGATATACTCTATATCGAGGCTGTGGAAGGATATTCAAAGATTTTCAGGGTATCGGGAGATTGTATTATGTCCAGGATTCTGTTAAAGAATATTCTTGCATTATTGCCCCTGGAGCACTTTTTGCGGATACACCGGTCGTTTATCGTGTCTCGGTCAAAAATAAGGAGTTTCAGCAAACAGGAAGTTATACTTAGCGATGATTCTGCTTTGCCGGTCGGAAGACAATATGCTGCGGAGATTTCTAATCTTAAACAAATAGTAAGTGGCAAGTAAGTGGTAAAATTAAATGAACTTTAAATAATTATGAAGATTCCGGTATCCTGTGTCGGGTTGACTGTTTTGTTGGCTGCAATTTTTTCTGATTTTGATATGGCGGCGGAAAACCGTGATTTTGGAGGTTTTTCGCGTTATGCAAGAGCTAACAAGGAAATTCCCATTAAAAAGAAAGGGGAAAAACGGGTTGTTTTTCTTGGAAATTCCATAACGGATCAATGGTTAAAATATAGTCCTGAATTTTTTGCAGACAATAATTACATTAACCGTGGAATAAGTGGTCAGACTTCCTATCAGTTTCTTCTTCGCTTTCGTGAGGATGTCATAAATTTGAATCCAGATCTTGTAGTGATCAATGTGGGAACAAATGATTGTGCCGAGAATACCTGTGCGTTTAATGCCGATATAACGATCGGGAATCTGGTATCAATGGTGGAGCTGGCAAAGGCAAATAAAATAAAGGTTGTTCTCACATCTGTGTTGCCGGCTGCAGGGTTTCGCTGGAATAAGAATATTACTGATGCCCCGGAAAGGATAGAACTGCTTAACAGACGGATAAAGTCTTATGCCAAAGAAAACAGGATTCCCTATGTGGATTATTACAGTTCAATGGTCAGCGGGTCAGAAAGGGCTTTGAATCCCGAATTTACAAACGACGGGGTACATCCTCTGAAAGCGGGATACACTGTTATGGAATCACTAATAAATCCGGTTATAAAAAGATATCTGAAATAGACGATACATATTTCAATATTCCTTAAATAAGGCAACGGTTGTTGTAGCTTCCTGTGTTAGCGTGTTTAGCGATCTTTTTTTAGCGTAGACGGCTGTACTCGACGGTTGGGAATGCGACTTGTCCTCAAGTCGCGTAAAAAGCAGACAGATCATAGTATTGCAGTTATAAAAGAAGGGGGCGAAGCCCTGATGACTCCGCCCCCTCAAATTTAGAAATGTTTTATTATGAATTATTTCACATTTGTGATTTTTTCAACACGTTCTGTGCCGTCGGCATAACGGGTCACGGTTATGTAAACCTGTCCGTCGCGGCCTTCCGGTTTGGCAACTTCCATACCTGCTGCGTTGAAATAGCGTACGCTTACGATCTCAGCTTTTTCGGCATCAAGGTCGTTAACTCCGGATTTGGCATCAACTGTCAATTCATAGTTTTTGGTGAGGTCACCTGCTGTCGCTGTCACCTTCACTTTGCCTGCAAAGTCTGAATTGAACTTAGCGTCTGTGCCGGAGAATGCGAGAGCCGCGCAATCACTTGTCCATGCGACAATCGGAGAACCACCGATATTGAATGCCCCTGTGATATGGTCAAGTGTATCATCCTTGCCCGGTATCAGTTGAGCAGCATTGAACACGGCATTCTCATTCTTTTCGAAGCCGGCTACAACCGGGAAGGTATATGCGTCAACAACTGTGAAGCCGTTGCTGATGGATTTACCTGCCAGCTCTGCTACGGTTATGGCCTTTGCACCTTCCGGAACGGGCAGTGTGCTTGCCTTGCCATCGATAAAGAAGCAATTTTCAATGGTGTTGCCGGCTGTCCAGGACTTGCCGTTGTTGACGGTGTTCACACCTACTATATATCCGCAAGTATCTGCCGGTGCTATAATTTCTCCTGCGTTATAGCAGTTCTTGAAACTTGTCTTATCCTTTGTTGGATCACCTACAAGACCTCCGACGCGGGCCAGACCCTTGACAGTTCCTGCGTTGTAGCAGTCCTCGAATGTCGCGCTCTGTGCTGCGGCAAGACCGCCGATCGCCCATCCTCCGTTAGCAGCGGATGTACCGCCTACGGTAGCTGTAGATGAGATGGTACCTGTGTTCCAGCAACCCTTAACGAGACCGTTTGTTGGACCACCCCATGCTATAAGACCGGCCGCACGTCCGAATTTTGTTGTGATGTTTCCGGTGTTGTAGCAGTTTATCATCTGTGGTCCGGTTCCGGAGAATCCGGAAGCTATACCGCCTACCATTTGTCCACCTTCAAGATCTGCAGTGTTGTAGCAATTTGTGAGGACAACTGCACCGTTTATATATCCTGCGATACCGCCACCCTGGTTGCCGTCAGCGATGATCATTCCCTCGTTCCAGCAATCATTGAACAGTACATTGTCGGGTGTTGCGGTAGATCCCGCTGTTCCGGTGTAATAACCGACGACACCACCGATATATACATTCTTGTCGCTTGTCAGTGTTCCTTCGTTATGGCAACGTGTGAACACGGAGCCCGGAGTGTAATTGACAATTATACCGGCTGTCGGTGCTGATGATATGGCTTTATCAGCCTTGGCAGAGATGTCTGCTGTGTTGTAGCAATCTGTGAATTTGTAAACAGCGTTGGCTGCTGCTGTCGGAGTTCCGGCTACCAGACCTGCTATCTTTCCTCCGGCTGTGATTGGTGTTGCGTT
Organism: uncultured Muribaculaceae bacterium; assembly: GCA_948788915.1. Taxonomy (GTDB): domain Bacteria; phylum Bacteroidota; class Bacteroidia; order Bacteroidales; family Muribaculaceae; genus Lepagella. The sequence continues at coordinate 30,500 of CAQFOZ010000017.1, read as the reverse complement.
GTAGCAGTTGGTGAAGACATAGTCTTTGTATGCTGAATTACCTATAGTGTTTGCTACAAGACCACCTACTGTCGTGGTGAATTTTGTATTTGAAAGTTCGATGCTTCCATCGCTATAGCAGTTGGTAAACTCTGCAGAACCGCAGTTTGCCACAAGACCTCCTACGAATATAGCGGTAGTTCTTGTCGGAGCACTGGTAGCTGAGATCTTACCGGTAAATGCGCAATCTTTGAAAGTAACCTTTCCGGCAGAAGCTGTAACGCAAGCGATACCTGCGATGTATGTCTGGCTGCTGCTTATTGAACCGGAGAATTTAACTTTGTTGAATACTGCGCCGTCATAGGCATTTGCAACAACACCGGAAACATAAGACTTTGTTGTGTTAACAGTAGCTTTTGATTCGATGTTATCGATTGTGCCGTAAAGATTGTCAACTAAAGGTGCGGCATATGTATATGCTGCTGTTACGGTTCCTTCAAATGTGAGGTTCTTCACTGTGGCACCGGTTTTAACAGTACCGATAAGAGCGGAATTTGAATTGGCCGTCGGTTTGAGAGTCACATTCTTCAGAGTATGGTTCTTTCCGTCAAGAATACCTGCGAATCCTGTTACACCGTTGGCACCGAGACGTGTAGGCTTGGTTTCGCCTGTAAAGTCGATATCCGCGGTTATATTGATGAATTTGCCTGAGAGATCTCGGTTTGTTACATCTACATAAGAGCAGAGAGCCTTCCAGTCTGTAAGGTTGTTGACGAGATATGGAGAAGCTTCTGTTCCCTCACCAGACAATGCCAGATTCGGTTTGGCTGTAAGCAGAATAGGACGTGTCACGCCGGCTGCATTGACAGCATAAAGGGTATCGGTTGTCAGCGTGGTTACTGTTGCAGGACCGCTTACCTTATTTCCCTCGATCTTGAATACTTCACCCTTTGCAAGTTTCCATGTAGCTCCGTCTGAGAGTGTTGCTGTAGTAATGAAGTTCTCAACAGTGTACTCGGGTGCCATTGACAGATATACCTTGCGGGCGGCCTGAACCTTAGGTTCGTTGGCGAATTGTTTCAGTGTCGGATACATTCCTGCTGTGAAGTCCCATAATTCAGTATCGAATCCGTCAATTGCTTTTCCTGATGTCAGGAATTCTGTTGTAGCGGCAGTCACACCGTCGATATTTCCGTTCTGACCGGCATACAGACCGATGTTCTGATTGTCGTAATAGACTCCGGACACTGTAGGATTGGCGATTACGCCGGCGATAGCTCCGAGAGTTGCCGGATTGCCACAATAAACGTTACCTACATTAATGCTGTTGTACAGCTCGGCCTTTCCGGAGGTTGTGCTTTCAAGGTTTGCGATCAGACCACCTGCATTGTTAAGCAGAGCTGATACTGTACCGTAGTTGATATTGTTCTTATAGACAGAACCTGTAGTTGTTCCTCCTGAGATACCACCGGTGTTTTTACGGTTGGTAGCGTAGTTTGTGATAAGTAGCAGAACGTCTACGTCTCCGGTGTTTACACAGTTCTCGACAGTAGCGTTAGTGCTTGAACCTACGATACCTCCGGCATTCGCATAACAAGTTGTCACGCGTCCTGCGTTGTAGCAATTACGTATGATAGCACCCTTTTCTGTCTTTCCTACGATACCTCCGATCCAGCATGAGTATCCATGAACATATGCATAATTACGGCAGTTTTCAACAAGACCGGCGCAGTTACCTACGATTGCTCCGGATGTGCCGTACAGATTATCAAGTTTGGATCCGGCTCCGATTGTAACATTGCGTACGATACCGTTTTCACCGAGACGACCAAACAATCCTGAGTAAGACGAGCATTTTGATGTGTTGAGCGTTCCAAGCTTACCTTCGGAAATGGGAGTGGTCCACGCAACACGGTTGGCAATATTGAGGTTGTCGATCGTGTAGCCGGCACCGTCATATACACCATCAAACTTATTGTATGCATCTGATGGCTTACCTCCGATTACGAGGAAGTCCTCTGTAAGTTCCATGTCAATATCGTTGGTCTGGCGGAAGAAAAGGTTCGGGAATGTCTGACCCTTGGTTGTTGTTGCCTCTGAAAGGGCTACAAGATCCGCCTTGCTCTTGATAAGGAATGGAGACTGCTCTGTTCCCTCACCTTCGAACGGAATGGGAGCGACAGCAAGCAACATGTAAGTCTGTACGGAACCGTTTACCATGTAAAGTGTGTCAGTGCCGAAATTAGAGCTTATCTCGATCATCTTGTTGTCAACGATCTTGGCATAATGTCCCTCTTTGGTGAGTTTTCCACCTACATTGAAGAAGAACTCGGTGTTGCCGAGAGCTGTGAGAGGAGTATTGTTCGAAAGTTTCTTCACGTTGTCTATCGGAGAGAAATCGACTGCGGATGCTGTGTACTGTGCTGCTTGTGTATTCTCCATACCTTTGACTCTCGGATATGCGCCCTCTGTGAATACCCAGTTGTCGGCGCTGAATCCTTTCGGACCGGCAGCTGCGGTCAGCTCAGCCGTATTGGATGCGAAACGTGTTGAATAGTAGTTGGTGATCTGACGGTTGGCGTAGATATTCTCCAGTACAGGAGTTACACCGTCCATAATCTTGCCGATCACCTCACTGCAGTTCTCGCGGTTGTACTGATATGTCTCGCAATTTGTAAACGCGGATGTGTAACAGTTGCGCACTGATGGAGTCGGCACGCCATTCATGCTGCTGAGAACACCGATAAGACCTCCGGTCATACGGGAATAACAATGAACTACACCGGCAGAATAGCAGTCCTCTACATATCCGCGGCAGTATCCTACCAGACCTCCGACGTATGATTCGTTGCTATAACCGCGAACTACACCACCGGAGAATGACTTGCTGAGTGTGCCGTTCTGTAGCATACCGGCTACACCGCCAAGGAATTGCTGCTTACCGGTCTGATAGTATTGCAGAAGACCGGAGAAAGACAGATTTGTACCGTCTCCGAGAAGGTTGGCTACCACACCGCCGCTGGGAGCTTCGGAACCTGTCATATTTATTCTGGTTCCGTATACGCTTACATTGGAGATTCCTCCGTGAACTTCGGCAACCGCACCGCCTGCATACATTTGAGTAACTATGATACCTTCTTTTACAGAACAGTTGCTGACCGGCCCCATGGCTATACCAGCAATTGCACCGGCAACCATGCGTGCCGAGGTGATCTGTGGGTTAACCACGTTTACATTGTCTGTAGAACCGCAGTTCCAAGCTACCACACCACCGGCGTTATAGTAATCTGAATTTACTTTAAGATTCTCTACATTGAGATTTTTGATGGCAGCAACTGTATCGCACACGCCGAAGATTCCGGCATAATATTTCGAGCCGCCCTCTACGTATACATTTTTCAGAGTGTGTCCTTTACCGTCCAATGTGCCGCCGAAGCGATGCAGAAGGTCACATCCGATAGGATCGAGACGGTAATTCTCAAGGTCTATATCATTTGCAAGAGCAAAGTGCTTCCCTATATACAGTGAGTAAACAGGATTGTTGTAATATATTCCTGTCGGAACTGTATTGTTGTTCACCTGATCGGCGAGCAGTATAAGATGATCGCGGTTTTTGATAAGATAGGGAGACGCTTCCGTGCCCTCTCCTTCAAAACTTGACTCGGACAATACCGGATAGCTGAACGGAGTATTTGCTGTCAGTTTGGCATTCTCGAGCTTTCCGGCATAAGACTTGGCTTCTGCACAAAGTAAGCTCCAGTCTGTCCATGACAATGTGGTGTTGTTGGTATCCGCAGCAGGATCTGTAGTAATTATCGGGCTGTATTTTGTCAGATTTCCGTCAGCATTGAATTCCACACATTTGATCAGAACCCATGAACCGCTTGAGTTGATCATTCCAACCTGGTTGGACATCTCGGCCGTGCGGTTACGGTTAAGAAGCATGGTTGTTTCAAGACCGCGGTTAAAGATATTTTTGACAGACAGAGTGTTTCCTGTCGGTTGATCAACCAGAATATAATAACCGTAATCAGTCATCTTGCCGTCAGTTCCCTGGCGTTGATAGGTGAATGTGCCGTTCGCGCGTATAATGGACAATTCTGTATATGCAGCGACAAACTTGTCTTTGTTTTGCCCTGCGGTCTGAACGTAAACACCCCACCAGGCTTCGGAAAGGTCTATGCCTTCGGCTGTGACTTTACCGGTGATCTGTGCTGTATAATCCGGTTTGCCATCTGTTTTGCATACGGCGATATCCAATGCTCCTAATGTTTGGTCAACGAAAATTCTCTGACGCGGAATGGTGATGACATTGGTTTCGGAATTGATGTGGGCGCGTACCGGCTCACCGTTCCAGAAATAATTGATGGTGATGGAGTCTCCCTGTGCGTCGGGAACGATCTGCATGGATGATCCGCCATCAAAACTTGAAGTGGTAAGCGTGCTGTAGGTACCTACAAAGTTACCTTTGAGATCGGCTGCGCTAACCTTGCGGGGTGCGTTTGCGCGTACCTTTCGGGCTTTCGCTACCTTGGGGGCTGTAAGCCTGGCATCGGAAGATACCGTCAGCTTCATAGCAGGGGATGGTTCAAGGATAAAGTCAGCTGCAAGATTGCTTTGCGCCGCTTGTGCCTGAATCTGGAACTGGTTCTCGACATTCGCCTTTGCGCTTACAGGTTCCGCATTTTCCGCGGATGCCGTAAAGCCGGCTGTCAAGATGGTTCCGGTCCCCAACAGGAAGGTAAAAAATCTCTTCATGTTGTAGATGTGAAAGAGGAATTTGATGAAAAATATAGAATCCGAAGCTTAGGGGGAGCCTCCTCTGTTATTCTCCCCTGAGGCTTTTGTCCGGACTCAGTTGTTGTTTATTGTCTGTTTATAATCTTCTTTGCCTTGTTTCCTGACTTTTCGATATATATGCCGGAAGCTGAAGGATTGTCAATGCGGATACCCTGCATATTGTAATATTCAGGGATTGCATTCTCATTTTCATTTTCATTTTCATTATCCAGGTCTATTGTCGGCATATCCACGGAAGACAGGGAGTCTCCTTTTATACCGAATTCTATTTTATTGACACGGCAGGGTATTGAGGTATTTCCGGACATCTGCGACAATTTGAACATGGCGCCTCTCACATTGCCGAGGCTGTAATGTATTGTTGTTGTGTCACCACGGGCCACAGATGGATTGGCATTTCCCTCAAGTGTGTTTACCGCTATCCATGACGCTCCGTTGTCTGTGGAGTAATACAGACGGAATATGGCTGACTGTGATGTTGGATTTGTAATTGAAACAGCACAAGTTTCTACAGTGCCGTCGAACGGATAGGAACAGATGTAGCTCCCTTTTACAGAGGCCAGATAATGGACATTGTCTTCTTTAGCAGCGATTTTCGCACCCTTTATCAGATCCCATGTCGTGAAGCGTCCCTCAATTGCCAGTGTGTCTGCCGTCGTGAGGTTCATTGAAGAGAAATCCTCTATAAATGTGGGAGAATTGTCGGCAATTACAGTAAATGTTACTGTTCCGTTTTCAGCATTGCGCGATATGTCCTTGAGCACAAGAGAAGTGGATGTCGTTGTCCATGAACGCAACGCAGGTGAGGTGGAATTGTTTAGCTCTGTTTTGTTTCCCGAACCGGGGAATGGATCTCCGTCACTGTCTGTGATTGTTTTGGAAGACGAAATCTTTGGGGTGGCACGTAGCAGTTCGTAGTAGGGTCTTGCGCTTGTGGCGTTGATCCGGTTGTTGTCCCAGATCTTCGGGTCTGTATAATCCACTCGGTGTGCAAGCATTCCTTCTCCGGGCAGATATGCGTCCCATCTGTTTTTGTTTCGTGCTTCCAACAGGAAATATTCATTCGGTATTGCTGAGTTTATGCGATATCCCTCCGGTTTATCGGTCAATCCTAAAGGCCTGATGGAATAAGATCCCGGTTCTGTGATAAGCGTAGGTTCCACAAACCCAAGTGCATATCGTTCGTATAAAGAATATCCACAAGGTGTTTTGCTCTGGTTTAAATAAGAGCCGCTTGCCATCACCGACCATTTTTGCGGATGTACTGCCTGTCCACCTGTTTCGTAATCTACGTCATAAAAATCCGGCAGTCCGAGCACATGACTGAACTCATGGCAGATGGTTCCGATTCCGTCCAGCTGTTTGTTGGCCGGTTTGCCGTAAAGTTCTGTTGAACATGCGTAGCGGCCGAAACTTACTCCATCAAGAGATAGACTCATTATTGTTGACGCATGCGGCCAGATCAGCCTTTCGTCGTTGCCGGAGAAGTTGGAGCCTCCGCCCGAGAATATGAAGTATACCATGTCTACGGCTCTGTTGCTGTCGGTATCATACAATTTATAATCCACCAGTTCATCAGCGGCTTTCAGGGCTTCGGTAACAAGTGTCTGGGCTGTTGAGCTCTTACGTGCATAGTATTGCGAGTAATTGATTTTTACAGGACCAATAACATCAAAAACAGGGTCAAACTTGCCATTGGAGTTTTCATAATAGTAGTCACGTACAGATCCGGTACATTCTATTTTGGAAGGGATCAGATGGTTTGACATGTAACCGTCATAGCCGGGTTTGTTAATCATCTGGTCAAACACGTCATGAATATCTTCACGTGTGAAGGGTGCGTCGTTGTATTCAACAAGTATAATTAGTCCACGGAATTTTGAATAGTCATATCTGTTGGCTTTTGAAGCCGTCACATTCCTGCGTGCATTTATTTGTCTGGCTTGCTCCTGTTTGCTGACAGCAGGTTTCAGCCCTTTGATACCGGTAGCCGGAGTCCGGTCGTCGCGTGCTATCTCACCCGTTGACACCAGATACTGCCCATCGGCCTGGGATGAGGGTTTTGCATATTCCCATGCTCCTGTCTCTACGTTTTTTACAACAGTATAACCTTTAATGGTGGTAGTGTAGCTGAAAAATTCGTCACCATGAAGCGTCAGGGTGACTTTGGAGCCGTCCGGTTGAGTTACAGTGACAGGTGTTGGATCTGCAATCACTGCATGGGCTGTTGTGCAAAGAGATAAAGCTATAGCCACAATCCCGGATTTTAAGATAGGATAATTCATCTGTAAATATAATGTGTGTATAAAAATATGTAAGTATAATAATCTGACAGTATAAAATGATTTAACTCTGACTAATGTAATATAGTTGAAATTAATGCATCGTATATTATCCCTTTATCGGCAGGTATTGTGTCAAAATTAATAAATACTTTTTAAATGAAAAATATATTAATAAAGCAAAATGATGAAAATAAATAGAAATTCCGCTGATATTTCTATTGAATAAATTATGTATAAAAAATTAATATAATGTCAAAATTTGCATAAAATTAACATAAAGATGTAAAAACACAAATAATACAAGAAAAAGATAAAATAATCAATAAAAAATTTAGCAAAATACTAGTATTAAATTTTGTTAATTTGATATGGAATATTAAATTTGTAGCCGTCACAGCATTTAAAACAAATTATTCATATATTTTTATTATACTAACATTATGGCAAAAAGAATCTTAAATTCCTTCTTATTGTCGATTTGCGTATTATCGCTTCTTCTGCCTGCGGGCTGCCAATATGATGACAGCGATCTTGTGGGTAGAGTCGATGATCTGGAGGGGCGCATGGAGGCCCTTGAGGCAAAAGTGGCAAAACTTAATGACGACGTGGTAAAGCTTTCCGATCTGATGAATGGAAAGATGTTTATCGAAAGTGTTGTGGACAATGGTGATGGCTCACGTACTGTGAATTTTATTACTTTTAATGGAGAGAAGACCTCTATGGTGATACGTGATGGCAAAGACGGCCAAAACGGAACTGACGGTAAAGACGGTCAGGATGGTCAGGATGGTAAAGACGGTGTTAACGGCAAGGATGGTGCTGACGGTGCCATGCCGGTGGTCAGTGTTCGTCAGGATTCCGATGGCAACTGGTACTGGACTGTGAATGGTGAATGGCTTGTTGTTGACGGAAAGAAGGTCCGTGCTAACGGAATTGACGGTATCAATGGTAAAGACGGTCAGAACGGTCAGGATGGCAAAGATGGTGCTGACGGTAAAGATGGAGCAGATGGTAAAGACGGAGTAAACGGTGCAGACGGAGAGAATGGAATTGCCCCTGCATTCCGTATTGAGAACGGTCGTTGGATGGTTTCCCTTGACAGAGGTCTGACATGGTCAGATTGCGGTCAGGCTACAGGTAATGACGGTGATTCTTTCTTCAAGGATGCACAGATGAGTCCTGATGGAAAATATGCATATATTACACTTGCTGACGGTACGGTGCTAACTTTCGAGATTTATAATAAATTCGGTCTCGCTTTCGAAATTGCCGAGGTTTTGGTGCAGGAAGGTCAGACAAGAAATATTGATTTTGTAGTTACAGGAATGACCTCTTCTACTACAGTTGAGGCTATAGGTAAAGGTGGCTGGGATGCCGACACGGAACTGAATTCTGATGGCACAGGTGTGCTGAAGGTCAAGGCTCCTTCCACCCCCGGACTTGGTAAGGTGATTGTTTTTGCCCATGACGGCGGTTCCAAGACAGTTATGCGCACGCTGACATTCGTATCAGGTGTGGTAAATGTAAGTGACCAGACTGTGGAGGTAGACAATACCGGTGGCACACGCAAGATATCTGTTACAACAGACCTTGATTTCCGTATAAGTGTTCCGGAAGACTGCAACTGGGTAAAGGTAACTGCCACCCGTGCTCTACGTACTGAATATTTCGATGTTGTTGTTGATAAAACAGACAATCCTGATCCCCGCAGTGTTTTGCTTACTGTGGAATCGGCAGAAGGCCTTCCCATAGAGAGTATTCTTGTTGTTCAGAAGAAAGCTGAGTTCGATCCGGCACACATGGTACTCCGCGTTGATCCTTCGCTTACGAAGAATAATCCTGTCTCACTTCCAATTACCGCTCTGTCTGTTAAAAACGGTCATATTTATGTTGACTGGGGTGATGGTTCGGAGATACAGGATATTACTTATACCAGCACAAGCCTTCCTTCTGCACAGCGTTATCCGAAACATGAATATGCCGACAAAGATCGCGTCTACAGCGTACAGATCTGGGGTGATTACAACAATTTTGCCGCCGGTTCGGAAAGTTACTGCTATGGTCTTGTAGAGGTGGCTCAGTGGGGTAACATGCCTTTTACAAATATTACAATCAAGAATCCCAATCTGGTGTCTGTTGCCGGTCCTTCTACAGATACACAGTTTGCAAATCTTAGCACTGTAAGATTCGACGGGTGTGAGAAACTTGATAGAATCAGTCCGAATCTCTTGAAAGGAGTCACAGATAAACTGTCTGCGTTCAATACAATGTTTAAGAATTGTAAATCACTGACAGAGATTCCGGAAGGGTTCTTCGATCCTGTGGTAAAAATGAGCGGATCCATGCAGGAGATGTTCTATGGTTGTGTTAAACTTCGTGCGGTGCGTTCAAGTTTCAAGAATGTGACCGACTGTGGAAACCAGGCCTTTACCTGCACACTTATCGGTGTGTTCCGTGATTGTGAATCACTTGAAGAGATACCTGAAGATTTCATTCCCGAGAAACTTTGGAACAGAACAATCACGATCACAAACTTCTTTGCAAACTGCAAGAGTCTTAAGAAAATCCCCGATGGCTTCTTCAAAGGTATGGGAGAAGGTAAAAACGCTCAGGGTAAAACACATGCCTGCAATATATTCAATTCCGCATTCTCCAATTGCGAGAGCCTTGAGAGTGTGAATCTTGACTTCCTTAATACCCCCGGTGGTCTTATGGCAACCAATTTCAGCGGAACGTTTATGAACTGCGTGAATCTTAAAGTGGCACCGCCGGTTTATAAATTTACTTATGGAGGTAACACTATTGATGTGCCTATATGGAAGCGAGTTGAACTGAAGAAGAGTGCTGATGCCGAATTAGCAGCTGCTGCCAAAGAGGTGTTTGGTACAAATACAAGCTCACAAAGTACCGACTGTTTCAAGAATGCGACAAAAGTGCCCGGATGGAATAATATTCCTTCTACCTGGGGTGGAGGTTATTGCGGTTATGACAAGGCTCCGACACTTGTTGTTACATCTGCCCCGACTAAAGATGCTGAATACTATAGTGTTGACTTCAACGTTAAGACAACCGATGCCCAGCAGGTATTCTATTATCTGAGCACACCGTCTGCCATCAGTGCAAATCTTCCACGTTATGGAAATTCACTCGAGGAGATGGTTACAAAGAATGGTAATGAAATTAAGGATGATTATAACAGGCCTTCCCTTTCACAGTGTAATACCGAAGAGGGGCTGACAATCTATTTCGACGGAGGTATGCCTGAGATGGAATACGCTATGATTATTATGGCTGTCAATCCGCTTGGAAAAGTTGTAAAATATAATGAGGTAAAGACAACTGCCATGCCGAAAGGAAGCGATGCATTTGAGAATTTTGCAGGAACGTGGACAATAACAGCTGCATCTACTCTTATTGAAGAATATGACAGTGATGGCAATGCGATCGATGTGGGTCCGACAAGTTTCGACATTACAATTTCTCCGGAACGTGTTGATGAGAGTTACTTCATGACGGGCTGGGGTTATTCAAAATTCCGCAATGACCGTCCTATACGTGCTATATTCAACAAGCAAAACTCACAATTTGAAGTCTGGTGCGGTGCAAAGGGCGCTGTAGGACTGTATTCAAATTATCCATATCACGACGACCAGTCCAAGTTCAGCACATATACAGTTACCTATTATCCTTATCTTGAGGATCCGAAAGAACATACAATCAATTACTGGAGTTATGGCGGCTCGGACGGTGAATGTGTGGTAGCGGGTGCTTATCTTCCGGCTGCAAACAAGGCAGTGCTTTCAGGACAAAGAAGTACGTATAACAGCACTACACAAAGTGGTGATATATATTGGGTAGGTATGGATGTTGTGCTGACTATGGGCAGCATGTCCGGCTCCCAGACTTATACCCCGCTTGGAATTATTGACCCGGGTATGATTGTCACTTACAAGGATAAGCAATATGTGCCTCATGCAATGGGACCATACACAATGACCAGAAAATCATCTGCTGTAAGCAAGCGTACAAAACAGGCGCTCATGAATGCTTCTAAACCGGCTCTTAAAGGTGGTTATAAGGTGAAAATTAGGGCAAATAAGAGAAGGAAATAAATGAATGGCCGGATTTTAGCCGGCAATAAAGGTGCGCGGTCTTAAGCCGCGCACCTAAAATCATATTATATGAAAAAGCAACTTTTAATATATGCAATGGCGGCTGTTTCCGTTACCGGTATCAATGCTGAGGTTCTTACTCCTGAGCAGGCGTTGTCGCGCGTGGTGTCCGGGAAAGGTTCTCACAAAATAGCGGCTCGGGAGATGGCGGCGCGTTCGGAGCTGGCACATACATTTGAGGCGGCCGGCAGACCGGGGGTCTATGTGTTTAACGATACCCGCAAAGATGCGGGATATATGATTCTTTCTGCTGATGACTGCGCTCCCGCTTTACTCGGATATTCAGATGACGGCTGTGGATTTGACCTGGCTACTGCTCCGTCAAATCTTGTGAAATGGCTTGAGGGTTATGCCAACCAGATAGCCTGGGCTGCACAATACGGAAAAGATGACAAGGTTTCCGGTGTGTCGAGAGTATCATCAGGAAGAGTGGATGTGGCTCCAAAGATTGAGACGCTATGGGATCAGGGCAGCCCTTACAACGACTGGTGTCCTTTGATGGGGGGTGACAAAACTTATACAGGATGCGTGGCTACCGCTATGGCACAGATAGTAAACTGGCATCATTTGCCGGCCAAACCTAAGGGGAAGCATACTTATAAGTCCTGGTATACGGGTTATCACTCCATTGATTTTGATACCGTGACTTTCAAATGGGACAAAATGTTGCGCACATATGATGCCAAGAGCCCGGCAGAAAACCGTGCTGCTGTCGCTGGGTTAATGCAGGCCTGTGGCTATATCTGCGATATGGAATACACGACCGGAGGTTCCGGAGCCTCTTCCATGCGGGCGGCATATGGTCTTGCGGAATTTCTCGGGTTCGATAAGGCTGTCAGCATACAGGAACGTGACTGGTACAATATTCAGGAATGGGATGACATGGTGTATAATGAATTAACCACCAATGGGCCTGTGTATTATGACGGAACCGGTGATGGTGGAGGGCACGCATTCGTATGTGATGGTTACAATGCATCTGACGGATTCTATCACTTCAACTGGGGATGGAGTGGTTCAAGCAACGGATATTACCGTCTGGATGCTCTGGAGCCTTCAGACCAGGGTGCCGGTGGGGTGTCAATAGGTTATAGCTGGGGTCAGGGAATTATGCGTGGATTGCGTGCCGCACAAGAGGGGTCAAAACCTGTATATCAGATTAAGACTTATTGTGGCGTGCGGTCTCCGTGGGAAAAGCAGAAACTTGGCAAGAATGTTTCCATGACCGGCTATGAGACAAATGACGGATTCCGTAATGCATCAAATGACTCTATTCCGCAGGTGAGGTTTGGTATGGAGATAACAAACGAGGCTACAAAGGCTGTGCGTCAGATATATGCGCGCAACAATATCAATGATGATACGCCTGCGCCCGCCCGTGACTGGAAATATGCGGATACTCAGCTTGTGATACTCTATATGCTTCCTGATGATCTTGCCGACGGCGATTACAGAATACGTCCTATTTTTAAAAGCGGGGATGGGGACTGGAATTATCTTAAGGGAAACGCGTCTTTGCGTCAGTATGTAAGCATTCATGTTGCAAACGACAGTGCCTATTTCTCTCTTGGTAAAAGTGAGGCCAGACTCAATGTGGAAATCAAAGAGATGCCTGAATATTTCACCACTTCGGATTCTTATACTCTTAAGTGTAAGGTAACCAACAGTGGCTCGGCTGATTACACAGGTGAGATATGTTCTGTTTTTCTCGGTGAGAATAACAAGGGACTGTATGTGGCGGCGCAAGGATATCACAGATACACCAACATTGCAGCCGGAGCGACAGTGGAGTTTGAATACACCTCTACCAATCCGACAGGTAAGATTGAGGATGGAGAATATCTTTTGTGTTTTGGAGACTGTAACGGTGGAGAAATTATAGGTCCGACATATATTGCAAAAGTGGGTAACCGTTTTGGATCCTTGAAATTCCATTATTATGAGCTTAATGTTGAAAACCGTTCGATGCTTGATGCGGAGAAAGTTCATGTTTCCTGGACAATGGATTGCCCGCAGGGTATGTATAACGGACCATTGGCATTACTGTTTTCCAAGGCCAAAAAACCGTTTACACCGGAATATGCGGTACTCTCACCGGCTGTGCAATTTGCAGCAGTGGAGACCAAAAAGGTTGATTTCTCCGGAAAACTTTTAGGTCCCAAGGCCGGAGATGTATTGTGGTGTTGTCCGGGATATATTGGCGAGAATGGTGAATATATAGCCATAGGCACAAATCCTATTTCTGCGGTAGTTGCTAATGAGGCAATTCCTTCCGGTATAGAAGATATGGCAGTTGATATCGAAGTGTTGTCTGTAGCTGTTACCGATATGGCCGGACGTAGATTGATGGATGTTAAAGGAGCTGATGCCGATATGACAGCGCTTCCTTCTGGCATTTATCTGGTAACAAAGACTTATGCCGACGGCTCGCGTCATACGGTCAAGGTTATTCGCTAATAAATATATATGATTAAATAAAGCAGGTTGCGGTTTTAACTGCAACCTGCTTTATTTAAGTAATGTTATAGACTGTTTAATGTTGTATACAAGACATGCCTGTATGGTTCAAGACGGTCTATAGAATCGGGATTACTCCCACTCGATTGTTGCCGGTGGCTTGGAAGAGATGTCGTAGACTACGCGGTTGATGCCACGTACTTTGTTGATAATATCGTTGGATGTTTTGGCAAGGAATTCATATGGGAGGTGAACCCAGTCAGCGGTCATACCGTCTGTGGATATTACGGCTCTAAGAGCCACACAGCTTTCATATGTGCGTTCATCACCCATTACACCTACACTTTGTACCGGTAGCAACATCACTCCGGCCTGCCATACCTGATCGTATAAACCGTTTTCGCGCAGACCGTCAATGAAAATTTTGTCGGCTTCCTGAAGAATACGTATCTTTTCGGGAGTGACCTCCCCTATTATACGTATTCCAAGTCCTGGTCCGGGGAACGGATGGCGTCCGAGCAATTTGGGGTCCATGTCCATTGCCTTGCCCACGCGGCGAACCTCATCCTTGAACAGAAGTCGTAAAGGCTCTACAATCTTAAGATTCATTTCTTTAGGCAGACCTCCTACATTATGATGGCTTTTGATTGTAGCCGACGGACCTTTTACAGAGCAGCTTTCAATTACATCAGGGTAGATTGTGCCTTGTGCGAGCCAACGTGCATTCTCAATTTTCTTGGCTTCCGCGTTGAATACCTCGACAAAATCCCGGCCGATAATTTTTCTTTTCCTTTCAGGATCGGTAACGCCTTTCAGATCGTTGTAGAAACGTTCCGAAGCGTCTACTCCGACTACGTTTAGACCCATATTTTTGTAAGAATCAAGCACTTCATCGAACTCATTCTTACGGAGCAGACCGTTATTTACAAATATGCAGGTAAGATTCTTGCCTATGGCCTTGTGCAAAAGCATAGCGGCTACAGATGAATCCACACCGCCGGAAAGACCGAGGATAACTCGCTCGTCACCGATTTTCTCTCTGAGTTCGTTTACTGTGGTCTCAATGAATGAAGCCGGACTCCATGATCCGTCACAGCCGCAAATACCCAACACGAAATTCTTAAGTATTACAGTTCCGTCGGTTGAGTGAAATACTTCCGGATGGAACTGGATTCCCCAGGTGTATTCCCCTTCGATATGGTATGCCGCTGCCTTTACATTTTCGGTAGAGCCTATGATTGTATAGTTAGCCGGAAGCTTGGTAATTGTGTCACCATGGCTCATCCATACCTGTGTGGGAGATGGTACATCGAACATCAAGGGATCTTCCGGTTTAACTACTGTCAACATTGCACGACCGTATTCGCGGGAAGGGGCTCCTTCAACCTCACCGCCGTATTCATTGGCAAGAAGTTGAGCTCCATAGCACACTCCCAATAGAGGGAGCTTTCCCTTTATGTTGCTCAGATCCGGTTTTGGAGCGTCCGCGTCACGCACAGAAGAGGGGGATCCGGATAGAATCACACCGAGAGTGTCCGTGTCTATATCCGGTATCTTGTTGAACGGGTGGATTTCGCAATATACGTTTAATTCGCGCACTCGACGCGCTATCAGCTGGGTATATTGCGATCCAAAATCTATAATCAGTATTTTTTGCATAATTAGCTTCTTGAATAATTTGGAGCTTCTTTGGTTATGGTCACGTCGTGCGGGTGGTTTTCGGCAACACCGGCGGCTGTGATTCTCGTGAATTTGGCGTTGTGCAGGGTGTCTATGTCTTTTGCTCCACAGTAACCCATGCCTGAACGAAGTCCACCGGCAAGCTGATACACAGTCTCGCTGAGAGTACCCTTATAGGGAACGCGGGCAACGATACCTTCCGGAACGAACTTGGATGCGTCTACCTTGTCCGATTGGAAATAGCGGTCTTTGGAACCGGCTTCCATTGCGTCTACAGACCCCATGCCCCGATAGGACTTGAATTTACGGCCGTTGTAGATGATTGTGTCGCCGGGAGATTCCTCTACGCCTGCAAACATGGAACCGCACATCACACAGTCGCCACCGGCAGCGAGAGCCTTTACAATATCACCTGAATAACGGAGACCTCCGTCAGCGATAACAGGTACGCCATACTCTTTTGCAACTTTTGCCGCATCGAAAATTGCTGACAGTTGGGGCATTCCAACACCTGCCACTATGCGGGTGGTACATATGGAACCGGGACCGATGCCGACCTTTATACCGTCAGCTCCGGCTTCGATAAGGAAGCGTGCGGCGTCGCCGGTTGCGATATTTCCAACCACAACATCAAGAGTCGGGTATGCGGCCTTTACAGCTTTCAAGGTCTTTGTGACATTTGCTGAATGTCCGTGTGCTGTATCGATCACAACTGCGTCAACACCTGCCTCTACAAGTGCTTTTACACGCTCAAGTGTGTCTGATGTTACACCGACACCGGCTGCCACGCGCAGACGCCCCTTGGCATCCTTGCATGCCATAGGATAATCCTGAATTTTTGTTATGTCGCGATATGTAATAAGTCCTAAGAGTTTGCCTTCTTTGTCAACCACTGGAAGTTTCTCAATTTTATTCCGAAGAAGGATTTTCGAGGCTTCTCCCAGATCAGGATTATCGGTGGTGACAAGATTCTCGCAGGTCATGACCTCTGATATCTTGAGATCCAGATTGCTTTGGAAGCGAAGATCACGATTGGTGACAATGCCGATAAGATGATTCTGATTGTCTACCACGGGGATTCCTCCGATATGGTTCTCATGCATCAGACGGAGTGCGTCGCCTACAGTCTCATCTTTCGAGATGGTCACGGGATCATATATCATGCCGCTTTCAGCACGTTTCACTTTGCGTACCTGAGCTGCCTGTGCGTCGATTGACATGTTCTTATGTATAACACCGATACCGCCTTCGCGTGCAATCGCGATAGCCATCTCAGCCTCGGTTACAGTATCCATGGCTGCCGAAACAAACGGGATATTCAGCGGTATGTTGCGAGAGAAGCGGCCGGCAAGGTTAACCATGTTAGGCGTAACCTCCGAATATGCCGGAATCAACAGGACGTCATCAAATGTCATGCCTTCCTGTACTACCTTTTCATCTAAAAATGACATATAAGACTGAGATTAGAAGTTAGCTAATTTTTCTGAAATAGTAATTGTCTGTTTACGGTCGGGTCCTACTGAGATCATACCCACGGGAACCTCGGTGATCTCTTCGATCTTGCGTACATAATCTTTTGCTGCCTGAGGAAGATCCTCAAATTTTGTCACACCGGTTATATCTTCTTTCCAGCCCGGCATCTCGATAAGTACCGGTTTGCACTTGGCAAGACGGGATATTGTGGATGGCGGTGCGTCAAGAATTTCACCGTCGCATTCATACCCGGTGCAGATTTTGACAGTGTCAAGTCCTGAAAGAACATCGAACAGCATGAGAGCCCAGTTGTCAATGCCTGCAAGACGTGCGACGTATTTTGCTACTACGGCGTCAAACCATCCGATACGGCGTGGGCGGCCGGTAACTGTACCATATTCGTGTCCGCGTTCACGGATTTCGTGTGCCTGTTCTCCAAACAGTTCAGTAGGAAACGGTCCCTCTCCTACTCTGGTGCAGTATGCTTTAGCCACACCGAGGACATTGTCTATCCATTTGGGTGAGATGCCGGCACCTACCGGGACACTTGCAGCAGATGGTGTTGAGGATGTAACATACGGATATGTGCCATGGTCAATACACAGCATCATCCCTTGTGCCCCCTCGAAGAGTATCTTTGCATCGGAACGCAACGCCTCGTTGATAAGTTTTGAAGTGTCGGTTATACGTTTTCCAAGTATTTCGGCAATCTTCATATATTGGTCATAAACGGGCTGGAATTCATATTTGGGAAGCCCGTATGATTCAAGTTCTATATTCTTTATCTCAATAGCGGCTTTCAGTCTTTCTGCAAAGTATTCCGGTTCAAGAAGGTCGCCCATGCGCAGCCCTACTCGACTGTATTTGTCTGAATAGGCCGGTCCGATACCTTTTTTAGTGGTACCGATAAGTCCTTTACCCTTTTTTGCCTCGAAAGCTCCGTCAAGATCTGCATGCCAGGGCATCACCATGGCTGCACGGTCGGAAATATACAACTGATAATCGGTGATACCCTGATTATGGAGTTTTTCCAGTTCGGCTATAACCGACACAGGATTAACTACCATACCGTTGCCCATAACGTTTACTGTCTTCGGGTTGAAGATACCCGACGGGATGCTCTGCAAAGAATATTTCTTGCCGTCGAACACCACGGAGTGTCCCGCATTGTTACCGCCCTGATAGCGCACCACCATGTCGGCGCGACAGGCAAAATAGTCGGTCATTTTGCCTTTTCCCTCATCGCCCCACTGGGAGCCGATAACTACTAATCTTTCTGACATATTTTGTTTAGTTTTAGTCCTTACATTGAAGTGATTTAATATTCCTATTTAAGACCGTTCCTCTCGTAAATATAATCTACATTTTTCATGTAGTAGTCGAGAGTGAAACAGGCATCAAGTTCGGCTTCTGTAAGAGCACCCATTACTACCGGACTTTGTTTGAGCAACTCCTGGTAGTTTGCGCCCTGTGCCATGGCCTGCATGGCGATAGGCTGCACGGTATCGTAGGCCTGTTCGCGGACAAATCCTTTCTCGATCAGTGCGTTCATGACGCGCTGGGCGAATATTACACCGTTGGTCATATAGATATTTGAGAGCATGCGCTCGTCGAATACTACAAGATTCTCCAGGATACCTTTCATGCGGTTGAGCATATAGTCGAGCAGGATTGTAGCATCCGGCATAAGGATACGCTCTGTAGCTGAGTGTGATATGTCGCGCTCGTGCCAGAGAGCCACATTGTCGTATGTGGTCATCATATATCCGCGAAGCACACGGGCACACCCGCAGATGTTTTCACTTGATATAGGGTTGCGTTTATGTGGCATCGCGCTTGATCCTTTCTGACCTTTTCCGAATGACTCTTCCACCTCATGCACTTCCGTGCGCTGCAGATTGCGGACCTCAAGTGCCATCTGTTCGAGACTTGCCCCGATCAATGCAAGAGTGGCCATATAGCAGGCATGGCGGTCACGCTGTATGACCTGGGTGGATATGTCCGAGGAATCTATGCCGAGTTTTTCGCATACATAATCCTGTACAAATGGAGGAATGTTTGCGAAATTACCGACAGCTCCGCTGATCTTGCCTACCTCTACACCTTTGGCGGCAGCACGGAAACGCTCAAGATTGCGTTTCATCTCCGCACGCCAGAGAACCCATTTGAGACCGAATGCGGTGATGTCGGCATGTATTCCGTGTGTGCGGCCGATACATGGGGTATATTTGTATTTTAAAGCCTGTTTTCCCAGCATCTCTATATACTCCTCGATATCCTTGAGAAGAATCTCGTTTGCCTGTTTGAACAGGTAGCCGTTGGCTGTGTCAACCACATCCGTTGATGTCAGACCGTAATGTACCCATTTGCGCTCTTCGCCCAGAGATTCGGAAACGGTGCGTGTAAAAGCTACGATATCGTGACGTGTCTGCAGCTCTATCTCTTTGATCCGGTCGATATTGAATGTGGCTTTTTCGTTAAGTTTTACTATATCCTCCTCAGGGACGACACCCAATTTGCTCCAGGCCTCGGCCGACAAGAGTTCAACTTTCAGATAAGCGTTGAATTTGTTTTCTTCTGTCCATACGCGGCGCATAACGTCGCGTCCATATCTTTCTATCATAATGCTTGTTTCCCTATATCTTTTCTATAGAATAAATTGTCACAGTCTATTTTTGCGGTTTCCTCAAGTGCCTTACTCTGAGCTTCCCTGATGTCTGAGCCTTTGGCAACCACCATTATCACGCGTCCGCCGGCAGTAAGGATCTTTCCGCCCTTTTCAGCTGTGCCCATGTGATAAACGTAACCGTTCACTTTGTCAAGTCCTTCTATTGCAGCTCCCTTTTCATAACTCCCGGGATAACCTTTGGAAGCCATGACAATACCAAGTACGGCTTCAGGATTCCATTCTATTTCAAAATCATTTCCGTCTATGGCCGCGTTGAAAAGGTCATATATGTCGCTCTTCATGCGCGGAAGCACAACTTCTGTCTCAGGGTCACCGAAGCGGGCATTGAATTCAATGACTTTGGGACCATCCTCAGTGAGGATAAGTCCTCCGTAGAGTACTCCTGTAAAGGGAACCTGTTCGTTGACAAGCCCTTTGGCAACCGGTTTGATTATCTTTTCAAGAGCTTCGGCACGTACTGCGTCAGAGATGAAGGGAACCGGTGAATAAGCACCCATACCACCGGTGTTGGGTCCCTTGTCTCCGTCGTATGCGCGCTTGTGATCCTGTGCGATATCAAGAGGATATACCTTTTCTCCGGACACTATGCACATAAATGAGAATTCAGGTCCTGAGAGAAAATCCTCCACCACTACCCTTCCTTTACCGAACGATGCGTCAAGAAGCATATCCTTCAAGGCATTTTCAGCCTCGTCATATGACATAGCCACAACAACACCTTTCCCGGCGGCGAGACCGTCATATTTTATGACAGCCGGCAACGGCCTGTTTTTAACGTATTCCCATGCCGGAGCAAATTCATCGAAAACACGGTATGCGGCAGTCGGAACCCCGCATTTGTCCATTATCTCTTTGGCAAACTCTTTGGAACTCTCTATGCGGGCAGCCTCTTTTGTCGGACCGAAAATGCGAAGACCTTTCTCATTGAATTTGTTCACAACTCCCGCTGCCAGAGCGGCTTCCGGACCTACAACGGTAAGGTTAATGCCGTTTACATTTGCAAATTTTGCCAGCGAATCAACATCCTCCACACCGATTTTAACACATTCGGCGAGAGAGGCGATTCCGGCGTTTCCGGGAGCACAATATATCTTGTCCACCTTGGAACTGCGGGAGAGAGCCTCCACAATGGCATGCTCTCTTCCTCCGCTTCCTATTACAAGTACTTTGTTCATCAGTTTACGGCATTAATGTTTGAAATGACGCATTCCGGTGAAAAGCATAGTCATGCCCTTTTCGTCGGCTTTTTTGACAGAATCCTCGTCACGGATAGAGCCTCCCGGCTGAACGATGGCTGTGACACCATATTTTGAAGCGAATTCCACTGTGTCGTCAAATGGAAGGAATCCGTCCGATGCAAGGACAAGACCTTCGGTGTGTCCGGCTGCTTTTGCCTCCTCAAGGGCTATTTCGGCAGATCCCACACGGTTCATCTGTCCGGCTCCCACGCCTACTGTCGCGCCATCTTTGACAACGACAATCGCATTGGATTTAACATGTTTTACCACACGCCATCCGAAATTCATATCTTCGAGTTCGCTTTCTGTCGGTTTACGTTTGGAAACACACATGTCAGATACGATCTCTTTGCATTCCGTGTCTGCGTCCTGCACAAGCAGACCGCCTGTAACACCGACATACTGTTTCTGTTTCTTGTCGCATTTCTCCATCTTCACTTCAAGTATGCGAAGGTTCTTTTTGGAAGCGAATACTTCCAGAGCCTCTTTTGAGAAAGAGGGAGCCATCACTATTTCAAGGAATATCGGCTTCATCAGCTTTGCTGTCTCGCCGTCAAGTTCGCGGTTCAGGGCTACGATTCCGCCATAGATACTTACTTTGTCGGCTTCGTAGGCTTTTCTCCAGGCTTCGTTGATATCTTTCCCTATGGCTGCCCCGCACGGGTTCATGTGCTTCAGACCTACGGCAAACGGTTCATCAAATTCGCGTACAATCTGAAGTGCGGCATTGGCATCCTGGATATTGTTGTAAGAAAGTTCTTTGCCGCCAAGCTGTTTTGCATATGCCACAGAATAAGGTACTTCGGTCTCTGCGCGGTAGAAACGGGCCTGCTGGTGAGGGTTTTCACCATAACGGAGACTCTGTACTTCGTCAAAGGCGAGGAACAGTTTCTCGTCAAGGCCGGCCTGTTTGCGCATATATGTTGCTATGTGGCTGTCGTATAAAGCTGTGTGCGTGTAAGCTTTGGCAGAGAGTTTGAGACGTGTCTCAAGATTGGTGTTACCTGTTTCACGTATCTGACCAAGTATTGTGTCATAATCGGAAGGATCGCATACAACAGTGACATCTCTGAAGTTCTTGGCAGCACTGCGCAGCATGGAAGGGCCGCCTATATCGATATTCTCAACAGCGTCCTCCATAGTGACATCCTCTTTGGCTATGGTTGCCTCAAACGGATAAAGATTTACGCAGACCATTTCAATGGTTTCTATTCCGTTGGCTTTGAGTTGAGCCATGTGGTCAGGTAAATCACGACGTCCGAGCAGACCGCCGTGCACTTTAGGATGAAGTGTTTTTACACGACCGTCGCAGATTTCCGGAAAGCCCGTTACGTCGCTTATGTTAATAACATTCACTCCGTTTTCACGAAGTTTTGTCATTGTCCCCCCGGTTGCTATGATTTCCCAACCGAGTGACTGAAGAGCTTTGGCGAATTCCACCACTCCCCTTTTGTCGCTTACGCTTATTAATGCTCGCATATCTCTTTTAAATCTTTTTTATTTCATTGTTACACCTGACCCTTCGATAACTTTACCGATTACCGACGCTTTCTCTCCGCATTCGGTCAGAATTTCGATTGTGCGCGGTGCGTCTTCCGGTTTTACGGACAATACCATGCCAATACCCATGTTGAAGATATTGAACATCTCGCGGTGAGGCACTTTGCCGAATTTCTCAAGCAGACGGAACACCGGAAGAATTTCCCAGCTTCCCTCTTCGATCTCGACACCTTGTCCCTCGTGCAGTATACGGGGTATGTTCTCATCAAAGCCACCACCGGTGATGTGGGCTATGCCATGCACGTCAATCTCGTCAAGAACGCGGTGGATCTGCTTTACATATATTTTAGTAGGTGTGAGAAGCATCTCGCCCAGTGTCTGATTGCCGGTACCCTCGTACTTCATGTCGTATTCAAGATCACGGTCAGATACTATTTTTCTTACGAGGCTGAATCCGTTTGAATGCACACCGGAAGAAGCTATGCCTATAAGTAAATCACCTACAGCTACTTTTGAACAGTCTATCAGCTTACTTTTCTCTACAGCTCCGACAGTGAATCCCGCGATGTCATATTCTCCTGCGGAATACATTCCCGGCATCTCTGCCGTTTCTCCTCCGACGAGGGCGCAGCCCGCCTGGCGGCAGCCTTCTGCAACACCCGATACTATTGCTTCAACCACAACCGGATGATTCTTTCCGACAGCTACATAATCAAGGAATATCAGCGGTCTGGCACCTTGGGCAAGAACATCGTTCACGCACATTGCCACGGCATCTATGCCGATGGTGTCGTGTTTGTCCATGGAGAATGCTATCTTAAGCTTGGTGCCTACGCCATCGGTACCGCTTACAAGGATGGGGTGTTTGTAGCCTAATGACCCAAGGTCGAACATACCTCCGAACGCACCGATGTTTCCCATTGTGCCGGGGATATTTGTGGAGGCGACATGTTTTTTGATTCTTGACACCACTTCGTAACCTGCTTCCAGATTCACGCCTGATGCCTCATAACTTTTAGCCATATATCTTAGAGTGTGTTTAGAAACTGTTTAAATTTATTACGAAAAAATTTATATATTCCTCTCAAAATTCCTCGAAAATAAATTTAAACAGTTTCTTAGTTTTTAGATTTGAAATAATTAACCGCGTTGGCGAATAGATTCTGGTTTTTATTGCCATGAATATTCTTCATCAGACCTTCGCCATATCGCTCCGAATGTCCCATTTTTCCCAGGATCCGTCCGTCAGGAGAGATGATACCCTCTATTGCCTCGGTAGAACCGTTCGGATTTGCCGGAGATGTCATGGTTGCGTTTCCATCAGCATCCGCATACTGGAATGCTATTTGTCCGTTCTTGCGCAATTCTGCGGCGAGTTTTGCGGATGCCATGAATTTACCCTCTCCATGAGAGGCGGCAATGCTGTGGAGATCTCCTATTTTGAATCCTGCGAGCCAGGGAGAGGCTATTGAGCCTACGCGAGTGCTCACGATCTGAGAGATGTGGCGGTTGATGTCATTATGGAAAAGTGTCGGGGAATCTGCGTCAAGCTCTCCGATTTTTCCGTAAGGGAGAAGTCCTGATTTCACCAATGCCTGGAATCCGTTGCAGATACCGAGTATAAGGCCACCGCGTTTCTGCAGACGCTGAATTGCTGCTTTTATGGTATCGTTGAGAAGGATATTGGCGATAAACTTGCCGCTGCCGTCAGGTTCGTCACCGGCCGAGAATCCACCGCTGATAGCAAGAATGTGGCAATTGTCGATATTGTCGGCCATCTCTTTGACACTGTCTTCGATATCTTTTCCGGTCAGGTTGCAGAATACCTGTGATTTGACGACAGCACCTTCGCGCTCGAATGCTTTGGTCATGTCGTAATCGCAGTTTGTGCCGGGGAAAAGCGGGAGGAATACTACAGGATGATCTGTGGGCTCACCTTCCCATTTTACAGTGTCGCTGCCCGACGTAGCATTCTCTACATCTCCTTCCACACCGCTGCGGTCAGGATATACTTCCGTGAATCTTTTTCTGTTTGCTTCAAATGCCTCAGATATCTCTATTGCGATGCCGTTGACTTTTATGTCCCCGTTTTCTGTCGTACGTCCGATAAACTCTGCATTCGGGAATGTAAGCTCCTGTTCGCTTTCCACAATCAGTGAACCGTTACCGTATGCGAAAAGATCAGCCTCATTCATGTTGACATCGGCACCGATTCTGTTGCCGAAACACATCTTGGCAAGACCTTCCGCCACACCTCCAAAAGTAATTGCCCATGCCGAGACGATCTTGCGGTCTTCGATTGCCTTACGCACATTTTCAAAGTTGGCTATGAGCATGTCGGTGTCAGGGGCAAGATTCTCCTTCGGTGTATGACGTATTATATATATACGGTTTCCGGCAGCCTTGAACTCAGGACTGATTACCTTGCGGGCATCCACTGTTCCGGCAGCGAACGCTATCAGTGTCGGCGGCACATTTATATCGTTGAAAGTACCGCTCATTGAATCTTTTCCGCCGATGGCGGCAAGTCCGAAAGCCAGCTGCATGTCCAGCGCGCCAAGGAGTGCGGCAAGTGGTTTGCCCCAGGAGATTTCAGAATGCATGCGTTCGAAATATTCCTGGAAAGAGAATCTCAGATGGCGGAAATCGGCACCTGCTGCTGTGGCTTTTGCAAGAGCCTCGACTACAGCATAGCTTGAACCGTGATACGGACTCCAGCTGCTGATGAACGGGTTGAAGCCGAATGTCATTATTGAAGCGGTGTCGGTGTGGTGGCTGCCGACAGGAAGCTTTTGCACACTTGCCTGCGCCTCTGTTCCCTGGGTCTTGCCGCCAAATGGCATAAGAACGGTAGATGCACCGATCGACGAGTCGAACATTTCAGCGAGACCTTTCTGAGACGTTACATTGTCGTCTGCCAGATTTTTCAGGAATTTCTCTTTCAGGTTCTCTCCTTCCGGATTGCGCAGGAACGGATCTTTATTTTCGATGGCTCCTATGCAGGCCTTGGCGAAATGGCGTGCACCCGCCGAGTCGATAAACTCACGTTTTAGATCAGCGACAAGCTCACCGTTATAGTACATTCTCATTCTGCCTGAGTCTGTAACATCTGCCACATGACGCACTTCAATGTTCTCTTCGTGGCAATAACGTTCAAATTCCTCTCTGTCTTTAGGCTCTACAACCACCGACATTCGCTCCTGAGATTCGCTGATGGCGAGTTCCGTCGGGTTAAGACCCGAATATTTTGTGGTTACACGATCAAGATATATGTCAAGACCGTCGGTAAGTTCTCCGATTGCAACGCTCACACCGCCGGCACCGAAATCGTTTGATTTCTTGATAAGGCGAGTCACCTCCGGGCGACGGAAGAGACGTGATATCTTGCGTTCTTCCGGGGCGTTGCCCTTCTGCACCTCACTTCCGCATTCTTCGAGAGAAGATGCGTTATGTTCTTTGGAGCTGCCTGTTGCGCCCCCGATTCCGTCACGTCCCGTACGGCCTCCGAACATAAGTATGACATCACCCGGTTGCGGACGTTCGCGGCGCACGTCGGAAGCTTTCACCGCTCCTGCCACAGCGCCTACCTCGAGACGTTTTGCCACATATCCGGGATGAAATATCTCGCGCACATGGGTTGTTGCAAGACCTATCTGGTTACCGTAAGATGAATATCCGTGTGCCGCTTTCAGTGTGATTACACGCTGTGGCAATTTCCCCTCCATTGTTTCGGAAACAGGTTTGTATATATCGCCGGCACCGGTCACACGCATGGCCTGATAGACATAGCTTCGTCCGCTCAGCGGGTCGCGTATGGCGCCTCCGAGACATGTAGACGCGCCTCCGAACGGCTCTATCTCTGTAGGATGGTTGTGTGTCTCGTTCTTGAACTGAAGGAGCCATCTTTCCGGGTTTCCGTCAACATCAATGTCTACATATATGGAACATGCGTTGTTTTCCTCACTTTGTTCGAGGTCTTCAAGCAACCCTTCCTTGCGCAGGTATCTTGCGCCGATAGTGGCGAGATCCATAAGACACAGGCTCTTGTTTTCACGGCCGAGTTCTTTGCGGATATTTTTCCACTCATCCAGAGTCTCTTTCAGGGTATCCGAGATCATGGAGTCTTCGATCCGGATATCTGTCAGCTCTGTGGTGAAGGTGGTGTGGCGGCAATGGTCGCTCCAATAGGTGTCAAGTATTCTCAGTTCGGTTTCGTTAGGGTCTCTCCCCTCTTCAGAGAAGTATCTGACAACCTCCATAAGGTCATCGGCATTCATGGCCAGTCCCATCTCCTTGCAATATGCCGGGGCATCATCCTTTGTTATGTTGCGGAAGCCGGTGAGAACCGGTACCGGTTTCACTTCGGCACGCTCGGAGCGTTCGAGTCGGTCAAGATTTTTTTCGCGGGATTCCACGCTGTTGATACAATAGTGTGATATCTTTTTCAGCTCCTCTTCCCCTATTGAGGAATCGAAAATCATCAGTTTTGCACTGCTGATCTCAATGTCTGCATCCGGATCGATAAGGCGGACGCATTCCTGTGCCGAGTTGGCCCGTGCGTCAAACTGTCCCGGAAGACTTTCAATGGCAAGATAAGGCATCCCTTTTGTGTCAAGGGTCTCGGTTACAGTATCTGTTGCCGGTTCACCGAATACACGGTAACTGCTTTTGTCTATCAGTTCGCGGTCAAAGCCGAAGAGGTCATAGACACAGATCAATCTCATATCTTTGATCTGCAGACCAAGATTGTCGTTGAGTTCGCGACGAAGGCTCTCTGTCTGAGTGCGGAATTCGGGACGCTTCTCAACGTATATTCTGTTCTTGTTGCTGTTCATTCTATTTGGATAAATTCAGAGTAAGATTATCAGATTTCAGATTCAAATACCTTGCGGGCCTGTTCCGTACGAAAATTGTCGAGTTTTGCTTTTAGTTCCATATCTGTGACAGCCATCATCTCGACAGCGAGCAAAGCCGCATTCTTGGCCCCGTCTATTCCTACCGTTGCTACGGGTATGCCCGGAGGCATCTGTACCATTGACAGCAGAGAGTCGAGCCCTTCAAGGCTTTTTGATTTTACGGGCACTCCGATTACGGGCAGTGTGGTGAACGCTGCCACGACACCGGCCAGATGGGCCGCACCGCCAGCTCCAGCTATAATCGAACAAAGTCCACGGTCGCGTGCTCCGGAAGCCCATGTTTCAAGTTCCGCAGGAGTGCGGTGGGCACTCAGCACTCTTTTTTCATACTCGATTCCGAACGAGTCAAACAGGTCTGCTGCGGCTTTCATTACCGGCCAGTCACTTGTTGACCCCATTACAATACCAGCTTTCATTTTTTTATTTTGCAGTAAGTAGTTTGTTTTAGAAACAGTTTCTAAGAAAACAAAAATTGGCGTCAGACACGCTTGTCTAACGCCACAATTCAGTTAACTGTCGGTTTTATTTTTTCGCGCACGCACCCGCACAATGTTGCACAAGTCGACTTGCGCTTGCCATGAACCGGATGTATTTTCTGTCGCGATTGTTGCTTATAATTTATCTTCATCTCCAAGGTGGAAAATTAGATTACAAAGTTACAAAAAATAATCGGTATTATTGACCTATAGGTCTGAAAATATTACAAATTCCGGTTAGTAGAATTTGTAAATAGAATTTGTAATCAGTATATGGCTTTTTGGGGTTGTCGGCTTGTATGGTTTTGTTATTCTTTGATTATCTTCCACGTAGTGCCTTTATCACCTATCTTTATATGCATGAGGTAAATGCCGGTGCTGTAATTAGTGATATCGAAAGTCATGGAAGATTCTGTCAAAGACCGGGTAATAAGTATAGCGCCGTTAGTGCTAAGGATTGTTATTGAGCCCCGATCTGTTTCCGTCCATCCCCCGATTTCAATTTTTAACATCCCTTTTGTGGGATTTGGATAGATTTTAATTGTCCTATCCGAAAGACATTCGGAAACAGAGGCTTTTTGTGGGGCTTTTCTGATATTATTGTATGTGGACATGACAATCTCTCGCTTTATGCGATTTCCTGTGGCATCATAACCATAAGACACATATTGTGGGAATGATATATTGGTGTGGAAAATAAGAAGCAAACCAAGCGATATAAATATGCGGTATATCTGTTTCATTTTAATGATAGCGTAAATTTATTGTACTGAAATTATTTTTTGATCTCAAATATCATTTAAATCAATAAGCACAATAATTAAATTTAAATACTTATTTATTGGTCCTGTTTATTCCATACTTGGTTGAATTCCTTTTCCGTGATGAAGTCATTATATTCCCAGTTTGTGTCGGACAGTCTGCGGTCAGCTAATTTTAAATTGTTTAATATCGCATCCTCCCGTGTAATTCTTGAGATATTGCCATTCTTGATGATTATCTCTTTTTCGAAACCATCACCTAAAAAGCATAATAATATTTCACCTTGATCTATTTTGTATCGGACATAACTCCTGTATTCCGGACGAGGCTTCCGTTTTATAAATTCGTATTCGAAAGACGACACTCGGTAGTACCCGCGTTCCATTCTTGATTTTACCATAGAATAAGGAACGACATCTCCTAATTCAACAATCTCCGATAGCTTTTTAGATAATGTCCCAACCTTTATAATCTTTTTATTTACCTGCCAAATGATCCAGTTTGATCGCGGATCAACTTCTTTATGATCGTCTTTGGGATTATCTGCGAATAATTTAGTATCGTGTGTATATCCGAAAATGACCTTTTCCAACTCATCAGTTCCCAGATCCATAGACTTGCCAACTTTATACCACGTACCATATACGATACCTACTTTAAGTACGGTATGAGCATAAAAAGCCACCTCATCCTTCACAATATCATCTATTGCCACGTCCCGGTCAATTGGATAATGAGTTTTGAAAGCCCGTATAACAGAACTTCCCAGCATTGTCTTGTCTATTGCTATATATTGAAAATATCCCTTTGTCCCGTTATCAAATTCCACGCAGAACACATTCCCTATTTTTGTTACTATTCTCTTGGCCATGGTTTATTTGGAGAAGAATGAACGTAGTTTTTCACACCATGAAAGTTTAGGTACATATTTAGTGTATTCGTCCACACGCGTTATTTGTGCTGTGTTGAGTCTTGCTACGCGGGGCCGTTGATAGTTCCACTCAACGGTCTCCATGAATTTATCGCGGTTGTCGAATTTGGAATGCATTGACTCTTTCCATTCATCAATGGAAAATTCCAAATAGGATTTAAAATATTCGGCATCCCATTTTGAGGACTCATCATTGATATCTTTCCATATATCATCGAACATCTCTTTTTTATTCAGGTATACTGCAATTGCGAGTTCAAGTTCAAACACCATAATTCCACGGGCTTTGTGTGACCCAAACAGTCTTCTCGTTGACTCACACGACCTTCTCCTCGATCCCTCTTCAATGTATTTTATTAAATCATTAAGCGGAATTTCAGGAGCAAGCACCAGTCCGTATTGTCTGTTTGCATCTTCCAATACTTCTTTAAAATAATAATCGTGATGTCTGTAATCAATTATATCCTGTAATCCTTTTTTATTATATAGTTCGTCACTAAAAAATACGGAACCGAACATTTTTCGTTCCGTAAGCCAAAGAGGCATAATTTCTAAAAATAAACGATATTCTTCTTCCCAGGGCTTGTCTATTCTTAGCCCAAGCAGGAATGGACCCACTTTCTGATAAATGGTAGACGGAGAGTATTTTGTAAGAAAAGGGAATTCTTTATGCCATTCCGAGAATATTTCTTCAAAAGTTTTCATTGTTAAAATTTATTTAAGGCTTTATAATGGTTGATTGATAACCTTCTGAATTTTATCTTGATAGTGGCATTCCCTTACTTCCGGGTATAAAGCACGAAGCAATGAATCATTATACGCATAGAACTGATCTTCCGACCATTCTTCGGAAGGATCGATGTTTTTAGCAGTTCCGTTGGTGATCGCATTACTGATATTTGTCTCTGAGGCATTGACTACTCCCAATCCGAGAATCATCAGGAATAGTGAAAGGGTGAGTTTTTTCATGACTGTGGGCATGGAACTTAGAGTATGTTTACTTTAACACGAATTTAATTTTAGAGAGTGTTTGCTAAGTTCTATTGGCTCATATAAAGGATCTTTTTGGCTAATTTCTCCAAGTCTTATCAGTCGCATAGCCCGCTATGCTCCTTCTTCAACTTGAGAAATTATCTCAAAAA
>CAQFOZ010000016.1 GCA_948788915.1 uncultured Muribaculaceae bacterium | reverse complement strand
ATTGAATTTCAGATATTTCAAAGAACTCTTATGATTTTTTAGTGGACACTAATGTACCAATAAATCCAATGTAGAATTGGTGGTTGGAGTAGACTATGTTGCAAACCGGAAAAATTATCGCACCTGCGTCATGGTTAGTCCTGATAAACGGGCACAAGTCGGTGGAGTATTTGGAGGGGGTGATGTGTCATCCTACCAAATCGGCTTCGTAGAAAGGTATTGACAAAATTCAATAAAAGATGTCTGAATCCTAAATATTGTGATTTAAAACATAGAATGCATAACCTATGGATAATACAAATTCAACCGATTCTATAGTGATATATAAAGACAACAATCCATCTGCAGCCCGGACTATCTGGATTAAGTTTGCGGATGACAAGTTGTATATGGAGGAACAGGATTATAGCCCTCAATTAGAGGATATTTTCGGCAGAGATACTTTTGAGCGATTCATCAGTAGAATTTCAATTGATGAAATCAAATGTGTTCTTCATGTGAATACAAACGAGCAACTGATTCAAGTTCTTAAACAGATGTTTGGCAAAAATTCCGGAATGGATGACTTCATATCATTTCTGGACACAAACAGCATACATTATGAGTTAGGATCATATTAATCAGTTGTATCTTTCGCAATATCTTTTATCATGTTATGAAATCCATTATTTATATTTTATTATCATTGGGGATTTATGCAGTTTTGCTGACTTCATGTAGCAATCGTTCCGACAAGACCGACAAGATTGAAATAATAACATATTCATCTCCAACCACTGATTCAATCCGAATACCTAAATATAGTAAAGATTTCAACAAATTCATCAAAGATAGTCTGTATCATCAGACAGTCACGAATAGTGTCTATGCAATGTTGGACTATAAGCCCGAAGAAAGTTTTACATATCCCTTTGAATATGCCGAGAACAGAGCTTCTTTAAATACATACATGACATCTGACTCCACAATGCGTTTTTACAGTTTCTCAATAGATTACTATGATTGTTCATCTACACTAATCCAATACAAAGATCTTAACGGTCAGATTAAATTAGACCATTTTGCCCCGGATATGGGAAATGAGCCTGAAGTTCTTTTGAGTCGGCTCCCTATGCCTCATTCAGATGAAAAGGATGAGGAAGATTATTATTCTAAGGGCGTAGGGATTGTAACTGATATAAATACAATTGTTGATGACCGAGGTAATAATATTTATCTTGTACATTATGTTAACTCGTCTGCCTCCAGAGAAGCATTTCATTATATAGTTGCTTTAAATTATATCAACAGTGCCCCTCAAAAAGTGCCTATATTTAATACCGGCAAAAAACATGTTGATATGATAGAGGTATATCTTGAGTATTACCACTCCGACTCATGGAAGAATCCGGATTTAATGTTTGTCTATAATCCCGACACAAGAAAGCTATATATTCCACATATCCATGATTACGAATTCAAAAACGAATATATTATTTATCAATTTGACGGAGTAGAATTTAAATATATCGGTATTCGTTAATACACACATCTGAGACAATAGATTTTTCGTATTCTGATACAGATGTATGAGAATACTTAGTTATTACTTCAAGTTTTGCCTATAATCCAGGAATGTATCATTCAGAGAAATTAAGTCGCACTTTGGCATACCTACTTAGGCATGATTGTGCATATAGTTACGAGTCCGGTGGATGGAGAGCTTTATCAGACTTAGTTGACAATCATTCTTTTACTATTGGAGATATTGAAATGCTTGTAAACACCGATTCAAAAGGTCGGTTTGAGTTGAATGAAGATAAATCCAAAGTGCGTGCTTTGTACGGACATTCAATAAATATAGATTTAGTATTTTCCAATGATACTCCTCCAGAATTCCTATATCACGGAACTGCCACGAAATATATATCTTCAATTAAAAATCACGGACTATTACCAAGATCCCGTCAATATGTGCATCTGTCAGAAAATATAGAGACAGCGGAGAAAACCGGTTTTAGACATGGTGAACCGGTGATATTGAAAGTATTCTCCAATCTAATGTTTAATGAAGGCTACACATTTCATTGTCTAAACAATGGAGTGTGGCTTACGAAAGAAGTACCTATACAGTATATTGACATTATAAATCAAGAATAAATATGCTTATACCTCTATTTGAATGGTTTCGTGAACTTGGAATGCCTGGAGCTTCTGTGATGGATTACGTAACATTTCGTGCTGTAATGGCATTCGTATTCGCACTTGTCGTGACAATGCTTATTGGCGGTAAAGTGATCAGATATTTACGCCGAAAGAAAATTGGAGATGAGCCGCGGGATCTTGGTGTCGAGGGACTGGAAAGTAAGAAGGGGGTACCGACAATGGGAGGTATAATAATATTTACAGCCATACTTATTCCGGTATTACTGTTTTGTAGGCTTACCAACACCTATGTCTGGTTGCTTATTGGCACAACTGTAGTATTGACTACTCTTGGCTTTGTTGACGATTATATAAAAACATTCAAACACAATAAGGATGGACTTCCCGGCAAGTGGAAGATCGTTGTACAGGTTCTTCTTGGAATATTCATTGGTGCAACTCTTTATTTAAGTTCAGATGTCGTAATTAGAGAAAATACTGAGACATATAAAGGTGAAGACATTGTTGTGAATATCAGTCAAGAAGAAATCAAATCGACCAAAACTACAATTCCTTTTATCAAAGAAAATAACTTTGATTATAGTTGGATTGCAAAACCGTTGCCTACTGATTGGCAACAAACGGCAGGGTGGATTATTTTCATTATTGCTACGATTTTAATAGTAACCGGCACATCAAATGGAGCAAACCTTACAGACGGTCTGGATGGGTTGACAGCCGGAATAAGTGCAATCATCGGTGTCGGATTAATGATACTGTCATACGTGTCCAGTCATATAGTGTTTGCGTCATATCTGAATATTATGTATGTTCCCGGAGCGGAAGAAGTGTTTATTTATGCAGCGGCATTCACTGGCGCATGTATGGGGTTCTTGTGGTACAATGGGTTCCCGGCAAAAGTCTTTATGGGTGATACTGGAAGTTTAATGCTTGGTGGTGTTGTTGCAGTTATAGCTATCATACTGCATAAAGAAATATTACTGATACTCTTGTGTGGTATATTCCTCTTTGAATCTCTCTCGGTGATGCTCCAATCAGGCTTTTATAAATTGTCACGAAAAGTTACCGGCAGGCCGATTCGTATTTTCAAGAAAGCACCTCTACATCATCATTTCCAACACAATGCCGGTGATGTAGATTGCTTAATAAATAACCCACAACGCGCTTGGCACGAACAGACCATCGTTTTGCGCTTTTGGCTAATCTCTATCATTCTCTGCGCATTGACAATCCTGACTCTAAAAATACGATAGTTAAGTAAATATTCAACTTTAAACCATATGAAAGAAGATTATGCCATACTGCACTCATATATTCTTAAGCTGGATTTTAATTCACCGGCACCTCCGGTAGACTACCTGAATACAACATTAAAAAAGCAAGACTGCATAGCCAATCAGTCCAATGAAATAAAATTGAGCGTTGAATATCAAAAAGCATCGGGACTTTTCTTTGTTGACCTTAATGTAATATGTCACGTTCAAATGAGCAAAAACATTGATATATTTTCGTTAAACGTAGTTTACAGAGGTCTGGTAGCTGTTAATTTCTCATTAGAAGAGAGTGAGATAATGGAGTGTCTAAGGATAAGGGTTCCACAAGATTTGTACAGGCCATTGCAAGATATTATTTATTCAGTAACCAAGTATTCCGGATTTTCGCCTATTAAATTGGATGCTTATTCATTCAAAGATAATAGAATAAAATAACTTAGTATACATTAGATAGCGATTGCATCGAAAACATACTTGGCGCTGCGCTTCGGGACAAGACAGATACCCGTGGCGCAGCGCCTATTTTGACACTCAGTTGCAAGAGGAATAAGGTAATTTTGTAACAAGCAAAATCATATTCCACATTTTCATAGATTTATATTGAGAGGAACGGAGATTTTTGTAATTTTACTGATAAATTACAGAATTAACTTACCTTATTAATATATTAAAAAATACCACGCATGAAACGACTAATTGCCGGTGCAATGATGGCTTCATCATTGCTTTTTGGAGTAAACGGATCTGCGGCCGCAGAATCAGCGGTACGCGCACCTCATTGGATAACAACAGAGGACAACCAGAATCAACACGGTTCTATGCTCTGTTTTACACGCGACATCGACATAGATGCCGTTCCCGAGAGTGTTCCGGTGAGAATATCCGCAGATTCCAAATACTGGATGTGGATCAATGGTGAAGAAGTGGTTATAGAAGGGGGTGTGAAGAGAGGGCCCAATCCTCATGACATCTATTTCGATTCAATAGACCTTGCAAAATGGCTTAAACCCGGAAAAAACCGCGTGGCCGTACAGTTATGGTATTTCGGGAAACCGAGTTTTTCTCATAACTCCACAGGCAAAGCTTCCCTATTCATCGACTCTCCCAACCTTCCGGAACTGAACACTACAAAAAAATGGGTAGGCCGACGTCATCCGGCTTTCTTTGTGCCTATGGGGGCTGTACCCAACTACCGTCTGCCTGAATCCAACATCGGATTTGATGCCCGCTACGATATTGAGGGATGGCAACAGATCGGCTGGGATCCCACAAAGAGTGAACGTGACGATCTCAAAAACCGTCATGGAGGGAAATGGTTCAATGCTATCGAACTTGGCGTGGAAGGAGACAAACCATGGGGAAAGCTAAGTCCACGTCTGATTCCCATGTGGCGCGACAACGGACAGAAACCTTACGTGTGGATTGAGCGCCGCAAAGGAACACGCGACACCATTGTTGCCAAATTGCCTTATAACTGCCATGCGATGCCTTATATCAAGATGTCTTCCCCGGCCGGAGAAATGGTGGAAATTGTAACGGACAACTACAGGGGCGGAAGCGAAAACAATGTCCGCGCCATGTACATCACCAAGGATGGCCGTCAGGAATACGAAAATATGGGATGGATGAATGGCGAGTATGTATATTACATAATCCCAACAAACGCTACTGTGGAAAAACTTGCATTCAGGGAAACCGGGTATGACACCGATTTCGCAGGAACGTTCGCATGCAGCGATGATCTGTTGAACCGCTATCGTAAAAAGGCTGAGAGAACTCTGTATGTGACCATGCGCGACACATACATGGACTGCCCGGACCGTGAACGCGCCCAATGGTGGGGCGATGTGGTAAATGAATCAGGAGAAGCTTTCTATGCGCTCTCCCGCTCTGCCGACAATCTTATGAAAAAAGGTATGTATGAGCTTATCGGGTGGCAACGGCCCGACGGTTCAATCTGTTCTCCGACTCCCGCCGACAACTGGGACAAGGAGCTCCCCGGGCAGATGCTTGCTTCTGTAGGCCACTACGGATTCTACAACTATTATCTCAACACCCGTGATATCGAGCCAATACGCGATCTGTATGAAGGCGTGAAAAGATACATCAGTCTTTGGAAAAACGCTCCCGACGGCACTGTAGCCGACCGCGACGGTGGATGGCACTGGGGCGACTGGGGCGACAATATTGACAAGATCGGAATGTACAACTGTCTACATCAGATTGCACTCCGCGGTCTGAAAGAGATGGCAGAGGCATTGGGCAAAACGGAGGAAGCAGATTCTATCGCAAAAGTGATGGCCGCAAACAAAGAGGCTTTCAACCGCGTTTACTGGACCGGCACAGCATACCGTCACCCGGAGTATAAAGAATGTACAGACGATCGCGTCCAGGCTCTTGCCGTTGTGGCAGGCCTTGCCGACCCGGACAAATATGACGCGATCCTAAAAGTACTGGAGAACTGCCGTCACGCAAGTCCTTATACAGAAAAGTATGTAACCGAAGCTTATTTCATAATGGGCAAAGGGAAACAAGGTCTTGACCGCATGAAAGAACGCTATGCAAAGATGGTCAATCATCCTGATTACTCAACTCTCTTCGAAGGCTGGGGAATCGGTGCCGAAGGTTTCGGCGGTGGCACAACAAACCATGCATGGAGCGGTGGTGGTCTGACCATTCTGTCGCAATATGTATGCGGTATAGCTCCGACAAAACCGGGCTATGAGGAATTCCGTGTTGCGCCGCGTCTGAGCGGTCTGGAATGGGTGGAGACCGTTGTACCGTCTGTAAAAGGCAACATCGACTTCAAGGCCAAGGAAAATGCTTCCGGTCTTGAGTTCAGCTTTACAGTTCCCAAAGGGAGCACTGCCATTGTGGACGTTCCCGCAGGATACAGCAACATCAAATGTAACGGCAAAGCTAAATCAAACGGTTTCAGTATAAGCAAACCGGGCAAATATACCGTCAAAGCAACAAAATGAAGAAAAATTTAAAACTTGTTTCTATTCTCTTCGCATCCCTGGCTACAGTCTGGACTGTGTCAGGGTGCGGACATTCCCATGAAGATCACGGAGAAGAGCATCAGCATGAGGAACATGAGCACACCGGTCATGATGAGCGCGACCATGGTAATGAAGAGAAAGGGGAACAACATGGTGATGAAGTAGTCCTTAATCATGAGGCACTGGAGTCTGCGGGTCTTGAGTTTGAGACTGCCACCCGCGGTGATTTTCACGAAGTGCTTAAATGTGCCGCAGTCATTGAAAATTCCAGAGGCACCGAGCGAATAATCGCTGCCCCGGCAAGCGGAATTGTCACATTCGGTTCCGGAGTTGTAAACGGAGCACTGGTCAAAGCCGGACATGGTTTGTTCCGCATATCCTCCGAAAACACAGAGCAGGGAGACGCGGCAGCGACAGCTGTTATCGAACGCGATTTGATGGCAAAAGAGTTTAAGCGTGCCGAAGAACTGATAAAGGACAATCTGATTTCACAAAAAGAATACAACCAGATTAAAGCGGATTATGAACGTGCACAAAGAAACGCTTCGAGCGTTGCGGCCCGCAACCGTAATGGCATATCCGTATCGTCTCCTATATCAGGCGCTCTTATCAGCGTCAATGTCGCACCAGGTAGTTTTGTGAACATGGGTGACCCACTGGCCACTGTCGCCACGGACCGCAGATTACTGCTGAAAGCCGAACTAAGTGAACATGACCGCGACTTCATCCCAAGTATCAGAGGTGCCGTGATCGGTTCCGCATCCGGTGACAAAATACCATTGGAAGCTTCAGAGGTAAAGGTGCTTAGCACAAATACCGCAACAAACGCACAAAGCCACTTCATCCCGGTATATCTTGAATTCAACAATCCGGGGGGTCTCGGAAGCGGAAACGTTGTAGAAGTGTGGCTCACCGGCAATACGCGGAACGGTGTGCTGACCGTGCCACGTACGGCAATCATTGAAGACGGAGGTCTTAAATTTGTATTTGTTGAAGAGGAAAAAGGGATATTCCATAAACATGAAGTCACAACCGGAACAACAGACGGTAGCCGTATCGAGATTCTGTCGGGTCTTCCGGAAGGAGAGAAAGTGGTAACCGCCGGTGCCCTACGTCTTAAACTGGCAGGCATGGCAAGCAGTATTCCGGCACACAGCCATCATCATTAAGATTCACTTCTACAATGCTTAATAAGATTATATCTTTTTCATTAAAAAACCGTCTGCTGATCGGGGCTCTCGCTCTCGTGACAGTTATTGCCGGATGCTGGATAATTTCCCGCATGGAGGTAGACGTATTCCCGGATCTTAACGCTCCGACGGTTGCGATCATGACTGAAGCTCCCGGCATGGCAGCCGAAGAAGTGGAACAACGCATCTCTTTCCCTCTCGAAACCGCTTTGAACGGAGTGTCGGGAATGAGGCGGATACGTAGCAGCAGCCAGGCCGGATTCTCTATAGTGTGGGTAGAATTCGACTGGGAGACGGATGTATACCGTGCCAGACAAAATGTATCGGAACGCCTTGCCGGTATAGAACTTCCACAAGGTGCGGAGCGCCCTGTAATGGGACCGCCCACATCTGTGCTCGGAGAGGTGATGTTTGTCGGACTCACATCCGACAGTCTCAGCGGGATGAGACTTCGCGAAATAGCCGATTCCCGGATAGCTCCACGCCTGGCCTCGATAAAGGGAGTGGCTCAGGTGGCAGTTATAGGTGGGGGTGAAAAGGAGTATCAAGTACTTCTTAATCCTACAAAAATGCGCCGCCTGAACGTAGGGCTACAGGATGTTGTAAACGCATTGGAAGAGGTCAACATGAATGCGTCCGGAGGATCAATCTACGACTACGGGAATGAATATATTCTGCGGGGACTGATTACGACCACCTCAACAGAAGTGCTTGGGAAAACTGTTGTCAAAGGCACATCCGACGGTCCGGCAGTGATACTGGAGAATATTGCAGAAGTACGCGAGGCTCCGCGAAGCCCTGCCACCGGCGTGGCATCAGTATCCGGGCAGGAAGCAGTGCTGCTTACAGTGACCAAACAACCGGAAATCGGAACTATCTCCCTGACGGAAAATATCGACAAAGCGCTGGAAGAAATAAAGCCTACACTACCCTCCTCTGTAAAGATGCGTAGCGATCTATATCGCCAGAAAAGCTTTATTGACAGCTCGATAAGCAATATCAAGAAAAGCCTGATAGAAGGCGCGGTGTTTGTATGCATAATACTGTTCATCTTCCTGATGAATCCACGCACTACGTTCATCTCCATTGTCACCATACCTCTGGCTCTGCTGATCACCCTGATCACGCTCAACATCATGGGATTATCCATAAATACCATGAGTATCGGAGGTATAGCCATTGCCATTGGTTCACTTGTCGATGATGCCATCGTGGATGTAGAAAATGTCTACAAGCGACTGAGACACAACGCCGCACTTCCGAAAGAAAAGCAACGTAAGAAACTCGATATAATCTTTGAGGCCTCACGCGAGGTCAGAATGCCCATATTAAACTCTACCCTCATCATAATTGTAAGTTTCGTGCCGCTCTTCTTTCTCAGTGGCATGGAGGGAAGAATGCTTGTTCCGTTAGGCATAGCCTTCATTATTTCGCTTGTGGCATCCACCCTTGTAGCACTCACATTCACCCCGGTGCTTTGCAGCTGGTTGCTTCCTTCCGAGGGACTTCCTGACAAAGAGCCTAAAATTGTAGCTTGGATGAAGAGGGTGTATTCCGTTGCGCTCAACTGGACATTGCAACACACAAAAGGTGTCATATGGGGAAGTGTGGCTGTATTCATAGCGGCCTGCTGTCTGTTCTTTACTTTCGGGCAAAGTTTCCTGCCCCCTTTCAATGAGGGTTCTTTTACTATAAATGTCAGCGCATACCCCGGTATTTCTCTTGATGAATCAGACAAAATCGGCCGCGAAGTGGAGAAGATTCTTCTTTCTGTGCCGGAGATTGACCATGTGGCACGAAAAACCGGTCGCGCGGAACTTGACGAACACGCTCTCGGTGTGAATGTGTCGGAAATAGAAGCTCCTTTCAAACTGACAGACAGGAGCAAACAGGAAGTCATTCAGGAGATCCGTCAGAAACTGCAGGCCGTTCAGGGTGCCAATATTGAAGTCGGACAACCTATATCCCATCGTATAGATGCAATGCTTTCGGGCACAGAGGCCAACGTAGCAATCAAAGTATTCGGGACCGATATTTCCCGCTTACACTCGATCGCAAAGGATATCAAACGCGAAATCTCCGGAATAGAAGGAGTAGAGGATATAACCGTCGAACAGAGAGTTGTACGTCCGCAATTAAAAATAGAACCTAAAAGAGAGGTTCTCGCACATTACGGACTTTCCATTAAGGAATTTGCCGATATCATACGCTCTCTTTCAGGAGGAATCGCTGTTTCCGAAGTATTCGAGGGCAATATGGTCTACAATATTGTGGTAAAAGTTGACCCGGCACTTACATCATCTATTGACGATCTTGGCAAACTTCCCGTATCACTGCCTGACGGCACACAGACTCCGTTAGGAAACATCGCCGAGATAACCGTATCGGAAGGACCGAATGAAGTAAACAGAGAGAACCTGCAACGGCTCACGGTTGTCGGTCTGAACGTAGAGGGACGCGATGTTGGCTCGGCCGTCAACGACATCAGGGAGAAAATAAAAGACAAAGTCAAATTGCCCGATGGTTACCGGATAGAATATGGCGGACAGTTTGAGAGTGCGGAATCTGCAACGCGTACACTCATCCTGACATCCATTTTCTCAATAATCGCTATCTTCATGTTGCTTTACAATCAGTTCCACAATGCAAGACAATCGTTTATCGTGCTGATTAACCTCCCTCTCGCCCTGATAGGCGGTGTCGTGGCTATAGCTTTGTCAGACCAGGTGGTCAGCATCCCGGCAATCATCGGTTTCATCTCCCTTTTCGGTATCGCCACCAGAAACGGGATGCTTCTTGTGGATCGCTACAATGAATTGTCTAAGCTTGGTGTGCCAATCGGGAAAGCCATAACAGAAGGTTCGCTCGACAGGCTGAATCCAATTGTCATGACAGCTCTGACCTCCGCGTTGGCACTGATTCCGCTTGCAGCGGGTGGGGCGACACCGGGTAATGAGATACAAAGTCCCATGGCCAAAGTGATCCTGGGAGGACTTATCACCTCTACCCTTCTCAATGGATTTGTGATTCCTGCAGTATATAAATTATCACGAAATGAAAATAAATAAGATAATAGTTTCATTAGTCTTGGCCTTGGCATGCACCGGCATGTATGCCCAAAGTTTAGATTACAATCAGGCACTGAACAGAGTGCTTGAAGGTAATCTGAGACTGAAAGTGGAAAGCTCTCGCACAGAAGCGCAGATGCTCGAAAACCGCACAGGAATGAATCTGCCGAATCCGGAAGTAGAGTATTCATATCAGGGAAACCGTTACGGTGTTGATAAAAAGACTCTCGACGTAACTCAGGAATTTGATTTCACCACACTGTCCGGTGCAAAAAAGGGACTTGCCGCAGCCAAAGACAGCAGAGCAAAAGAGAATATTTCCATTGTTAGAAGTAATGTTGAGTCAGAGACAGACCAGCTTATGACAGAGATTGTTTACCTGAGAAAAATGAAAGAGATGCTTAATCTCCAGCTGTCACAAGACAAAAAAGTGTTTGAGGCAGTAGAATCGATGTATGCAAACGGTGCAGTAAATATCGTGGAGCTCAATGCCGCAAAGATGGAATATCGACTGACAGAGAATGCATATAAACTTAACGGCATAGAATTAGCCAACTCCATGTCACAGCTTGAGCGCATAGCCAATGGCACAGTAAACTGGACAGATGCGAAATATATGGAATATGAGTTGCCGGCCGACTTTGATGCATGGAGCCGTACGGCATCAAATCCGGAGATAGATGCCGCCAATGCAGATGCTCGCGTGGCACAACAGGAGATAACGATACAGAAAAGGGAGCAACTACCCAATTTCTCAATAGGTTACAGAAGTGAAATGACTGGCCGGGAGGATAGTTTTTATGGAGGAAGTATTGGACTTGAGATACCGTTATGGCAAAACCGTGGAAAAATGAAAGCGGCAAAAGCGGCAAAACTGGCGGCAGAACTTGAGCACGAAGCTCTTCGCGAGGAGTTTATAATCAGCCAACGAAATATTTATTCAAAGGCATTGCAACTGAAGAAAACTTCCGAAGAGATTACCAGACTAAGCGACGAATGCGACATCGCTGACAAACTACAAAAGATGCTGAACCTCGGAGAGATATCGGTTACAGATTATATAAATCAGCTGAAACCTATTTTAGAAATGAAACAGAAGAAACTTGAATGCGAACGCGATTACCAGCTTGAATTGGCACGATTCAGAGCGTGCAATCTATAAGAAACTGTTTTATTATTTGCATGGAAAAGAAAAAAAGATTAATTTTGCAATAGCTTCCAGATTTTGCTTCAGGCTTACAATAATGTAAAACTGAAAGATTGAGAATCTGAAGTTCATTAGGATTGTCTTATGGTGTAATGGTAGCACTGCAGTTTTTGGTTCTGCCTGTCCAGGTTCGAATCCTGGTAAGACAACAAAACATATAATAGGGATTAGTTAATTGTCTACGGTTTAACTAATTCCTATTATTATATACAATCTTCACAATATAATCCGGCTACGCTATATCAGATGATGACTCTTCATGACATATTCAGACAAGTACATAATATTCCGGAGAAGGTTGTACGCGAAATTGAAAAATACGCGGTAACAAGAAATTTTACAAAACGTGAAAGACTCGTCACACAAGATTTGAAATGCAACCATGTATATTTCATTGCCTCCGGTCTATGCCGAGGAATGCACAACAAAGATGGGACAGAAGACACCCGGTGGTTTGCCACAGAAGGAGATGTTCTCACCTCAATAACAGCGTGGCATACAGGGAGAGCTGCACTGTTCTCGATTGAGGCAGTTACAGATGTCAAGGCATTTGAAATTCCGTATGTGGATATGAAACGGCTTATCGCCAATTTTCGAGAATTACAAGACTGGCTTGTGAAAGTTCTCATGGAGCAACTATATGTGCTCGAACAAAGATATGTAATAATCGGCACAGGTGACGCTCGGTCAAGGTATGAAGCCTTGCTGAACGGACGCCCACAGGAAGTGCTCAACGGAATACCACTAAAATATCTTGCCCAGTATCTGAAGATGTCGCAGGAAACTCTTTCAAGAGTGAGACGCGCATGTGTAAAGAAATAAAATAATCTGCACATAAATTTAAGTAGTTTTTATTTTTTTGACATATGTCAAATTGTGGTTATTGTCAAATTTCTATTTTTGCCATTGAATCAAAAGAAATAATCTATGAAACAATTATCCTCAATTCTCGCGGGGATGGTGACCATGATTGCATTTGGCACCCACTCCGCATCGGCAGCACCTACGTTGTACATCAGTAACCAGACCCAGTTTGACCGCCCGCTTGTATATGTATGCGGTTTCGGTGTTCCTGGAGACTATAGCACATGGTTTGATTTCGGTTACGACGGAATATCTGAAGGACAGATACAGAAGGGCGGAATCACATTCGACAAATTCTCACTTCCCGACACTGCAATCGGCAAGACTGCCAATGTGCAGTATTCCAACTACTGGAGCAACAATAAAGATGATTATGAAATAACATTCGAGGACAAGGATTACTATCTGATAGCCAATGCCGACGGTCTGACTCCGTATATTGAAGGCGGAAATAACGTATATTACATGATGTTTGTGGAGACATCGGGTATTCAGAATTTTAAAGTGCAGAAAAAGAACCTGCTATGCTATGCCAAATCAGAAGACGGCAGCGAACTTTACGGAGCAGCTCCGGGAAAGCCCTATGGTTGCTCCGATTATATCGACAAGACAGGGTATTTTATCTTCAACCTACCATCCGGGAACAAGGCTTATACACTGACATTCACCACTACAGAAAAGGACGTTGAATTCACTGTCACCCCGGACTTCACTATAACTCCAAACA
Source organism: uncultured Muribaculaceae bacterium (assembly GCA_948788915.1). GTDB lineage: Bacteria > Bacteroidota > Bacteroidia > Bacteroidales > Muribaculaceae > Lepagella. The sequence continues at coordinate 32,953 of CAQFOZ010000016.1, read as the reverse complement.
AAGACTGGTTCCTTAAACTTACAGACACAAAGGCTGAATTAACTTCCAACCCTAAAATCGCAGTAGTTGACGAAGGTATTCTAAACTATACAATTGACAAATCTGCCAAGACAGCGACAGTAAACGGTCTTATAGATCCGGATAAAGGTGCAGAGAATCTTGTTATTCCATCAACAGTAACTATTGATAATACAAAATACGATGTCACCATGATTCAAGACGGTGCGTTCAAAGGGCTGAGAAATATAACCGGCACACTGACACTGGGCGAGAATCTGATTCGTATCGGCGACAACGCATTCAACGGTTGCCAGAACTTAACCGGCGGCCTCATAATAGGCAACAATGTCAAATATATTGGAGAGAGCGCATTCAGCGCATGTATAAATCTTAACGGCACCCTTACATTAGGAAACTCTATAGAAACTATATCTAAAAATGCATTCCTTTTCACAAGCAAACTCACAGGCGATCTCACTATCCCCAACTCGGTAGTAATCATCGGAGAAGGTGCATTCAACGGATGTAGCAGTTTCAACGGAAAATTTACAATTGGGAATTCTGTGACAACAATCGGAGCACAAGCATTCGTGAGTTGTTCCGGCCTCACAGGAGATCTGACATTACCAAACAGTATCACCTCATTAGGGGAAAGCGCATTTATGGGATGTTCAGGACTTGACGGCAAACTGACATTGCCTGAGAATCAGACCTCTCTCGCGCCTAATCTATTTTTCAACTGTAGCAAACTAAGCGGAAATCTTCAGCTGCCGGCAGGACTTACCAAAATCGACAGCCAGGCTTTCTTCGGATGCAGCTCATTTACCGGTTCTCTTGCCATTCCGTCAACAGTTACAGAGATAGGCAAAGGTGCATTCAGCAATTGCTCAGGATTTAACGGGGGTCTTGACTTAGGGACAGGGGTTGTAAACATTGGAGAAGGTGCTTTCCAGTTATGCTCCAAATTCTTCGGCTGGCTGACTCTTCCGGAATCACTTGTCACAATCGGTGATAATGCTTTTAGCATGTGTGAGAAATTCTCAGGTCCACTTACAATTCCAAAGAATGTAATCACAATCGGAAATATGGCGTTTGCAATGTGCGAAGGTTTCAAAGGATCATTAAAGATTGGTGAGAACGTTAAAGAAATCGGAGAACAGGCATTTGTAGGCTGCTCTGGATTTACCGGCACGCTGACAATTCCGGAAGGTGTAAAGTCTATCGGCTACCGCACATTCGGTTGGCTTTATAACCTGACTGCACTTGTGCTTCCTTCAACACTTGAGACTTTGGGCAATTGCGCGTTCCTTCAGTGCTGGAACCTACAGACCATAACCTGTAATGCCACAGTGCCACCGGTAATCAAGGAAGGAGACAAGGCATTTACAGTCGACAATTATAACAAAGCCAATCTGGTTGTGCCATCAGCTGAAGCTTACAAAAAAGCCTACGAATGGAAAGACTTCTTGATTGTAAACGGAGTGAACAGTAGTGTTAATGATATGGTGATCGACACTGAAGAAACAGCTGTTTATTATAATCTCCAGGGTCAACGCATCGCCCAGCCTGAAAAAGGTGAGATTCTGATCAAACAGACCTCAAAAGGGGCACAGAAAATAGTATTTTAACGATCACAAACCCAACCGTAAAACATAAAAAGAATAAAACAGAAAAGGCACTCGGGAAATTTCGGAGTGCCTTTTCTGTTTTATAAGTGAGATGATGGTGTGTCAAGATTGGCTGAATGTAGGTAGGGACATGCCTTTGGCATGTTGAACCAATCGATTGGTTCTCAATTGGTATCGGCAACCGATCACACTTTGTGTCCTGTTTTTTGTTCTGCCCATTCTGTCTGGTATTGTTGTTTAATTACGTAGTTTCCATGCACAAAATCACGTAATATTTCTATATACAGGGGCTATCTAAACAATAATTTCGCAATTCCGGTAATAATTATCGTAGAAGTAGCAGTTGTTCGGAAATTCCGAACAACTAGATTACAGGACTAATTGCAAAAAGTAGGCTGGGAAGCTTGCTTTTTTGCAATTAGTCCATTATTTAGCATGATATATCATGATAGAACAGGATGTAACATGATACATCCATGATAGAACAAGATAGATCATGATAAAATAGGTTGTATCAGGATAAAGCTTGATATATAGATTAAAATTCTGCTGAGAATTTTATATCTTTGTCCATTAATAAATAAACAATTATGGCCGTTGATATCAAATTTTCGCAGTCATATTTATGGCTTAATTCCTGGATATTGGCAAATATAATACAGCTTGGCACACAGAGTTTCTGTGACCGGTTTATTGACTATAAATTGGATCCAGGAAGGCGACTTTACGACCAGATGATTCTTGCTGCTCGCTGCGGAGTGGCGAATATTGCTGAAGGAACTTCTCGTTATTCAACATCAATCGAAACAGAGATGCGGCTTTTAGATGTTGCAAGAGCCAGCATTGATGAAGTTCAAGGCGATTTCTTTAATTTCTTATTACGAAGGAAAGCTGATGTCTGGGCAATTGGCAATCCATGTCGCGAGGCTATCTGGAAAATAGATCTTGACAAACCAGATTATTCTAATAGCCTGTTACATGATGCCGCCAATCATATACTCAAACAGAAAAGCAAATATGATTATTGGATTGAGAATGATCAACCCGATATTGTTGCCAACACAATGCTGGTTCTGTGTGAAAGGGTCAATAGAATGCTTCAAGCACAATTGCATTCATTATTGTAACGCTTTAAAGCACAAGGGGGCTTTAGTGAGAACATGACAGCCGAAAGAATGGCCGCACGCCGGAAGACAGCGTCAGACACCGGTGCACCTGCTTGTCCAAAATGTGGGAAGCCGATGCTCAAGCGGATGCAGAACAGAGGACAACTTCAGGGGCGTAAATTTTGGGGATGCTGCGACTACCCGAAATGCAACGGGACAAGACCCATCTGAAAGTCGCAGAATTTTTCACTTCAGCCTTTTATCCTGATTTATCAGGATGCAACATGTTATATCAAGATGAAACATGTTGCAACCAGATGTATCTTGCTTGGTTGTGAAAGAGTCAGAAGGTAAACATGGCGGATAGGTTGAAGCGGGAGGAAGCTTTGTGAATACCTGAGATGTTACGGCGCATACCCCAGTCATATTCTCCGGCAACTGTAACCCGTGGAGTAATGCTCCAGAACACGTTCGCACACGCGAATGTGCCACATTTGTATTCATCGGGCATAGTTCCATCTTTAGGCATGTAATGTGTCTGACTCGCGGCAACCGTAGCAAATATGTTCGGACGGAAATTATATTGGAGTCCCGCGCACCATCCAAGCATCTGAGGAGCATACAGACTCGAAGGGTCTGCGGGATCGGTAACAAGATCATATGATCCATATATCATATCCCCTCCCAGTCCGGCATAACCGCGTCCGTAATTCAGGGTTGCATATGTGGTAAGGTGCTTTTCCGGACGAGCCACTGTACTCAATTGCATTGCCCATCCTACTTTATTCCCCCGCTTGTCCCGCAGATCGGAATAGTATGACAGACTGCGGACTATTCCTGACAAACGCACATGCTGGCCGCGTTTCCATTCATACTGCACAAAAGCAGCACCGTCAGGCAACCAGTTTGAGGCGACACGCATCTTCTTACCGGTAACATCTACCGCTGTCGACGGAGTCTCTAAAGAGACAGCGATATGCCATTTCTTTTTAAAACAAGGCATATATCTCACTAACACATTTGTTGACGAATACTTATTATTAGGACCGGCCGCATCCACAACGGGCGGCAAAGCGGCTGGGTCTGAAAAAGAGGAAGTAGCATATCCCAGCGTGAAATCCCGCAACACTGCATAACTTTTCTTTAACCTGAAATCACGCCCCTCATACCCGGTAAAATCAGCTTCTATGTACAGGCCGTAATCCCCCAAGATTGTATTGTGCCCTATCATCTGGAAATTAAGATATGTTCCGGACGGGGTGGCATTGAATCTTTGACGCGATGCCGGATCAGCAGGAATAGGAATAGTGTAAGGAGCAAATGCCGTTGAAGGGACTGCACCGTTCCAGTCATAGAACGCCCGCATGCGCACTCCTCCACCTATGCCAAGTGTCAAGGAGGCACCCTTGCTCATAAACATAAAATACGGCATATCCGGATCCTGAGAATTGCGAAACTGGTCATAATAATATTGAGACACCAATTGACGCAAAGAATCAATTTCAAAGGCTTTAGCGGCCTCCGATTCAGGTTTTCCATCTATGTAAAGAAGTTTTAACGAATTTATCTTCGCAGCTATCTGCGCATCAACATGATGCATACTGACGGTAGAATCATTAGCAGCACAAGAAATTGTTCCTCCCAATATTGTCAGGAGAACGAATAAAGTTAATTTTCCGAATCTGTCGGATTTAAAAACAAACATGGCTCAAAGCAGATATGGTTTCACATATCTTAACATTGAGCCATGCAAAAGTGTTCAAGAATTATCCTAAGAGAGTGTTTCTTAATTGTCAAAGATACCGTTCAGAATTCCGGCAAGACGGTATCCGGCAAGCTGCATCTGTCTTTCCGCAATAGCACTAAAATAAGCTATTCTGTTTTCTGCATCCAGACCGTTGAATTCAGCACCTTGATGTAACGGTTCATATAACGGCTCAATAACTGAAGCGTTTTTTACGGCCCAATCTTTCACGCTGCCCTTCTGAACCTCTTTTATAGCCTCGGGTGCCAAGACATCAAGATACTTTGCATAATCATTGAACGTCCATCCTTTCCTGCTAAGTCCCATGAAACCTGAGTCGAAAAATTTATGAAACGCATATTCCTCGCCATTGATTTTGAAACTGAATGACTGAGAATGATTCTCAAATTTACTATGAGACGGGCAATGCATGTCGCCTGCCATATGCACTATCAATTTAATGCCGACAGCGACTGCCGAGTCAGACAGATTCTTATATGCGCCATTCTCAAGCTTGGCAATTTCCCCGTTCAGCCCTGCCACTACCTTTATATCCTTCACCTCTCCATCTTTGGCAATCTTGGCTGTATGCCATCCATCGGTATGCTTATAGGCATCCTGTTTCCTCACCTGATCCATCCAAGACGCCACCTCTGTGATAGATTTGCCGTCAATATATTTCTCAATATTGGCTTTGGCCGCAGGTGTGAGATGATTCTCAGCAATTTTTGCCACCGTAGCGTGGCCGACTCTACCAAACCCGAAAGAATTAAAGGAACACGACAAAACCAATGCCAATGTCGCAATTAAAGAAAAGTTACGTTTCATTCTATAAAAATTGTTCTCTAAGTTGTTATTGTTTACGTTACAAAGATCACACCTCGGCAAGAGCCATAGGAATCATATAATATATCTGTTTAGACCTTCGTTTTGTTAAAAAGTTTAAAACATTGCTTCGATATGAAAAAAGTTGTTTATCTCCACGGAATGGGAAGTTCGGGAAGTTCAGCTACAGCACGTCGCCTTGATCGATCACTGCCCGGTGGGTATGAAGTAATCGCACCGGATATTCCGGTACAACCGGAGATGGCCATAACCATGCTTCGCAAACTCGCAGAGACCTTGCACGACGACGATATAATAATAGGCACTTCAATGGGTGGCATGTATGCCCAATTGTTCAAAGGTTGGCGACGGATTCTGGTAAATCCGTCATTCCACACATCAGTGCATCTAAGCGAGAAGGTCGGAACCCGAATGCCCTTCCACACCCCGCGTCAGGACGGTCTGACAGATTTTGAAGTCACGCCAAAGCTGATTAAAAAATTTGAAAAAATGGAATCGCAACAATTCGATCCTAAATTCGGCATCCTTAACAAACGCAGAAAAGACTCTCCCGATCTTGTCACCGCATTCTTCGGGTTGCGAGACACCACTGTGAATTGCAAACCGGAATACCTTGAGCATTTCACCCGCTATCACGACTTCGATGGAGAACACCGTCTTGACCCCGACACGCTCATAAATCTCGTTATTCCGGAAATCACAGCATAAGAAGACTCCGCTTTGTATATTATTAAGGCTCTATCCTTTGATTTGCAGGGATAGAGCCTTATAATTGTGTGTTTCCTTTTAATAAATATTCGTCTTGCTTTACCTTACGGGCGCTGCTTCATGCAGGGGACATTAACGTAACACTTCCCACAGCCGTATCTTGGAGCATATTTTTCACGTATCGTATCAAAATACGTACTGCAAAGATGATGTGATTTACCGGTAGCAAGATCTATGGCACCACCCGGACAACGGCAGCAAGCACCGCACATCTTACACCACTCGTAGATACCGGTATATGTACGTTCCGTGACAGGCAGAGAGGCATCAGTTATCACACTGCCAAACCGGCCACAGACACCCTTTTCCGTTATCAATGCCTTTTGCAAACCGAAAGTGCCAAGTCCGCAAACAAAAGCCACATGACGTTCCGACCAATTGCTGGTAAAGGAAACCGTCTTGTCTGCAATATCTTCGGATGTTCCGGGTTCAAACACATATTTGAATTCCGGTCCGGCATATGGTGAATAGGCCTTTATCCCTTTTGAAGCAAACCAACCCTCTATAAAATGATTAGTCTCGGTAAGAAATGCCTGACCCTCTACTCTGGCATAAAGCCAACCGTTACCGACATCTACAGGCTCCACACAGTTGCCATCAATCACAAAATCAGTAAACGGTGCAAAATAAGACACAACTGTCTTGCTTTCCGGCATCCACTCCTTAGGAGAACGGAACACTTTGCCTACCGCCTCTTTTTGATGAAGTGTCTCCCATAAAGGATCATCCGCATCTCCTATTGCGATTATCGGAGTCTCATACAACTTTTTGCCCACATCGGATGGATCAAGAGCCATATCGGCAGTTACAAAGTTCCCCGGAGCCGTATTGAACCACTGCTCCAACGCTTCCTTGAACTCATCTACTATATTATTCATTTGAGCTGTTTTTTAAACGACTAAATAAAACCAGCAAGGGAATTGTCTCTCCTACTTTTTCATTAATGCACGCACCGCAGTTTCAAGCTGATTGTCTTTACCACGGAGTTCATCCTCGGGCCGGTTGTAAACCTCTATGTCCGGATTAAGCTGATGGTTCTCCAATATATTCCCCTGCATGTCTATGCTGGTGACCTGAGGAATACCGAAAATCAAATTGGGATCAATCTGATTTTCCCACCATACAGCTGTCATCGTTCCCGGTATCGGGGCTCCTACAACCTTTCCTATCTTCAAAGTCTGGTATACGAACGGGGAACCGTGCGCATCACTATAGTTGCCCTCGTTTACCAACATTACCGACGGTTTGGTCCATTGAGAGAAAGGCTCGGAACCTATGTACTGACCACGAGGCACGAAATCCACATATTTCTGACCGTTAAGCAACAATGCAAGATCATTGTGCAACCAGCCACCTCCATTCCAACGGGTATCTACAACCACACCATCGGCGTTGCGATATTTGCCGAGCAAGCGGTCATACGTGTTGCGGAAACTTTCGGAGTCCATACCTTCTACATGGACATATGCTATTTTCCCACCCGAAATTGAATCCACGTATTTCTCATTGTTCTCCACCCAACGTTTGTATAACAAATTGTTATAAGACGCACCGGACAAAGGTTTTGTAGTGACAGTCTCTACCTTTCCGTTTCCCTTTTTGACTTCAAGTAATGTTTTACGTCCGGCTTTACCTTCAAGCAGCGGATAATAATCCTTTCCGGAAATTATTTTCTCACCGTCGATTGCAAGAATTATGTCGCCCACAGCCAATCCTACGCTCTTGTTTCCAAGCGGCGAACCACTGATGATTTCTGTGATCTTCAACCCGTCGCCAGTATAGTTCTCATCAAAGAATGCACCCAGCCTGGCTGTATTCATGCTCGCAGACGAACCGTAATATTTTGAACCGGTATGCGAAGCATTCAATTCACCAAGTATCTCGCTCAACAGAATTGCGAAATCGTCACCATTACTGACATAGGGTAGGAACTCGCGATAATGGTCTCCATAATATTTCCAGTCTACACCGTGTAGATTTTTGTCATAAAATTTATCTGCTACCTGACGCAACATATGTTCGTATATGTACTCGCGCTCAGCGGCACGGCTCCGATCGTAGGAAGCTTCAAACTCAACCGGCTCTGCACTTCCCTTCGCCAGATCCACCTTCTTTATACCACTTCCTCCGATCACAAACAAATTCTCACCTTTTGCATCGGATGCAATAGAACCGCTCACACCTTTCACAAGCAGTTTTGTTTCCCCTTTGCGCAAATCGCGCTGATAAAGATTGCGGCCGCCTTCTGTCGCTGATGAAGTGTAATACAGTTTGTCGCCTTTCGGTGCGAGGAAGAAATCACCAACGTTTCCACTCTGTCCGGTAAGACGCATCATGCGGTGGCGACGGTTGTCGAAATCAAGTTCAAGTTTCTTGGATTCCTTGTTTTTATCTGCCTCGTCACCCTTCTTGTCTTTCTTGGATTTTTTACCTTTCTTGGATTTGGAATCTGACTCATCCTTTTTCGATTCATCCTTCTTGGCCTTGTCAGCCTCCTCTTTCAACGTAGCCTCCTCTTCAGTGGCATGCAGTTCATCCCATGCATCTGCATCAAGTGCCATCAAGAGCACATCGTACTGATTACCCCATGACCCGTGGCTTTTCATACCATATCTTCCGGATTTATACGTCACGGCTCTACCGCCCATAGCCCAGCGTGGATTTTCATCCGAATAACCGCTTTCAGTAAGATCCACCACTTTGCTGCCATCAGCCTTCACTGCGGCTATGTCCGTGTTATTCCAGCCTCCGATACCTATATAGCTGATTAAAAGCCATTCGGAATCAGGGCTCCACTCAAACGGCACACCTCCATCCACATATGAATAGTTATACTTACCGTCAAGTGCAGTGTTGACCTTTTTGGTTTTCACATCTATTACTTTCAAAGTAGTACGGTTTTCCAGAAACGCAACTTTCTTTCCATCCGGAGAAAACTGAGGCTGTTGAGCCACACCCTCCCCTTTGTAAAGGGGTTCTTCCAGAATCTCAGTAGCGTATGCGAAACTTTTCTCTTCCGGATTTTTTATTGTAGCGGTAAAGAGTTGCCATTGTCCGTCGCGATCCGAATCGTAAACAAGTGTGCGGCCATCCTTGGAGAACGACAACACACGCTCCTGGGCTTTTGTATCTGTTATACGCCTTGTTGTCTTATACTTGGTATCAGTCACATATACTTCTCCCCGAAGCACAAACGCCACCTGTTTACCATCGGGAGACACCGCCATTGAAGAAGCACTGCCATTCACAAAAGATTTTACTCCGTCCTTCACATACTGGTCGGCATGTATCGACACAGACACCTTCTGAGGTTTTCCACCCGGTGTTAAAGTATATATATCGCCATCCCAGCTGAAAGCAAGCGTACCGTTGTCAGCCGCAGAAAGAGAACGTACAGGGTGACGCTGGAAATCTGTCAGTCTGACACGTTTCCCCGAGGCATCCACATTATATACGTTCAATGTTCCGTCTTCCTCACTCACAAAACAGTATTCATTTTCTCCAGTCCAGACCGGATTCAGGTCATGGCCATTAAATGTGGTAAGTTTCTTGAAATTTCCATTATCATAAAGCCAGATATCTGAAGTGCCTGAAGAACGCTCATGTTTGCGGTAAATGTTCTCCAGACCCTTTTTGTCCTGGAAAATCATCTTTCCGTCCGCTGTAAAATCAGCCGCCTCAACAGGCATGGACAGGAACAGTTGCGGGCGAGGCGATTCCTGAGTCACATCTATTGAGTACGTCCGTGTCAATCGGCTCGGATGACGTGTTGATTCCTTGGCAGGAGCCTCTGAACTTGAATATATTATATGCGTTCCGTCTATAAACGCCAATGGTTTTTCATTACCGGAAAAAGTAGTTAGACGGCGTGGGGTTCCACCCTCCACTCCGACTATATATATATCCTGACTCCCCTCTCTGTCGGAAGCAAAAACAATATTGCGTGAATCCGGGCTCCACACCGGAAAAGTCTCATATGAGGAACCGGTTGTCAACTGGCGGCCTTCTCCGCCATTTACCGGGATCGTAAATATATCCCCTTTATAAGTAAAAGCTATTGTTTTCCCGTCAGGGGAGATCGCTGTGTTACGCAGCCATCTGGGCGCGTTCGCATCGGCCGTTGCAAAAGCCGGAACTACAGAAGACAGTCCCATTGTCATTACAACTCCGAAACTAAAAATCTTTTTCATAGAAAGGTAATTTTAATTGTCTTACAAATTTAAAAAATTTTGTTTAAATTTGGATCTTAACTCAAAACTGGTTTAAATTCATTGTTGAATAAATCCTTATATAATCCGTATATGCTTAAAAAATTTCTGACCTCCGTTTTTATTTTAGCCGTTATCGCGCCTGTGTTTGCGGCTGATATAACTGCCGAACATCGTAATCGTGCGCAAAAGTTAGTAGACAAAATGACCTTGGACGAGAAACTATCCTACATCGCAGGCGATGAAGACGGTTTCACCCTCCGGCCTATAGAACGGCTTGGGATTCCCCGCATTTATATGGCCGACGGACCACAAGGCATACGTAATTTCTGCGAACACTCCACTCTATATCCCTGTGGCATTCTGCTTTCAGCAACCTGGAACAGGAATATGGCCGAACAGTACGGAAAACAACTTGGTTCCGATGCACGTGCCCGCGGAATAGACATTCTGCTTGCACCGGGAGTAAATATCTATCGATCTCCGCTATGCGGACGCAATTTCGAATATTTCGGAGAAGATCCGTACTTAGCTTCCGAAACAGCCGTGAGCTATATAAACGGTGTGCAAAGCAATGATGTAATAGCAACCATCAAACACTTCTGCGCCAACAATCAGGAATGGAGACGCCATCACATATCAAGCGATGTTGACGAGCGCACACTCCATGAGATATATCTGCCAGCTTTCAAAAATGCCGTACAGAAAGCCCGTGTCGGAGCAGTCATGAACAGCTACAACCTCCTTAACGGTGTGCATGCCTCCGAAAACGCATGGCTCAATATTGACGTATTGCGTAAAATGTGGGGATTCAAAGGTATACTTATGAGCGACTGGAATTCTCTGTACTCAACTGTAAATGCTGTAAACAACGGTCTGGATCTCGAAATGCCCCGGGCTGTTTTATTTAAAGAACACAGATTGCGCGAAGCTCTTGAAAACGGCCGGATCACAGAAAAAAAGATTGATGACAAAATTGTAAATATTCTTTCAACAGCAATAGCATTCGGCATTCTTGACCGTCCTTCCGGAGAGAAGAAAGGCATCATTCCTCTCGATGATCCCGAATCACGAAAGGTTGCCCTTGAATGCGCGCGTGAAGGAATCGTCCTTCTTAAAAACAGCAACTCAGTTCTACCATTAAAAAAGGGCAAGACACTAATATTGGGAGACTACTCGGATACAATCGTATCCGGTGGGGGCAGCGGAGGTGTAAATGCATTCTCCATAGCATCCCCGGCCAAAGAGCTTAAGAAAATCAAGAAAGACACAAGATATCTTTCCAAAAATGAATTATACAAAACTATTGCATGCGGAAACGGGAACAATAAAATATCCTACACACCCGAAAAAGACGAGATTATGCGTGCCAAAATCGGTTCGACAGACGGATACTGCTTGGTAATGAATGGTGACACGCTGGCAAAACATTGGGGCAAGCACCATTATTCACACCAGATAGTGCCTATAGTGTTGAAAAAAGGGAACAAATACGATTTTGAGATAATCTATCAGGAGAAGAAGCCAAAATTGCCGACATATTCTTTATCAATACTAAATCAAGATCTGTTCAACAAAGAACTCAAGAATGCGGGCACTGTTGTAATCTGCACCGGTTATGAAGGAATGACCGAAGGAGAGAACTTTGACAGAGAATTCGGGTTGCCTCCTTATGAAGATTACCTTATCAACTATACAGCGGAAAGAAATCCTAATACAGTTGTTGTTCTCAATGCAGGCGGAGCAATCGACGTGTCATCATGGGAAGACAACGTGAACGGTATTGTCATGGCATGGTATGCCGGTCAGGAGGGAGGCACAGCTTTAGCAGAAATACTGACCGGCAAACTCTCGCCGTCCGGCAAACTGCCGATAACATGGGACAAGAATCTTGAAGCAAGTCCCACATATGGCAACTACTATCCAAACCGCACTAAGGTACGCTCATCCAACATACAGGAAGCAGGGCATGTAGAATATCGCGAAGGTATATTTACCGGCTACCGAGGTTACGATAAATCAGGCAACGCACCACGCTACCCATTCGGACACGGTCTCGGCTATTCTGAATTTGAACTGCTGAATCCGGAAGTATCTTCATCCTTCATCACCGATCCCGAAAGTGGTGAAGAAGCTATCGCAGTATCGGTAGATATAAAAAATAAAGGTAAGATGATAGCGGCGGAGACAGTTCAGGTATATGTCGGAGATCCGGAATGCTCGGTACCACGTCCCGTGAAAGAACTGAAAGGATTTGAGAAAGTGACTTTGAATCCGGGACAGACCAAACGAGTGACAATTATGTTGCCAAAATCCGCTTTTGAATTTTACGACATAGATCTGCACCAATTCCGGTTGGAGCCGGGAGAATTTAATATTCTTATCGGAACAAGCTCAGCGGATCTTCCCATAACAAAGACTATCAAAATATAATATCTCAGTATTGGCAAACTGGCTATACATACCTTGACTTCAAAATAAGGTATGTTTTGTAGTGGGTAAATTAGTGGTTGGACATCGGGAGGGATACCCGGTGTCCTTTTTCTCACTGTTGCCCAATCCGATGAAAATGATTATCTTTGCAGATACAAAAAACTAAACCCGATAGCTTGACGAGTCAGGGGCTACCGGGAATCAACACTGCAAAAGTAGTGCTTTCTTTTGATTAAAACAAATTTTGGCTCATAAAAGATTGTAAAGCAAGTGAAATTCGCCGATTTTCAGAATATATTGTCCCCGGAAAGGCTCAACAGATATGTTGCTGCCTGCGATAATGACACCCGAAAAGCCATGTCGCTTTATCGGTTGAATCTTCATCTGTCACAGGAAGTATTTACTTTGTTGAGTTGTTTCGAGGTAGCGTTAAGAAATGCCATTGACCGCGAGCTAACAACCCGGTTCGGAGAGAACTGGCTCCGTGATTCAGTATTGGCAGGAGGCATATTCGATATTACCAGTTGCCGGGATAGTGCGCGAATAATCACCAAGGCGTTCAACCGTCTGAACAGAAATGGCGAGTACACTCATCATAAACTTCTTGCAGAAATGGAGTTCGGAGTTTGGAAGTATATGTTTGCCAACCCTCAGTATCGTGCAACAGGGCAAACACTTCTCCGAATATTCCCAAACAAGCCTCGTTCATCGGCAGATGTGCAATACAACAATACCTATATGTTCAATGAACTTGACGGCATCAATATCCTCCGAAACCGAATAGCGCACCATGAGCCTATCTGTTTTGCGAGAAGACAGCCTCAAATTGAAACCTCATACATCCTCAATGCTTATCAGAACTTGCATAAGCTGTTTATGTGGATGGGGATAGACAGCCATTCTCTGTTGTATGGTCTTGACCATGTGCAACAGGTGTGCAATCGGATAACTGCGATGTAACAGTCGAAGTGCAAAATCAATCGCGACTGGGCTTTCCAATAACTAACAACCTTTAAAAATCCCTAAATCAAGCTTCCCGTTTTCGATTTATCCAACTACTTAACACACCATCAGCGCACCAGCGACGTTATAATGCACTGTATTACAATATGATTACAACAAACAACACAAAATAAGTTATGTCTTTTGACATATTTTGTTTTGCTTTATCCATGCATTAATTTTCAACAGTTGCTTATATTTTATTAATTTTGTAAGTAAGTGGTTTATACAATTCCGAACACATCCGAAACACAATGATAAAAATAAATCTCAGACCTCTCCTTATTTCCTCCCTATTCGTTTTAGGAATAACAGTTGTCCCGGACACATTGCATGCCCAATCTTCGGCTTCGGAAGCACGGTTCTCACCACAAGCATCGGGGTACATCGAACGAGCCCGCGTAATGTCTGACGCAGGAAACTATATCGGAGCGATCGACCAGCTACGCGAAACTGATACCGAAAATCTACAGCTATCCCTATCGCTGCAGGAGGAATATGTTTATCTGCTTGCAAACGCACTTTATGAACGCGGGGACAAGGAATGCCTGCGCATGCTTCTTGACTTCCGTAGAAATTACCCTGCTTCACCAATGTCCATGGAAGTCGCATTGAAAATAGGAGATTATTATTTCTTCAAGCATCAATGGAGCGACGCCCTAACAGAATACACATCTCTTGACTTTGCCAGACTGAACAGAGAACAGAAACTGTTATATTCCTATCGTCTTGCTCTTTGTGAGATAAAAACCGGGCATTTCAACGAGGCACGCAAAACTTTGCATGCGTTGTCCAATGCACCCCAATATCGCGACGCCTACAGTTTCTATACAGCCTACCTTGATTATATTGCCGGCAAGTATGACGAGGCGTATGCTCTTTTCTCCAAAGTAAAAAGCAAGGAAAAGGGACTGGAATCCGCATATTACATGACACAGATAGACTATACACGCGGCAAATATAATGAGGTTGCGGAGAAAGGGGAAAAACTTCTCCAAAAGCTTGACGACCCGGAACTTGCACCGGAACTTAACCGCATCACAGGTCTAAGTCTTTTCAAGACAGGAGATACAGACAGGGCAGTACGATTCCTCTCCAGATATCTCGACACCTGTGTTGGAGATCCGGCTCCGGATGCGGTTTACACCCTTGGCATATGCGACTATAATAATGGGGACTATGAGCGTGCTGCGGAAAGGTTCTCCACCCTGACAGAGCTCAACAATGATATTGCACAAAGCGCGTGGCTTTATTTAGGCCAATGCGATATTAAAAACGGCAACGATGACGCGGCTGCCATAGCCTTTGAAAAAGCCGCGCGAATGGACTATGACCGCGACGTGTCCGAAACCGCTCTTTACAACTATGTTGCCGCTCTTACCCGTGGAGGGAAAGTACCTTTCGCATCATCCGCCGATATGCTTGAGGGCTTTATTAAACTTTACCCCAATTCGGAATATACTCCAAAAGTGGAAGGGTATCTTGCAGAAGCTTATTACAACGACCACAACTACACCAAAGCTCTTGAGAATATTGAGAAAATACGCAAACCATCGCAAACCATACTTGCCGCCAAACAAAAAGTTCTATATCAACTCGGTATAGAAGCCATGTCAAACAGTCGCACACAAGAGGCTGTAAAGATGTTCTCACGCTCACTTGAACTGGCATCGTACGACAGGGCTCTTGCTCTTCAGACACAACTTTGGCTCGGTGACGCACTTTACGCCACCGGAAGTTTTGCAAAGGCGCAATCCGCTTATTCCACATTCATAAATGGGGAGAAGGCTTCTTCAAACAAGACACTTGCCATGTACAATCTCGCATACGCGGAATATCAGCAAGACAAATATGCCAACGCCGCTTCCACATTCCGCAGGGCTCTGGATGCAAAACCGGCATTGCCCAATGCTTTGGAAGCCGATGCTTATATCCGCATGGGAGATTGCCTTTATTACTCAGGAAATTACAAATCAGCTCAGACAGCCTATTCCAAGGCAATCGAGATGGGAGCCGCAGATGCCGATTATGCTACATACCGCCATGCTGTCATGCGAGGTCTTGGAGGAGATATAAACGGTAAAATTGAGGAACTGTCAAAAATCCGGACCGAATTCCCAAATTCAAAATGGATTCCCAACTCACTCATGGAGAAGGCCATGACATTCCAGGCACTCGACCGCAACAGAGAAGCGGCGGAAGCTTTCGATCAGCTTGCATCTTCTTATCCGCAAACAGCGCAGGCACGCAAGGCAATGCTTAACCTTGCCTTCACTTACGCAAAAGCCGGCGACAACATAAAAGCGACTGACACATATAAGGAGATCATCCGTTCCTGGCCCTCAAGCGAAGAAGCGGATGTAGCCAACACAGATCTTCGCAGATATTATTCCTCCACCGGAGCCATGCAGGAATATGCTGCATTCCTCAAAAGCGTGCCCGAGGCTAAACAGCTCGACTCCAACGAACTGGAACAGATAGCTTTCGACGGGGCAGAAACGGCATATGCCGAAAATCCTGACAATATTGCCGCTCTACAGGCATATGTCCGCGACTATCCCGACGGCAAGTACCTTGCCCAGGCTCTTCTCGACATAGCAGCTTCTCAACGCGCCAACCATAAATTCAACGAAGCAGAAGAAACGCTTGCAAAGATCATAACATCGCGGCCCCATTCGGTGCAATATCCGGAAGCATTGCTTTCAAGAGCCGAAATACTGGAATACGATCTTCCCGGACGTACTGAAGACGCGGCAGAATGTTATCGTCAGCTTGAGAAATCGGGCAACACAGATTTTATTGCCGATGCATACGCAGGAATTGTGCGCACATCATCCGAACCGGACATAGTAATTGAATACGCACGCAAAGCCCGTAACGCAGGCGGGGTGGCAACTGAAGTTGCCGAGGAAATGAGTTATTGCGAAGCTACTGCACTGATGAAAAAAGGAGAGATCCAAGATGCTTTGAAACTGTTGACCTCCCTTGCAGAAAGCCCCGCTTCCGAAGCAGGAGCGAAAGCAGCTGTAGAGCTGGGTAAATATCTCATCAGTCAGAAGCAGTTCTCTGAAGCAGAAAAGGCGATATTAAAGTTCACAGAGACCGGCACACCTCACCAGTTCCAGCTCGCTCAAGGATTCATACTTCTTGCCGACGCATATCATGGTCTGGGTAAAACCTATCTCGCCAAAGAATATCTGCAAAGCCTGAAACAGAATTACCCCGGCAACGAACCGGAAATAATGAATGCTATAACACAGCGACTGAAATCTTATAAATAATCCGCCAGTAACCGAAAAAGACAGTGAGATGAAATCTTGCCACAAAATATTACAGACAACCGGAATAGCGATTTTCATAGCTCTTCCATACGTCAGCGCAAACGCGCAATACAACCAGTCGATATCCGTCGAGGGAAAATATGTTCCTGAGATTTTCCATATAGACCGAATCAACACACTCCCCCGTCAATATAAATTCACACTCGAGACCAATCCGCTCAACTATGACAGTAAAAGTGTCCCGGCCAATTTCCAGCCCCGTCTGTTACCGATGGCAGCAACCGGTTGGCGAGACACTCGCATCTGTCCCGACACTCGGGGTTACCTTGATCTCGGTCTTGGTTCATGGCTTAACTCCACACTCTCCGCAGGCTATCGATTCGTCGACAATGAAGCCACTAAAGCCGGTGCGTGGATACAGCATAATTCCACATCTCTATGGAAACCGAAACTTGAGAACGGAAATCCTGACACACGGCAATACCGCTATGATGAGACAATAGGGATTTACGCCTCACACGACTTCAACGGAGCCGGCACACTTCAGGCATCTGCGTCCTGGCATCTGGGAAACTTCAACTACTACGCTTTCGCACCGGAATGGGAAAGCGGAGATTCAGGCAAATCCCGTACCGCCCCCACACAGACACTTAACGACATCTCTGCAAAAATAGATTGGCTGTCGCCGGTCAAGACAGATGCTATAAACTGGTATGCCGGCATAGGTGCAAGATATTTCGGATACCGCAGGTTTTATAACCAATATACCAACCCTGCCACCGGACAGCCAGACCTTTATTCTCAACAAGGAAACCGTGAGACAGATATTAATATAAAAGCCGGATTTCAGTTCCCGACCGCTGAAAAATCACTAATCGGTCTGGATGTGAAAGGTGATATTCTGATTTATGCCGGTGAAAAAGATATCGATTACAGAGAGTATCCTGTTTACAGCTTGATGAACTTCCCTTACTACTCTCCCGACAATTACGCTCTTTTCACACTTACCCCCTATTATCGTTTCGCAAAAGAGAGGTTGCTTGTCAGAATAGGCGCAGACATTGATCTTGCATTCAACGCCGGACACAGCTCCGACAGATATTCGGCGTTCCATATAGCACCTGATGTAAAACTAGATTTTGAGGCATCTCCGGTAAATTTCTATCTACATGTTCTGGGAGGAAGCAAACTGCACACTCTCGCCTCAAACTACGAACTTGATTATTACCAAGGAGGGCTTATATATAATACCCGTCCTGTATATATCCCCCTTGACGGACAATTAGGTGTTTCATTCGGACCTTTCTCCGGCTTCAAGGCAGGAGCGGAGTTTGCTTTCCGTATTGCACGCGGTGAATATCTCGGAGGATGGTACCAGGCATCAATGAACCGCTTCGGCAAAGCATTCGGAAGCTTACCCGAGAAAGATTACCAATATGGCAATTTACAAGATCTTGTATATGATTTTGACTCATCATATACAACCAATATGCACGGCTTCAGCATCGGTGCCAGTTTAAGTTATGACTTAGGGAAAATATTCAAGATCACCGCCAAGGGTAACTATCAGCCACAAAACGGGAAAACCGGATATTTCAACGGATATGACCGCCCACGCTGGATTCTTGGCCTCACGGCGGAGTCTAATCCCTGGAGAAGGCTAAAATTGTCAGCATCCTACAACTACCGAGGAGTGCGCACAATATACACCAAAGCAATGTTTGACGGAGGTCTGAATCTTGATGATACAGTTATTGCCGGGATGCGCCTTCCGGACATCACGACACTCAACTTCGGGGCATCCTATGGAATATCCGAAAATTTTGATGTTTGGGTTCAAGCCGACAATTTGCTGAACCGGCATACTGAACTTTTACCGGATCTGCCACAACAAGGAGTTCGTATTTATGGAGGCGTAAGCCTGAAATTTTAGTGGCCGTTCACAACAATTCCTGTAAAATTAAAAAACACGATATATTTATTCATTCAACTTTAAATGCCTTATTTCTGTTAAATCTGAACAAGAGGTCATAGAAGTGATTTAAACTTTTTATGAAAAATAAAAGAATATGAAAATATGTTTTCTTCATCATCAATCTTCATTAATATTTTGGTATATTTCCCATATTTCGTCAGTCACATAGCCCGCTATGCTCCTTTCTCAATATTGAAAATATCCTCAAAATCTTAACGAAGCTTAACGATGAAAAAAGTTTAAATCACTTCATATTTTTCAACCGATATTTGCTATCGGTAAAGATTATATCAAGATTATACTTATGACAAACGCTATGACACTGCAATATCTTAACGAAGATGACAAAGCCTATGGACTGGCAGGGATGGCAATCTCGCTTGCCGCTCTTGACGCAATTGATAAAATAGTAGAGGTATCACTTGACGCGACAGGGCCGATGGTAACATTCTCTAATGATTTTTATTTTAATTCATCACCTGTCATCTCTCCCAAAGCCAACTGGAACCATCTTGTGCACAACTTTTATATAACCGCATCAATGGTTATTTCCAATGTTATGTCCCGTTCACTTGTAAGAATGAAACAGAATGTCCCGCAGGAACTTATGGATGCAATCCGCAAGGAAATGACAGAAGAAGCCAAAGAAAGTTGCCAGCTCGAAGATGACGAGATAGACAACCTGTTCGAAAAAACACGGGTATATATGGGGCGTATTTTCCGTAATCCGCGTATTCATCCCGCAGTTGATGATTTCGCCCACACACTCTCTGTAAGGCGTATAATGTCAGGCAATGAAATAGCAGATGAGTTGCGCGCTCTCTCAATTTTATAAAGATATGACACTGGATGAAGCACAGTCTGCAGTAGACAATTGGATTTCTACCGTTGGGAAAGGATATTTCTCCGAGCTGACCAATATGGCGGTCCTTACAGAAGAAACCGGAGAACTGGCACGTGTAATTTCCCGCACATTTGGAGATCAAAAACGCAAACCGGGTGAATTTGAAGATCCGAAAGCGGCATTGGCGGAAGAACTGGCAGATATCCTCTGGGTTGTAATATGTCTTGCCAATCAAACCGGTGTTAATCTCACAGAAGCCCTCCTTGAAAGTTTCAAGAAAAAAACCATCCGGGATAAAAACAGATTCTGAATAAGATTTCCTGACAGGAGCATTAAGCTTCCAAGAAAAGCACTTATAAACAAATATTTAACCCTCTCCACATGGTCACAGTACTCATCATATTGGCATCCTTAATATGGGCTTTATCTTTTTTTGCCCTAAGAGGCAGACAAATTTTAGCTCCGCCCCTCTCCTTCGGTGCATTACTGCTTCTAAGCTTTGCCACATCCGGTGGTTATCCGGTACTGCCGATAAACGCCACAATACTGACATCCTGGTTCTGCATGACCATGATTGTAATGTTTACAACCATTCTTCAACCGGAAAAGATACGCCAACAGACACGCGGCACCACAAGCATGATAACAGGAGGTCTTGCAGGATTGGCCATAGGTCTGTCAGGCTATACAATAACACCATCCATATCCATGCGCTATGGAGTGATGATTCTATCTGTAATTATAGGAATTTTCTGTGGGTTCCTGTTGTATTACCGCACACCGGAAGGAGAAAAGGTACGTATCGGAACCGGCAACTTCCACCGTTATCTTCTGGCCAAAGGTTTCCCGACAGCCATCACCATAATTCAGGCTGGTATAGCACTTGTTCTCACGATTGCCCTTTACGAAAGGTGACTGCCTTTCGGGAAGTCGGGGACAAATTCCCCTCCTAACCGTCGGATAAAGCCCCACCGCGTTGCCACCCTCTTCAATCACTCTTTTCCCTGTCTTCTTATTCTCTTCTATATGTTTTTATTCCCGTCTTTTTAACCGCCTCTTTTTACTTCCATGCATTCTCCCCTAACGGTCTCGGCCTTACCCGACAATTAGGATTGCGACTTGTCCCAAGTCGCTGAACATTAGAAAATATCTGGTTTAGAACTCCACACACTCTTAAACATTTTATACCTCTCAGAACGTATTAAAAATGGAATTAAATCATAAAAAAAGCTAAGGGATTTTCAAAATAGAGATGAAGATATTATTTTTGCAATAGGGCATAGAGAATCATAATAAAATTTATGATTTAGAAACTGTTTAAAGTCCAACATCCTCTTTATGCCTTGATTGTTACAAATTATTATGATGAGAAAATACCCTATAATTAAGATATGCTGCGCTATAATGTTGTTATTCGTAATGATATGCCATGTCCCGGTAGTCAATGCGCAGACAACTCGCCCGGCAACAAACCAGAATACGAGTAAACGCAAAATAACAGTAGAAAAACCTAATCTTGATCAGATCAAAAAGGTGACTCTCGATCCAAAGTCTCCATATTATTTCCCAAAACTGAAAAGAAAATATGAGAGCAACGACACCACCATGACCAATGACGAGTATCGCCATTTCTACCTTGGATATATGTTCCAGGAAGATTTCGATCCATATCGCATATCACCTTATACAAGCAAAACCGATAATCTCCGTTCCAAGACAAAACATACCAAAGAGGAGATTGATACAATCCGCAAATATGCCCAGCTCGCACTTGAAGACAATCCTTTTGATCTTCGACAGATGTCATTCCTCGTACATGTACTCAAAGAGAAACGCAAAGACATGAGCGCAAAGATATGGGAATACAGACTTGAGCACTTATTAGGGGCAATCAAAAGCACCGGAACAGGCGAAAATGTAGACAACGCGTGGTATGTGATCTCACCAATGCACGAATACGACATGGTGCAACTTCTCGGCTATGAGGCGACCGATGCACAATTCATCGAACCCGGCTACGACTACCTGACCGTTGTGCCGGATGAAACAAATAAAACCAGACGCGACAAGACCGCAGATGGTTTTTATTTCAACATAATTATTCCCCAGGAACAGTATGATCTGAAGCATCCTGAATAAGTGACACTTTTACCCAAATTTAGAATATAACAATAAAGTTTAATAATCGAATAAATATTGAAATTATGGCAGAATACAAGATAGAACCCGGAATGTTTGTAAAATATTCATACAAACTTACTGATGCCGAAAACGGCAAACTACTTTTTGAAACTCCCAAAGATGCTCCCGATGTAATGGTTTTCGGTGCATCCGAGGCTGTTGTGCCCGGATTGCTTGCAGCCATCGACGGACTTAAAGCGGGAGATAAATTTGAGATGACACTCCCTGTCGAGGCGGCATTCGGTCCCCGAAGCGATGAAAATATCCTCGAGCTTGACAAACAGATATTCATGCAGGATGGAAAACTTGCAGAAGAAGTGACAGTCGGTGCCGAATTGCCCATGATGACAGCCGAAGGATATCGTGTATTGGGTAAAGTGCTTGAGATCGGTGACAAGGTTAAAATGGACTTCAACCATCCGTTTGCCGGACTGTCTGTAACCTACAGCGGAATTATCAAAGAGGTACGTCCTGCCACTCCCGAGGAGCTGCATCCTACTTCCGGTTGCGGAGGAGGGTGCTGTGGAGGCGGCTCATGCGGGGATGGCGGTTGCGGTGACGGTTGCTGTCACTAATACCGGGTCAATAAACAACTGAAACAAAATAATACAGGAACGCTATTCGGTGTTCCTGTATTATTTTGTTTCAGAGAAATTGTTTGCCGATATTCATTATCATTTCATATCCGTATAAGACACCTTATCCATATCGTTATAATCAAGGTTTTCTCCACCCATTCCCCAGATGAACATATAGTTGGATGTGCCGGCAGCCGCATGGATAGACCATTCGGGAGACATGATGGCCTGCTCATTGTGCAGCCATACAATCCGTTCTTGCTGAGGCTCGCCCATCAGATGGCATATGGCATTCCCTTCGGGAACATTAAAATAAAAATAGGCTTCTACTCTTCGGTCATGAGTATGGGCAGGCATAGTGTTCCAAACAGATCCCGGCTTGAGCTCGGTAAGTCCCATCTGCAACTGACACGGTCCCTCTTCAAGAACATTTGCGACTATAAGCTGGTTGATTATTCTGTCATTACTATCCTGCATCTTTCCTGCCGCAAAGCTATTGGATTTGATGGTACCCTTGCGTCCGTCAATTGTTATCAACTGAGTTTTATAAGACTTATGCGCCGGAGTGGAATTGATATAAAAACGGGCAGGATTCAAAGAATCTTTTGAACGGAATGTAACATTCTTGTTACCGCGTCCCACATAAAGAGCATCCTTGAAATGCAGCTCGTAATCCTTGCCGTCTACACTGACAATGCCATCACCACCTACATTTATAACACCGAGTTCCCTACGCTCCAGAAAATACGAGGATTTAAGCGGTTCAATAGTTTCCAGAACCACAGTCTTGGCAACCGGTACCACTCCACCGAAAATAAGACGGTCATACATGGAATAAGTCAGATTAATTTTGTCCTGTTCCATTACTTTGGGCATCATGAAATGATTGCGAAGCTGTTCGGTATCATACCGTTTCACATCATCAGGATGACATGCCCGCATTACAGTATACGATGTTTCCGCACAAACTGTAAAAGCCACACCTGATAAAAATATAGACCAAAATATTTTTTTCATTTTCTAATTTCAGATATTATATTCAAAGAAAATCTACATTTATCTGTGATATACTGCCAGTCACCGACAGACACACGTTCTTTAGGGAAAAGTTTCGAACCCATACCCACACAGAACACACCAGAATTGAACCATGCTGTAAGATTTTCTTCCGTTGGTTCAACACCACCGGTAACCATCAGCCGGCTCCACGGCATTGGAGCAAGAATACCTTTTATAAACTTGGTACCGAGTACATCTCCCGGAAAAATCTTACATAAATCACACCCGGCCTCCTGAGAAGCACCGACTTCCGACACTGTGCCGCACCCCGGGACATATGGCACACCACGTCGATTACAAACAGCAGCGACATCCTGATTGAACAGAGGTCCCACCACAAAACAAGCCCCGCTCTGTATATAGAGTGCCGCTGTAGCCGGATCCACAACAGAACCGACACCAATAGCGAGATCCGGACATTTCCTTGAGGCGAATTTCATTATTTCTGCAAAAACCTCATGGGCAAAATCGCCCCTGTTGGTAAATTCAAATACTCTCACACCTCCGTCATAGCACGCTTTAACAACATTGCATGCCACTATCGGCACACTGTGATAGAACACAGGAACCATCGGAGCATCCGCCATTTTGTTCAAAACAGCTATCTTATCAAATTTTGGCATAACTTTCTATTAATTAACGTTGGACTCTACCATTTGCCGATCCACCGGCAAGACTCCTGACCTCATCTTCGGTTACAAGATTAAAATCTCCGGGGACTGTCTGTTTAAGAGCTGACGCAGCTACAGCAAACTCCAGGGCCTGTTCAATATTATCCATAGTAAGCAATCCATGAATAAGACCGCCAGAAAACGAGTCCCCACCACCAACCCGATCGATAATAGGGTTTATGTCATAGCGCTTACTTTCATAGAACTGTTTGCCGTCAAATATCAAAGCCTTCCAGCCATTCCGGGTTGCAGAGTAAGACTCCCTTAAAGTTGATGCGACATACCTGAAACCGAACTCTTGCGCCATTGCCTTGAAAATCCCTTTATAGCCTTCAGCATCCGTAACACCGCTTTCAACATCTGCAGAAGGTTTGAATCCAAGACACAGTTCGGCATCCTCCTCATTACCGATACATACGTCGACATACTGCATTAACGGACGCATTGTTTCCTGCGCCTTCTCTTTTGTCCACAACTTTTTTCGGAAATTAAGATCACAACTGACGGTAACGCCCTTTCGTTTTGCAGCCTCGCAGGCAAGCCGCGTAAGTTCCGCGGCTTTATCACTTATAGCCGGTGTGATCCCGCTCCAGTGAAACCAGTCTGCGCCATCCATAATTTTATTGAAATCAAAATCTTCGGGATCGGCCTCAGCGACAGAAGACCCCGCACGATCATAAATCACTTTTGAAGGACGCATGGAAGCACCTGTCTCGCAATAATATATTCCGACACGATTACCGCCACGCGCTATGTAGTCGGTATGGACACCATAACGACGGAGAGCATTTACAGCCGCCTGTCCGATCTCATGCGACGGAAGTTTGGTCACAAAGAACGCTTCATGTCCATAATTAGCACAACTGACAGCCACATTGGCCTCCCCTCCTCCCCATATGACATCAAACGAATCAACCTGTACAAACCGGTTACATCCCGCCGGCGACAGCCTAAGCATTATCTCTCCCAAGGTTACAATTTTACTCATTATTTATAAATGTTTTATAAAGAATCTTTAATCAGCAATCAGATAAGCTGGCATTTACATGCCGGCTTATCTGATTAAACCCAATAATAACCTCCTTTTTACCTCATGTCACATTCAATATACATTCTTCTTATAATTACTACCGGCTTATCTGATAACCTTAACGGTCTTCACCTCATTGCTTGAAGTGAGGCGGACAACAGTCACAGCAGAAGAATTTGTCACATTTACACGACACTCTTTTGAGCCTGCGACAATCATTGCTTTGCCGATACTCATACCGTTCATGTCATAAACATCTACCGCAACATCACCCCCGGTAGTTCCGGAGAGGGTAACCACAATCTCATCACCATGTGAAGAAACTTTAGCACCAAGGTCTCCGATGCTCAATTCATTCACACCGGATTTGGCAGGTTTGAGGTCAAGGTATACCGGGAGACCGTCATTGAGTGCGACATTGATGACTGTCGAACCATTGACGGCAGACACTTGTGCATTCTTTGTATCTCCGTCATATAACCATTCTCCGTCAACAGTAACAGTTGCGTCCGTGCCGGAAGATACCCAGTCGCAAAGTGTCGAGCTCAGGCGATTAGGATGTAGGTTCGGGCAGCATAAAGCAAGAGCCATATGCCCGTCAGGCTGCTTCTGATGCATCACAAGCATCTGTGAATCAATACTCTTTACGAAATCAAGTCCGGTATTTTCCGTGGGGGCATAAAAAGACAAGGCTGTCAGGGCCTGTGGCTTATAATAAATGCCATGGAAGCTTCCTTCACTGGAAATCACATTGAAACGGTCTACATATTCATCGGCCGAACCCTTCAGCTTCTCGGCAGTGGTGCCTGGCACCATAAGGTACGAATATTTCTCTTCGCTAACCTTTACTCCGTGGTTGATATAAGCCTTCGCCCCTACAGCAGTCTCAGGAGCAGAGTCATAAGTAGTGCCATCACCATGAGGACCTTCCTGTGTCCCATATTTAACAATTACATTTCTATTGCCCTTAGGAACAATGATACCTGTTCCCTTCGGTGACACCATCCATATGTTACGAGAATTACAATCCAGATTCTTTGCATCGGCATTGCGACTCATCATGTCACCGTTTACACTGAAGTCTGTCAGGTCGTCGCCCACTTCCTGAAAAAGATTGGTAGCGGTAATCCAGCTATCGTTATATTGCCCCTTGGTAGATATGTCTGATCCCATATTGAAGAGCATTCCATCTACCGCAAGAATAGTTTTATGAAATTTAAGATGAGTTGACTCATCTTCCGTATAGCATACATTTCCGTTGCTATGTGCATCCGACTGCTCATACTCGCAAGAGAATATTCCCGCTTTGCCCAGATTCCATGCCAGGGCACCTGAATAATCTGTAGTTTCCGAGAATTGGTCGAAACGGGTTGTGAGGTTGCCGTTCGGAAGCATGGATTTCCAATCTGTATAATGGACAGTAGTGGTTCCGGGCACCACATTCCAGTCATATCCTGCTGCGATAAGAGGCATACCGGAATTTGATTTGCGCCCATTATACATTACCTCCATAGAACCTGTGGCCTGATAGCGTCCGAAACGATTCTTGTTTGAATAAATCTCCGCACCCCAGGCCGCAGTCGTCGGGCAACGCATGGTCACGACCCAATCGTCAGTACGATAAATACCTACGGGGCTGTAATTATATTGATAGAATCCTGTAAAATCCTTAGCTGCCACCTGATATGTATCTGTCATTGTATAATAATTATATGCGGCGGCAAGTTCCGGATCAGGAGACCCGCCATAGTATTTACTTGAAAGTTCTATTGCAAGCTGGAAAATATATGTGAAGAATTGGTTAACCTGACCGCCGTCAAACGGATGGCGTCCCGCTAGACTTTTTGCATAGAGATTATTAGTTGGATCGTTAGGGTCATCAGGGTTGGAGTAAGGTATGCTTCGATTTGACATTGAGTAACATGTCAGAATTGCGGCCTTGATTCTGTCATATGCCTGTTTCCCGACGCAGAATGGCGTATCTTTCAAGGCATAGGCAGATGTTATCCATGGATTGAATGAATACATATAATTGTTATAATGCACTCCATGATGAAAACCGCAACCATCCGGCTTCATAATTTCATAGCCACCGGAAACCGGGGTCAGAACAAGTTCGAGCATCTTTTTGAAAGATCTCAATTCACGGGCGGCAACGTCCGGATCAGGATCATTCACCGCACAACTGAGATAATAGTTGCTCCCCCCGCAAAGATAAAGAATATCCGAATTGTATCTGCTTGCAAAATAGTCAAGCGGAGCATTAGACCATCCCTCTTCGGTTATCCATCGCACAGTCTTTAGCCATTCTGTTATTTGTGCATCATTCATTTTTGGAATAAGACTAAGCATCAGACGGGGAATGAGGCGCACATCCGCATAGGTGCTCCATTTCAATTGTGGAAACCTATAAAAAATATTGGCATCAAGCACAGCATCCATAAAGTCTGTGAACATCTTAGAATCTGCAGGATCATCAGAAGCCGCCAATGCGTTCAGATGCTGAAGCACCATTACCTCATTATTCTTATTGTAATCGGAAGCCTTAGTAAATATACGACCCAACTTAACCGAACCATCCGCATTACGTTTTATATTGAGACCCTGCACAAATGTGCGGGCTTCCTGAAGATCTGTATCAGCTGCATCCGGAGCCTGGGGAAGAGATGCCTTTATTGACGCTATAGCAGCCTTTTCCTCTGCAGTAGCAGGCGTGAGAGGGACTTCATGAGCCGCTTTATATGAATAAGAATAAAGCATAAGTGGCTGCTGAGTCTGATTAGCGAGGTTGCCTGCATCCTTTACACTGATAGGAAGTGCCATAACCGTCGACAGGCTTGCATCGAGTTTCCAATTGTCAAAACATAACTTTACCGGTTCTGCAGATAAGCTGTTGTCGATACTGATGGACATTCTGGCAGCCTTCTTGGTCATACCATTCTCACCATAATCTTTGGTGTATGATCTATAATAGGGCATCCATCCCTTGTAATTCATTACAGCATTCCCACTTAAATGCAATGCTCCTGCTTCATCATAGAAATTCACGACAAGAGGTGTCTCTGTGGTTTTATAACTATATATTTCCACATGGAAACTATACTTGGCTTTCGTTTGCTGTTTCGGTGTGGGGAACGGACAGTTTATCACACCCGTCTGCCCCGGTGCCACCTCTACAACAAGAGCTACATCCGCATCCGTCGAATGCTCGGAAGTAAAAGAAACAGTTGCATTTTCCACTGTCCAGTTGGCAGGCAACATCGAGTTCTCAAATGAATATGTCTGAGCCCGGCTTACTTGAGAGCCTAATGCGATGAACCCGCCAATCGCCAGGACTTTACCCAGAGATGGGTTAAATTTGAGTTTTGTTTTCATGATTTATAACTTAGATATATTTTGTTTATTTTTATTCTATTGTCTGAATTTTATCAGAATCCGCTGTAATCATGGCATTCCGGTTTCTTAAAATCAAAATTCTGTTCCACCACATCAATGCCATCGTACCTATTACAAGCACTCCGCTTCCCAGCCATTTGAGATTATGTACAAGCTTGAAAACCACCCAGGACATGGGACTTCCTGCAAAATCGAGACTTCCTCCGCTGAACCCCAGGGGTATAGCTACCGCAGAATCCTCAGTCGCCTCATAAACATCGCGTGCCGCGAGACTGAACCATTCGGCCATATTTGTAACCATATACAATCCCACTATAATCGCCACCAATCCGACAACAAATGTCTTGAACACATTCCCTTTGGTAAAAGGTAAAACAAGTGGAAATACATAGAACAATCCCGCGAGCGAGGCCAACGGCAAAAACTGGTTGCCGGGAAGCACAACCGCAAGGATCAATGAAACAGGAATAAGTAAAAGCGAAACCACCAGAGTCGTAGGATGACCGATTACAAGCGCGGGGCTCATACCTATATTCAGGCCATCGACACCTTTGAAGCGGCGGGCGATAAGTTCGCGGACAGCATCGCTGATAGGTTTCAGGCCATCGATGAATAAGACCGTAACCCTCGGAATCAGCTCCATTACAGCACCCATCTTAATTCCGAGACCCAAAATATATGGTATCTTATCCACAATCTGAAGCCCTGATTCACAAGTCAGACACCCTATTATAACACCGACTGCCACACCTAAGAATAACGGTTCCCCTAGGAGCCCGAATTTTCTTTTCATACCTTCAGCATCAATTTCAAGCTTCCTGATACCCGGGATTTTATCCAGACACTTATTTACAAGCCATGCAAAAGGTGCAAAACCGGCACAGAATGGCTGAGGTATAGAGATTCCGTCCATATCCTTATAGAACTTCTGAAATTTAAGAGCCGTCATATCGGCAATAATCAGAGTGATTATGTAACAGACAATCGCACCGAAAAATCCCCACGCCAATGAATCGCTCGCAAAATAGATGACAGCACCGATAAAGGCAAAATGCCAGTAATTCCATAAGTCGATATTGACTGTCCGGGTAGTTTTTGTCAGCAGCATAAGCATATTCACTCCTAAACACACCGGTATGATCATAGCTCCGACAGCAGTATTGTAAGCAACGGATGCGGCCGCCGGCCATCCCATATCAAACACTCGCAGTTGCAGATGATAGATCTCAACGACCTTATCCAGAGCCGGGCCGAGCGCCGATGTCAGCAGTGCGGTGACAATCGACAGTCCCACAAAACCTACACCCACCTTGAGACCGCTCTTCAATGCGTTGCCAAACCGGCTCCCGATACACACCCCGAGAATCGTAAAGATCACGGGCATCATTACAGCGGCACCCAATCCGATGATATAACTGAAAAATCCCTCCATAATATTAACTTCAGGAATCCGGATTACGGTTGCTTGCCGATATAGGCAAGTATGCCGCCATCGACATACAATATATGGCCGTTTACGAAATCGGAAGCATCCGACGCGAGGAACACAGCCGGGCCCATCAGATCCTCAGGAGTACCCCATCGTCCCGCCGGTGTCTTGGCAATGATAAACTGGTCAAACGGATGACGGCTGCCGTCCGGTTGTGTCTCGCGAAGCGGAGCTGTCTGAGGCGTAGCTATGTAGCCGGGACCAATGCCGTTGCACTGTATATTGGCGCTACCATACTCTGAGCAGATATTTCGTGTGAGCATCTTCAACCCTCCCTTGGCTGAAGCATACGCACTTACCGTTTCACGACCCAGCTCACTCATCATCGAACAGATATTGATGATTTTGCCATGACCCTTTTTTATCATGCCCGGAATAACAGCCTTGGAGCAGATAAAGGGTCCCACCAGATCTATATCCACAACCTCGCGAAATTCCTTGGCATCCATCTCGGTCATAGGGATACGTTTGATAATACCTGCGTTATTGACAAGAATATCGATGGTTCCTATCCTCTTCTCTATATCCGCGACCATAGTCTTCACACCCGCTTCATCAGTGACATCACACATGTAACCCGTGGCATCTATGCCTGCCTCCTTGTAATTGGCGACACCCATATCCATAGAACTCTGTGCATTACAATTATACACAATTCTGGCACCAGCCTCATGAAAAGCCTTGGCAATAGCAAAACCTATCCCGTATACACCGCCTGTAACCAAAGCGACTTTACCTTCAAGTGAAAATTTAACCATGTCTATATATTATTTAGTAATTGTTCAAACCAAACCGACAGTAATAATAATGTCTTTAGATCCTTATATACATAAATTTAATCTGAGCATTTGCTTATTTTGATTCTTAAAGGATTCCTGCGACACCTTATAAAATCCTCGATTTCACACACCCATTGGTTGAATGTGGCTGTCTTCCCTTTGCTCCATGATGCTCCCCAGTAATATGAATAATCCTTTTCACGCTTCAACCGTGATTTTATTAGAAGATGACCGACACCACCTTTCATCATCTTGGGAAGAGACCTATAAGAAACTTTACCATCACCGGTATCTACCACACCGATAAATATTCTGCCATTCCCCTTGGTTGGAGCGGATGTCGGATCTGAATAGGCAACATATCCTTCTCCTGACGTATAACTTTTCGTGTCACCTTTATGCACCACTATGCCGTAAGCAATTGAATCGACATCAACCCCCTCTATATGCGATACGACATGATTGAAAGGAGAGCCGGCATCAAGGGTGAATGTACGGATATCGCGTCCTCCGCCATATTCATAAGTGAGTTCAAATGTTGTCCGCAGAGGGCCATTATCCAGAATACGCCATTCTGTGAAAGCGCCCGGAAGGATGAGATTCCCATCTTTGCCGATTGGTGCGGAGCCTCCTGCCCCTAATGTCGGACCCACATCATATTGATCCATGCCGTCGCCATGGTCAACGTGATATGATATCCCCCGTACAAGTTCATTGAAATATCTTTCCGGTACGACGAGACGTGTATTGGATTTTGTAAAAACGTCATAACCGGACATTTCTCCTTTCGATGCCGGACCATATGCACGGTAGGCGCAATAATCGTTCTCCCAAGCGAAATCATCTATTCGTTCAGGATGGAAAGAAGCCTGACATATATTCTCGACCCGGTATGGTTTCCCTTCCGAAATACTGAAAACAACAGTACTCTTCGGACCGACCGATGCGGGAAAAACAATCTTGCCGTCGAATGTCCGTTGCCATGGCACCTCACATGAATATTCATCACGGATTACAAAATCCGATTCCGGAAATTCCGAAGCGGAGACTGACACCATTTCAGTGCGCATCTGAGGCAAATCATTTCTGATCTCAACCTTGAAATTTTTACTTTCCGCAGCATTCAGTTGAAAACCGAGAGCAAATAAGATGGAGGAAAATATCAGTTTTTTAGGCATAATTCGAGTATTCTGTAACTACAAACTGCACAAATTTAAACAGCCATCCAATCCCTAACATGTCACAATTGTCCATATCTGTTTACACAATCGTCCAACAAAACAATCAGGACAATATTTAAAAATTTATTGAAACACAAGCAGGGGGTCTGTTATTATACATTTATTATATTTGCAGATATGAAAACCATAAATCCCTTGAATAAATTTACAGCGGTGGTCATGGCGTTTATCATAATCTCCATGATATGTCCCGAGTCGATGCACCCGAAATATTTTCGTCATTTGACATTGGAAGACGGACTCAGCCAGACAACAGTTTTATGCATCGCCCAAGATAAATTCGGAAGGATGTGGTTTGGAACCAAAGAGGGTGTCAACATATATGACGGGACCAGTATCAAATATTTCAAGGGTCAGATTCATGAAGGGAACGGCAACAATAAGCTTTGGATAGGCAATAACGTAAAATCCATAAAAATGGATTCTACAGGTGATGTCTATATGTTCATAGACGACAACATCATAAAGTACGGCATAGACACCGGAAAATTCAAAAAAATCACCAATCAGGGCAGAGTTCGCAGTCTGGGAGGATATAACGGAGAGATTGCATTTCTGTCAGGAGACTCTATCATGCAATGGGACCCCCAATCAGACAAAGCAAATATTCTCTTCAGAATACCAAAAAATTTACACTCCGTTCACCTTTCATTCGACTCAGACAATTTTTATCTCGCCTCATCAAATGGTCTGC
>CAQFOZ010000015.1 GCA_948788915.1 uncultured Muribaculaceae bacterium | reverse complement strand
TGAATTTCAGATATTTCAAAGAACTCTTATGATTTTTTAGTGGACACTAATGATATGTTTAAGTTAATTAGTTTCTAAGATTAAGTCAATAACTTGTTCTAACATCAGGTAGAAAGTTAAATAATAGAGTTAAGACAAATTTATTATTTTAATTCCGATTGTGCAATATAATAGACTTGTAAAATGAAGATCTCAGCGTTGAATCGTCGTGAAATTATCGTGTATTTATGAGAGAAATAATCTTCATCTCATGGCGTTATAGGATATCAAAGGAGTCTTAGATGGACAAAACAACGAAGACAAAAGTGAATCTGCAGCGTCTGCTGCAGATTCACTTTTGTCTGAAAACCTATAAGACCTATTAGTCTTATTAGTCTTATTAGTCTTATTAGTCCTATTATGTGTTATCCCACTTGTGCACCGGGAGTCACTGGCCCTGTGGGCCCGATTACTACCAGTTTTCCGTCATTATTGACTGCTGACAGAATCATACCCTGAGATTCAATGCCCATCATCTTTCGTGGCTCAAAATTGGCGATGAAGCAAATCTCCTTGCCTACAAGCACGGACGGGTCTTCATAAGAGAGAGCTATGCCACTGAGGATAGTGCGTTTCTCCATGCCGTCCTCAATGAGGAATTGAAGCAGCTTTTTGGATTTCTTTACTTTGGAACATTCAAGAACCTTGCCTACCCGGATATCTACTTTCTCAAAGTCTTCAAAACTGCAATTGGGCTTTACTGGCTCTGGCTTCCATGCCTGTGCCTCATTTGCCTTTTTGGTGTCAAGCAGTTTCTGTATCTGGGCTTCAATAGGAGCGTCATCTATTTTCTCAAATAGAAGATGTGGCTCTGCAATCTTGGATCCGGTTGCAAGAAGATTGAATCTGCCTGCCATATCCCAAGATAATTTATCCATTCCCAGCATGTGGCAAAGGTCTGCGCTCATAAATGGGGTAAAAGGCTCAAATGTTATAGCCAGGTTCGCGCATATTTGCAGTGCTACATTAAGTATGGTCTTGACACGCTCAGGATCTGTTTTCCAGAGTTTCCAAGGTTCGGTGTCGGCAAGATACTTATTGCCGACTCGCGCTATGTTCATTGCATCCTTAAGAGCTTCCCGGAATTTAAAGTTGTCAAGATTATCACCAAGAAGTCTGACAGATTCTTTCACCTCGTTTATTGCGGTTTCGTCAATTTCTTGCAGTGTGCCAGCTTCCGGTACTTCTCCTCCAAAATACTTGTAGTCAAGCACCATTGCTCTGTTTACAAAGTTGCCTAATATTGCGACAAGCTCGGAATTATTACGGGCCTGAAAATCTTTCCACGTGAAATTATTGTCCTTTGTCTCCGGTGCATTGGCTGTAAGCACATAACGCAACACATCCTGTTTTCCTGGGAAGTCGGCAAGATATTCATGAAGCCACACCGCCCAGTTTCTGGAGGTGGAAATCTTATCATCTTCAAGATTGAGGAATTCATTGGCAGGAACATTGTCCGGAAGGTTGTATGTGCCGTCGGCCATCAACATTGCAGGAAACACTATGCAGTGGAACACAATATTGTCCTTGCCAATAAAATGAAGCATGCGTGTTTCCGGATCTTTCCACCATTTTGTGTAATCATCTCCTACGAGATCTATCGTGTTGGATATATATCCTATAGGAGCGTCAAACCATACATACAGCACCTTCCCGTCTGCGCCTTCTACCGGTACAGGGATCCCCCAGTCAAGATCGCGGCTGACAGCACGGGGTTGCAAACCGAGGTCAAGCCAGGATTTACACTGCCCATAAACGTTAGTTTTCCATTCCTTGTGCTCTTCAAGAATCCATTTCTCAAGAGGCTTCTGCCATTTGTCAAGAGGCAGATACCAATGGGAGGTCTCTTTTAATACAGGGGCATTTCCTGTAATCGCAGACTTCGGATCTATAAGATCAGTGGCGTTTAGTGAAGTGCCACATGCCTCACACTGGTCCCCATATGCGTTCGGATTACCACAATGGGGGCATGTGCCGGTTACATAACGGTCGGCAAGGAACTGACCAGCATCCTCGTCATATAGCTGCATGGATGTTTTTTCAACAAATTCTCCTTTTTCGTAAAGACGACGGAAAAAGTCAGATGCCGTTTTACGGTGTGTCTCAGAAGAGGTGCGCCCGTATACATCGAATGAAATGCCAAGACCTTCAAAAGAATCTTTTATTATCTTGTGGTAGCGATCTACGATATCCTGTGGAGTTACACCCTCTTTTTTAGCTTTGATAGTGATAGGTACGCCATGTTCGTCACTGCCGCCTATAAGAAGAACATCTTCTCCCTTCAGACGCAGGTATCTTGCGTATATGTCTGCCGGCACATACACTCCTGCGAGATGACCGATGTGTACCGGTCCGTTGGCATAAGGAAGAGCTGTGGTTATAAGTGTTCTTTTAAAATTCTTCATTTTTTTAGAGTATGTTGTAATTTTTTACAAAATTACGTAAAATTTGTACGTAAAGCAACAAAGAGCCCGAGTATTGATTTCACTCGGTTTCATATAATTGCTAAGAGTCTGTGCTTGGATTTATTTGTTGTGATCCGGAGTCTTTAAAGAGTCAACTATAAGCTCGGCTGCGTACTCCGAAGCTATATAAGTTCCAAGTTTGCGGTTCATTGTACGGTATCCGGCTATCTGCCACTCACGTTTGGGAGAAGGTTGAAGTAACGGTCCCAGTTCCCGCGATATATTTTCTACCGTACAGTTATGAACGAGGAGCTCCGGAACAATATTATTCCCTACAATTAGATTGGGTAATGAGACGTATTTGATCTTCAATAACTTTTCCATTATTTTATAAGACAGCTTAACACCATTAGCACGGTAAACCACAATCTGGGGCGTACCTATCAATGCTGTTTCAAGGGTTGCTGTTCCCGAAGTCACAATAGCGGCCTGTGAATATTTCAGCAATGTATGTGTGGAGCCGAATACAACTTTAAGTCCGGGATCCTCTGCTATTTCCCTATAGAATTTTTCCGGAACGGACGGTGCCGCGCCTACTACATATTGGAAATCCGGAAAGCGTTTGGCAGCTCCTATCATCAGAGGTAGATTATTACGGATCTCTCCTTGTCTTGATCCGGGAAGCAATGCGATTATCGGCCTTTCATCTTCGATACCCTGGCGTTCCATAAAGTGTTTTTTAGGCGGGATGTGGCCGATGCTGTATGCTATTTCCTGCACGGATGGATTGCCCACATAAGTTGTGTCGTAGCCATGCTTCTTATAAAATGCAACCTCAAAAGGTAGGATAGAATACATGTGGTCTACGTAACGTTTTATCCCTTTTACCCGATATTCCTTCCATGCCCAGACCTTGGGGGATATGAAGTAATGAACCGGAATTCCTAAGTGATGTGCAAATTTTGCCATTTTTAGATTAAATCCGGGATAGTCAACCAATATGAGGGCATCCGGACGGTAGTTGCGGATAAGCTGGCGAGCCTGCCGGAAATTCTGCAAGATAACCGGTAGCTTTCTGATAACCTCACTGAAGCCCATTACATTCATTTTATTGTAATGCAGGTCAGGGGCGGTATTGGCCTCTTTTTCCATGAGGTCTCCTCCGAAGAAACGGAACCTCGCATCTGGATCTTGTGCTTTTATGGCTTTTATCAATCCGGCGGCATGCAAATCTCCCGACGCTTCACCGGCTATTAACATATATTTCATAAGTACGTTTTGGAGGCTTGGAAACTGTTTAAATTCCTCGAAAATATAATTAAACAGTTTCTTGAATAAGCCTTGTTAACATCATTTTTGGTTAAAGTCTATTTCTCTATAATATGAACGCGCGCAAGACGTTTTTTTATATATGAGACCATTTTTCTTTTTTGTTTCTATAGTAGTAATAACTATTTGGGGATTGTGCGGAACATCTTGCATAAGCGATTCGTTCAGTTCCTCCCCTACGGATGTGCTCTCTTTTTCAAGGGACACAGTCAACTTTGATACTGTTTTTACTGATTTGGGAACCCCGACAGCCCGTCTTGTTGTAGCAAACCGCGCAAAGAAAGGCATTGTTATTTCTTCGATTCGTCTTAAAAATTCAGATTCAAAATTTCAAATTAACGTTGATGGCGTATGTGGGAAGGAATTCCATGATGTTGAGATCTGGAAGGAAGACTCCATATTTATGTTCATAGAATGTCTTTTGCCTTCAACTTCAGATAATGAACCTTATAGAGTGGAGGATGAACTTGAGTTTGTTACTAATGGCGTGACACAAACCGTGCTTCTTGAGGCGTATGGACAGAATGTAACCCGTTTTAAAGCTACCCGTATTACACAGGATATGCGTCTTACAACGGAACGTCCGTATGTCGTGTTTGATTCTCTTGTCGTGGATAAAGGTGCTACCTTGAGTATTGATCCTGATGTACGGTTGCTTTTCCATGAGGGAGCGGAGCTTATTGTGCACGGGCGTATTGATGCAACCGGGGCTCCCGGAAAATTGATTCAGATGAGGGGTGACAGACTTGACAATGTGCTTCCGGATGTGGGGTATGATATATTGTCCGGACAATGGAAAGGCGTGCGGATATCATCTGAGTCTTTCGATAATAAGTTTGAGTATGTTGATATGCGTTCAACGACAGACGGGCTGCGTGTAGATTCTTGCGGTAACACATCTTTACTGAAACTAAGAATTTATAATTCATGGCTTCACAACTCCCAAAGCCATGCTTTTGAAGCGAAATACGCAAAAATTGAGGCGCTTGGAGCATGTTTCTCCGAGTCTGCGGAGGCTGTGGTAAGTCTTAGCGGAGGGGTCAATAATTTTGTGCAGTGTACAATCGCCAACAACTATCTGTTTTCGGCAATTACGGAACCCTTGCTTTGCCTGTATCATTGTATTCCGAAACATCTGGAAGAGTCTGACAACACGAACCCTTTGATGAGGGCAGAATTTGAAAACAGTATTATATATGGTCTGTCAAAAGATCTTAATATTGGAGATTTAACAGATTCCAATGTGTTTTTCAGGAATGTATCTTTTAAATCAGAGGGAAATAATGATGATAATTTTATAGATTGTCTGTGGGATTGCGATCCAATATTTCTCACGGATCGTCCTAAATATTATTTCAATTACCATGTCGCATATGATTCCCCTGTGATAAATATGGGAAATCCTGCATTCCTTTCATCTCCTTTGCAGATAGACATGTATGGAGAATACCGTAATATGAGTCTGCCAACACTTGGTGCCTATGTCCCTGCACCGGAACCACAGGAATAATACTCTTGGAAATTGTTAAGGACGTTGTTTTGATCCTTGATAATCGGAATAAGAGGATATGGCTTTTTCATATGTGTCCATGATCTTTGAAGCCATGTTCTTTGTATCGAAGCGGGTGGCATAAATCTTACCCGCTTTTATCATTCTCTCGGTATCTGCCTCTCCTGTCAGGATGGCATTGATAGCTTCCGTCAACTCTCTTGGATTGTCGGGGTTGACATAAACAGTCTGATCGCCGCCTGCTTCTTCCAGACATGAGCCTGTGGCTGCGATTACAGGCCTCTCGCTTTCAAGTCCCTCAAGTACGGGGATGCCAAACCCTTCATATTTTGAGGGATACAACACGATTTCAGCTCCTTGATATAGACCGGGTAGATCCTTGAAGGGTAGATTCTTATAGAATTTAAGTCTTGAGTAGACACCAAGCTCTTTTGCAATTCTGGTGATATAGTCAAGATAGCCGTGATGGTCCCGGCCAATAATTACCAAGGGGATGTCGCTATCAATTGACGACAGTGCGCGTATGGTAAGCTCAAGATTCTTGCGCTTCTCTATTGTGCCAACCTGTAGAAGATATTTTTCAGGTAAATGGAGCCTTTCATGTAGTTGCTTGAGATCATTCGTATCCCATTTTTTTCGGAATGACTCATCGCATCCTTGATAGATGACATCGATTTTGTTCTCGGAAACACCATAGAACCGGACTATATCGCGTTTGGTGCATTCACTGACTGCTATGATCCGTGTGGCATTGAGACATGATTTCCCATATTTGAAATCATATATCTTTCTGTCTATCGGTTTATAGCATTCGGGCATTGTGCGGTATATCACGTCGTGAATCGTCACAACGCTTGGAATATGTGCCCCATGTATGTTCAAGGGAAGTTCGTTGCTGAGTCCGTGGTAAATATCTACTCCGTCTGCCCGAAGATTATTGGTGACACCGAATGAACGCCATAAACCCCCGTGGAATGCAAATTGGGGAGGGAGATGAAATGATATGTTATGTAGCTGTCTGATATTGTCAAGACGGGGATTGTCGCTCAGTTTTGGAGTATATATGTTGAGCATGTCGCGGGGATACTCCTCGGCAATTCTTTCAATAACAAGCCGGGAATAATTACCTAACCCTGTCATGTTCAGGACTGCTCTCTTTCCATCA
The DNA here is from genome assembly GCA_948788915.1 of uncultured Muribaculaceae bacterium. Taxonomy (GTDB): domain Bacteria; phylum Bacteroidota; class Bacteroidia; order Bacteroidales; family Muribaculaceae; genus Lepagella. The sequence goes on along the minus strand of CAQFOZ010000015.1, from coordinate 41,035 downwards.
AAACCAATATTCATTATTTTCTTAGAAACTGTAGTTTAGAAACACCATACTTTTAGTTCCCGCTAAAATAATAATTTTTCGACAATATATACACCTATGCCGCAACAATATCCTACGAAAGCAAGCCAGCTGAAATTTTTCAGATACCAGCCGAAGCTGATTTTTTCAATACCCATGGCAATCACCCCTGCGGCGGATCCTATGATCAGGATGGATCCTCCTACACCTGCACAAAATGACATGAGCTCCCAAAACATGCCGTCACACATAAAGTTGGCGGCATAGCCTACTGCATCAGGACTTTGGATAGGATACATCCCTATTGCCGCGGCAACAAGCGGAACGTTGTCTATGACTGAGGATAGAACTCCCAGTACTGAAGCTATAAGGGTCACATTATGGATCTCGTCGTTGAGGTATTGTGCCGTGGCCGAGAGAATACCGGTTGACTGAAGCACCGCTACAGCCATTAATATCCCTAAAAAGAATAGTATTGACGGCATGTCCACACGCGATATTACTTTAGGAAGGCGCAGTTCTTTGGCTTGTTCAAGCATTTTGGAATTATAAAAGATCTCGGTAAATACCCAAAGGGCACCAAGCACAAAAAGCATACCTACAAATGGAGGAAGATGAGTGAACGTTTTGAATATTGGAACAAAAATCAAGCCGCTCACTCCTAACCAGAATATTGCGTTTCGTTGACCCGACGTGATGAATGAGTTGGTTTCCACAACGACATCTCGAGGAGGGAGTTCCCCTTTGAGTTTCCTTGATACAAAAATAAATGGTATTATCATTGAAACAAGTGAGGGTAGCAATACGTAGGACAAAAGCGTGGGTGCGGTGACATTTCCGTTTACCCATAACATGATCGTGGTGACATCTCCGATAGGGCTCCACGCGCCACCTGAATTGGCCGCTATTACAATTGCTCCGGCATAAAGCCATCGTTCTTTTTTCTGTGTGATCAGTTTGCGGAGCAGCATAAGCATCACTATGGTAGTGGTGAGGTTGTCGAGTATTGCCGACATAAAGAAAGTGATAAGCCCTATCACCCATAGTAATTTTACCTTGTTGCGGGTGTTGATGCGGTCTGTGATCACGCGGAACCCCCCATGAACATCAATCATTTCTACAATTGTCATTGCCCCGATAAGGAATAGCAGTGTTTGCATGATATCTCCAAGATGTTCTATTATATCCACATTCAGAACATATTCAAGTGCTTGCATATGCTTTGAACTGGAAATCAACTCGGGGTGGTTCTGCAGGAAATGTGCGAATTTTTCTCCTGCAACCTGAGGGACAATTGATTCGGCTCCCATCGCATATATTATCCACATTAGCATGCCGAGAAGCAATGCCGAGGCGGTTTTGTCTACACGAAGCGGATGCTCCAAGGCTATCGCGAGATAGCCTATTATAAAGATGATGATCAGGGCGGTAACCATGGCGGATGTAAGGAATAAAGTTTTAGGAATGAGACGCAAAATTAAAGAAAAATTCTTATTAAAGAAAAAATTCCGTAATTAAAATTTCAGTAAAATTGTTATTTTTGTAAAGAGTATAAATTACAGGGAATATAGCACCTTATTAATTCTCTAAAAAGATATGAAAAAATATAATAAACCGATACTTGTAGTGTCTACCGGTGCGGGAATCAGTGCCGAAAGTGGAATAACAACCTTTCGTGATGCCGGAGGACTGTGGGAAAATTATCCAGTGATGCAGGTGGCGTCTGCGGATGGCTTTGCCCGGGATCCCGAACTGATTCACAGATTCTATAATGAGCGACGTAAGCAATTGGTCAAAGCCTTGCCAAATGATGCGCACAGGGCACTTGCGGATCTGGAAAAGTATTATGATGTTTATGTGATTACACAGAATGTAGATGATCTTCATGAACGTGCAGGAAGTGGCAAAGTGCTTCATCTTCATGGTGAACTCATGAAGATTCGAAGTGTGCGTAATCCGGATTATATTGAATCTCTTGATATTGACCATCTTGAAACATCTCCTGCTACAAGAGGCCGTAATGGCGATCCGATGCGTCCGCATATCGTGTTTTTCCAAGAACCGGTTCCTAATATAGAGAAGGCAGTGGAGCTGGTGCATAAAGCCGATATTTTTGTTGTTATCGGAACATCTCTTGTGGTCTATCCTGCTGCCGGTCTTATACAATACGTGAGACCTGATGTTCCAGTTTATTATATAGATCCTAATCCCGCGTCTATAGCAGGAGTGCCGGGCTTGACTGTGATAAAGGCGACCGCAACGGAAGGAATGAAAAAGCTTGAACACATACTCTTGGAAACTGATTAAACATTTAAACTATCATTTATTATTACTTGATTAACTTATAATATTTAATAGAGACTTGTGGTCTAATACATAAGATAATATGAAGAAAATTTATAAAAACCTTACCGAATTGATCGGACATACCCCTATAATGGAGCTGGAAGGTATTGAGAAGCTGGAAAATCTCAAAGCACATATACTCGTAAAACTTGAATATTTTAATCCCGGAGGGAGTGTGAAGGATAGAGTTGCGTTTGCCATGATAGAAGATGCAGAGAAAAATGGAACATTGAAGCCGGGTGGACTTATAATAGAGCCTACAAGTGGCAATACCGGTATTGGCCTGGCATGGGTAGCATCTGTAAAGGGTTATAAACTTATTCTTACAATGCCTGAGACTATGAGCATGGAGCGCCAGAATTTACTCAAGGCATTGGGTGCAACTCTTGTGTTGACCCCCGGTGCGGATGGGATGAAGGGCGCTATTGATAAAGCGCTGGAATTGAAAGCAGAAAATCCAGACTCTGTAATCCTCCAGCAATTTGAAAATCCTGCGAATCCTGCGGCACACCGGAATACAACCGGAAAAGAGATTTGGGAAGATACCGATGGAAATGTAGATATCTTTATAGCTGGAGTAGGAACTGGTGGTACGCTTAGTGGAACCGCTGAAACACTCAAGTCGCATAATCCTGCTATAAAAGCAATAGCTGTTGAGCCTGAAACATCCTCGGTTTTGTCTGGTAATGCTCCCGGTCCGCATAAGATTCAGGGGATCGGTGCCGGTTTTGTTCCCGGAAATTACAATGCTGCGGTCGTGGATGAGATTGTTACGGTTTCTGACAATGAAGCTATTCGTACATCACGTCTCCTTGCAAAAACTGAGGGCCTGTTGGTCGGAATATCTTCGGGGGCCGCTCTGGCTGTTGCCATTCGTGAGGCTAAAAAAGTTGAGAACACCGGTAAAACTATTGTAGCAATTCTTCCTGATACCGGAGAAAGATATCTGTCCACTGTCCTTTTCGCATTTGACGAATATCCGGTTGATTGATATTCCGACTTAAATTTAAACAGTTTCTTATTTGTAAAAGATTTTGGAATAGAATTGGAATAGAATTGGAAAAATGTTATATTTGCTGAGTGAATTGTCATGAAATCGGTTTTGAACCGGTTCAGATAAATCTAACCATAAAAACATCAATAACAATGGCAAAAATAAGAGGGGCGGTTACAGTCAATATAGCCAGGTGCAAGGGCTGTAATCTGTGTGTGGTGGCATGTCCCACTAACACTCTGTCGCTTCAGCCCAGTGAAGTGAACGATCGCGGTTATCATTTTGCGTATATGGTAAATCCTGAGAATTGTATCGGGTGTAGCTCATGTGCGCTCGTTTGTCCTGATGCTTGCATCGAAGTGTATCGCAAGCGTATAGATTAATTGTAAAATCACACCAAAAATATGAAAGAAGAAGTGAGATTAATGAAGGGGAACGAGGCGATAGCCCATGCTGCGATCAGATATGGTTGCGACGGATATTTCGGTTACCCCATTACTCCGCAATCGGAGGTTCTTGAGACTCTTGAGGAACTTATGCCGTGGGAAACTACTGGTATGGTGGTATTACAGGCGGAGTCGGAAGTGGCTGCTATAAACATGGTTTATGGAGCAGCTTCTACCGGTAAGGCGGTGATGACTTCATCCTCCTCTCCAGGTGTCAGCCTGAAACAGGAGGGTATATCATATATGGCCGGAGCCTCTCTTCCTGCACTTGTATTGAACGTGATGCGTGGCGGTCCCGGTCTGGGTACGATCCAGCCTTCTCAGGCAGATTATTTCCAAGCCACAAAGGGCGGTGGTCATGGCGACTATCATCTTATTGTGCTGGCACCGTCTACTGTTCAGGAAATGGTTGATTTTGTTGGACTCGGATTTGATCTGGCATTTAAATATAGAAACCCGGCAATGATTCTTGCTGACGGAATAGTCGGGCAGATGATGGAGAAAGTTGTGCTCCCCGAGCAACGTAAACGTCGTACAGAGGAGGAGATTCGTGAGCAATGCCCGTGGGCTGCCAATGGCCGTGTTAATGGCCGCAAGCGTAATGTCATCACATCTCTTGAACTGGAATCTTCCAAGATGGAAGAGATCAATAATATGCTTCAGGCCCGTTACAGAGAGATCGAGAATAATGAAACCCGTTGGGAAGAGATAGATGTTAAGGATGCAGATTATCTGATGGTGGCATTCGGCTCGGTAGCTCGTATTTGCGACAAGGCTCGTGAGCTTGCTGCTGAAAAAGGGATTAAAGTGGGTATCATTAGACCAATCACGTTGTGGCCATTCCCGACCAAGGCCATTGAAGAAGCTGCTAAAGGGAAGAAAGGTATATTGGTAGTTGAACTGAATGCAGGTCAGATGATAGAAGATGTGCGCCTTTCGGTACATGATTCGCTCCCGGTTGAACATTTTGGACGCATGGGTGGTATTATCCCCAGCCCCGAAGAGGTGGTGAATGCTCTTGAAGAGAAAATTATCAACAAATAATCACTCCTAATAATGCAAGAAATGGAAATCAAAGATATTATATGCGAGGAAAATAAGGTTTACAGCAAACCTGAGCTTCTTGAAGAGGTCCACATGCATTACTGCCCTGGTTGCAGTCATGGTGTGATTCATAAACTTCTTGCCGAGGTAATACAGGAAATGGGTCTTACTGAAAAGACTGTCGGTATTTCTCCGGTTGGTTGTGCTGTGTTTGCTTATAATTATATTGATGTAGACTGGGTGGAAGCGGCTCACGGACGTGCTCCGGCTGTAGCAACCGCTATATCTCGCCTGTGGCCGGATAATGCAGTGTTTACTTATCAGGGAGATGGAGATATGTCTGCGATAGGTACTGCGGAATCCATTCATGCGGCAAATCGTGGTGAAAATATTGTAATGGTGTTTGTCAACAATGCAATTTACGGTATGACTGGCGGACAGATGGCTCCGACAACCCTTATCGGGCAAAAAACAGCGACAACACCATATGGCCGTCGTGTGGATCTTAACGGACATCCTCTTGAGATTACGAATCTTATGGCGATTCTTGATGGTACATGTTATGTTACCCGTCAGGCCGTACATACTCCTGCGGCTGTGCGCAAAACAAAAGCCGCTCTAAAGAAAGCTTTCGAGAATGCAATGGCGAAAAAGGGCACTTCTGTTGTGGAAGTTGTGGCTACCTGTAACTCCGGCTGGAAACTTACTCCAGAGAAAGCTAATAAGTGGATGGAGGAAAATATGTTCCCAAAATATCCGCTTGGTGATTTAAAAAACACAGTAGAATAAGACAAATCTCAAACAGCATGAAAGAAGAGATTATTATAGCAGGATTTGGAGGGCAAGGTGTTTTGTCTATGGGCAAGATTCTCGCTTATTCCGGGTTGATGGATGACAAGGAGGTTACATGGATGCCCTCTTACGGACCGGAGCAACGTGGTGGAACAGCTAATGTCACTGTGATACTTTCCGATGAAAAGATATCTTCACCGGTACTCGATAAGTATGATATTGTCATAGCTCTCAATCAGCAGAGCCTTGATAAATTCGGTCCGAGAGTTAAAACAGATGGTATCTTGATTTACGATACGAATGGCATACACAAACATCCGGATCGTCAGGATATCAAGATATACCCGATAGATGCCATGGAGGCAACTTTGGAAATAGGTAATTCCAAAGCTTACAACATGGTGGTGATGGGTGCTTTACTTGAGGCTATGCCTTATAAATTGCCAATGGAAAATGTGATCAAGGGTCTGAAGAAATCTCTCCCCGAGCGTCATCACAAATTGATCCCTCTTAACGAGCAGGCAATAGAAAAGGGTAGAACCTTGATCTCATTATGATCTGATTGTGTCTTAATTGTGACCTAATTGAGATCTAATTGAGTATTCTGATTATTTTTAATCAAGTCATATTTTTGTCCGGAGGCAAAACCATTTGTCTCCGGACGTTTTTTTATCCAAATGTCTTTATCCGGCTTACCTAATCCGGCTATCCTATTATGAAAAGCGGGAGCTTTAGCTTTCGCCATTGCTCCCGCAACATCAAGGTTACGAAAAGGTGATTTCAATAATCAGACTGTTCTTATAATGCGCGCACCAACTGTGCGCGGGGCGCGTAACCACGATGAAATTGATTTGCATTTGTAAGTATAACTCAGAGGGGTAATAATTGTTTATACAACGAGACGTTTTAACTTTTATAGATAGGATAATTAACATTTGTAAACTAATTCATTATTTTTGGAGAGGGGTGTAAAAAATGTTATCTTTGCGACACCTTAGATTTGGAGCGTCAAACCAAGGTTGAAATAGAAATGATATGGAAGATGATTTTGACATCCGTGCCCGTTCCGCCTCTCCGCAGGGTGCAGAGAAAGATATAGAGAAGGCTCTGCGTCCGTTGGAATTTGATGATTTTAACGGGCAGGAGAAAATAATAGACAATTTGCGCGTTTTCGTTGCAGCTGCCCGTATGCGAGGGGAAGCATTGGATCATACATTGTTGCACGGACCTCCGGGATTGGGTAAGACAACCCTGTCAAATATAGTTGCAAACGAGCTGGGTGTAGGTTTCAAGGTCACGTCAGGCCCGGTGCTTGACAAGCCGGGAGATCTTGCCGGAATACTTATGAGTCTGGAAGAGAATGATGTCCTGTTTATTGATGAAATACATCGTCTGCATCCGGTAGTGGAAGAGTATCTTTATTCTGCTATGGAGGACTATAAGATTGATATCCTGCTTGACAAAGGTCCTGGGGCGAGAAGCGTTCAGCTTACACTCTCTCCATTCACACTTATTGGTGCTACAACGCGTAGCGGCAGTTTGACTGCCCCGTTAAGAGCCCGTTTTGGTATCAATTGCCATCTTGAATATTACGATCATGAAGTCCTGACGGGTATTGTAAAACGTTCTGCTCGTCTGTTAAATATCGGAATAGATGAGGAAGCAGCTCTTGAGATTGCCTTACGAAGCAGAGGTACTCCGCGTGTGGCAAACTCGTTGTTACGGAGGGTTCGTGATTTTGCTATGGTAAGAGGTTCCGGAAGAATAGATCTTCCGATAGCCCGTCATGCTTTGGAGGCACTTAATATAGACCGTCACGGACTTGATGAAATAGACAATAGAATACTTCTGACTATAATTGATAAGTTCAAAGGTGGTCCAGTAGGATTGACTACCATAGGGACGGCTATAGGAGAGGATGCAGGAACAATAGAGGAAGTTTATGAGCCCTTTTTGATAAAGGAGGGTTTTCTTAAACGTACACCGAGAGGCCGGGAGGTTACTGAAATGGCGTATATGCATTTGGGGAAGACAGGAGCTCGTCAGGAATCATTGTTTGATTCTGCCGAATAGTTCTCTGCGACTAAAAAGTTATTGTAACTACTCTGTTGAAAATTCGAGGGATAAGAGCGAGGTCGGGACTGTATAATTAATTAAGAATAGAAATGGCAGGTATAAAATCGTTGGCAAAAGATACAGCAATTTATGGTCTTAGCAGTATCGTCGGACGTTTTCTCAACTGGTGTCTTGTACCACTTTATGTGTATATTTTCCCTACTCAGGAATATGGAATAGTAAGTTATTTGTACAGTATAACAGCTGTCGCACTTGTTATTCTGAATTATGGAATGGAAACCGGATTTTTCCGTTTCGCCAACAAAGAGAATGATTCTGAATTAGTTTATACCACATCTTTAATATCTGTCTGTTTTACATCTATTCTTTTTGTTGTTTTTGTAGCTGTATTTGTAAATCCAATATCTGCAGCGATATTATTGCCGGATAAAGAGGTGTATGTTATGCTCATGGCCGCAACTGTTGCTATTGATGCATTCTCCAATTTGCCTTTCGCATATTTAAGATTCAAGAAAAGAGCTTTCAGGTTTGCAGGAATCAAAATGCTTAACGTTGGAATGAATATAGGTTTGAACTTATTCTTTCTTCTTCTGTGTCCGTGGCTTATGCAGAGATGCGGATGGCTTGTCGCTTGGTTCTACGAGCCTGCGGGAGGTGCAGCTTTCGGTATAGGCTGGATATTTGTGGCAAATATCATTTCCTCATTTATGGTGCTGTTGATGCTGTTGCCGGAACTGCTGGGACGCAAGTACAGATTGTCTGTTCCATTATTGCGGACAATGCTTTCATACAGCTGGCCGTTGCTTATATTGGGGGTTGCAGGTATATTAAGCCAGAATATGGGACAGATGATAATCCCTTATTTGTTCAAGGGTCAGGAAGAGGCGGCACGCTCCATGGTTGGTATATATGGAGCGAACATAAAGATCGCTATTGTGATGGTGATGTTCACACAGGCATTCCGGTACGCATATGAGCCATTTATTTTTTCGCGAGCCAAAGATGAAGGCGAAGATAAGAAACAGGCATATTGCGATGCAATGAAGTATTTTGTTATCTTCGGACTCTTTATATTTCTGGGAGTAATGTATTTTCTTCCTGTGCTGAAGCATTTTGTCTCACCAGCTTATTGGACTGGTCTTTCGGTAGTGCCTGTAATGATGCTGGCAGAGTTGTGTTTTGGTGTGTTTTTCAATCTGTCCCTTTGGTATAAGCTTACTGACCGGACACAGTGGGGTATGTATCTGTCATTGTTGTGTTTCGTACTTATGTTTGTCCTGAATGTCTGGTTAGTCAGAATGATAGGTATCCCGGATGGTTACATGGGTTCGGCCTGGGCCGCGTTGATAAGCTACTTTACTGTTATGGTGGTATCCTATTTTGTCGGAAGACATTATTATCCGTTGCCATATCAGGTAGGGAGAATGACATTGTATCTTGCACTTGCGGTGGCAATGTATCTTGGAGTAGTGTGTTTGGAAAATATATTCAGTACAAGTGTATTGTATGCCGTCAAGATACTGATGCTTGCGATTTATATAGGAGTGGTTATCATAGCAGAGAAGATGCCGATACCGGGCCTGAATAAACATTGATTTTTAGAAAATAATTAAATTCGATATGAAAAAGATAATTCTTATTCTTACCCTTTGGATGGGGTTAGGTGTATTCAGATTATATGCTGAGACGAATAATGGGATGCCGGCAGCGGATGCGGGTCCGATGTTGCCATACGATTTTAGTCTGTGTGATAAGAATGTGGCGTGGTCTGATACACTTAAGCCTATGTTCGTCAGCTATACAGCGAGGCATGGCGCGAGATATCTTACCGGTGCAGGTAAATTCAAGAAACTTTTTACTGCACTGACAAAGGCTGAGAAAGAGGGTAAGATTACAGAGAACGGAAAGATATGTCTGAGTTATCTGAAATATATAAATGATTATTCAGCAGGTAAATGGGGGCTTTTGTCTGAAACGGGAATTAAAGAGGAGCAAAGATTAGGTTCAGATATGGCCAAGATGTTTCCGGAACTAATGAAAGAGGGCTCTGTGATTTCAGAGTCCACTTCGGTGCCTCGTGTTGTAATGACCATGTATCAGTTTATGCATGCATTGGAGATTCCAAACGAGAAACTTGAAATGACAGCAGCGTCCGGAAATAGATTCGACAGTGTGCTCAGATGTTTTGAGTATGTAAAAGAATATGAAATTTTCAGAACCAACAAAGGAAAGTGGACAAAATATCTTCCAAATATTATGGAGAAAAATGTGTCACCTGAGCCTGCGAGAAAGTTATTCAGTGCAGATTTTATAACAGATGACGCGGAGTTGCGTAATCTGACTTACGATATTTATTCCGCATTGCAGGGGTGTAATGCCTGCGGATATTCAGAGCCTCCTGTGAAATTCCTTACGGAGAAAGAGTCGTATGGCTGTTGGGTGGTGAATAATTTCAAGCATTATATGCGCAACAGTATCAATCCTGTTTCAGATATCGCGGGGCGCGCAACCACTCCATTGCTGAGAAAAATAATCGATGACATGGATTGTGCGGCATTGGAAGCTAAAGATGGGAAATATCCTGAAATAAGAATGAAAGGTAATTTTGGTCATGCCGAAACATTACTTCCGTTGCTTTCGCTGATGAGAATACCCGGATGCTATTGGTATTCTAAAGATTATGATAAGCTTGAGAAGGAGTGGAAAGTACAAGATGTGACACCGTTGGCCGCAAACCTCATGATTGTACTTCTGCGAGGCAACAGTGGGGAAATGTATGTCTCGGTAAGGCACAACGGTGTGAATGTTGATCCGGTTCCGGGCAAAGGTAAAGTTCTAAAATGGAGCGAACTCAAGAATTATTGGCTTGATCTTGCTTCTAAATATAAATAACGTCTAATTCTTACTAACTTAATTTAATTATGAAACGACTGCTCTCATTAGACGTGATGAGGGGAATGACGATTGTATGCATGATAATCGTCAACAATCTTGCCGGATCCGAGAACTACAGCCATTTGGAACACAGCGCATGGAATGGTATAACGGTGTGCGATCTTGTCTTTCCGTTCTTCCTTTTTATAATGGGTGTAACCACTTATATCTCTCTTTCCAAACGAGGCTTCCGTCCTTCTTCATCTACTGTTGGAAAGATTATAAAGAGAATGGTTGTGATAATTCTTATCGGTTGGTGTGTAAGATGGTTTGCAAATGCATGTTTCGGACGCGATATATGGGATTTCTCTAATTTCCGGTTGACGGGAGTCCTTCCACGTATAGGGCTTTGTTATGGAATTGTCGCGCTAATGGCAATTTATATCAACAGAAAGGGTATGGCTTTTATCGCAGGATTGCTGTTGATATTATATGGTATTATACTATTGCTTTTCAATGGTTATGCCAATGATCTTACGAATGTTAATGCGATCGTTGATGAATATATCCTGACACGTGCTCATCTTTATCGGACTCCGGTTGATCCCGAAGGGTTGCTTGGGACAATACCTGCTGTGGCGCACACAATTATAGGCTTTTGTTGCGGAGCTATTCTGCTTGAGAAAGAGTCTTTGGAATCACGGCTTGTGAAGCTTTTTGTTGTCGGAGTTATACTATCCCTTCTTGGGTTTATAATAAGCGGTATATTGGCTCCGAATAAGACTATATGGAGCAGCAGTTATGTACTTGTTACTTGTGGTATGGCCGCTATTCTTTTAGCCACAATTTCTTATTTTACGGATGTCCGTCATAATTCGTCTGCATTTGTCTTCTTTGAGGCGTTTGGCGTAAATCCCCTTTTCCTGTATGTGCTTGGAAGTGTCTTAGGTGTTGTTCTTGGAGCAACGGGTGCCACGTCAGCGATCTATGATTGGACACTTGTCTGGTTACCGGATCCAAAGTTTGCATCTATGCTATTTTCTGTTACGTTGGCTTTGTTTACAGGACTTTTTGCATGGCCACTGTATCGGAAACATATATATATTAAAATATAAAAACGACTGTAATATGAATAAAATAGTATTGCTTCTTTCGTTGTGTCCGGTGTTTGCAATGCAAAGTTATGGTACAAAGCCTCAGTTGCGTATATCCGGAGGTGCTCCGGACACAACGGCTTACGCATCTACTGTAATTGTGGGAGTGACGGATCCGCTTGCTGTCGCAACCATCAATGGGAACTCCACTAAAGTTTATAAGACTGGTTCATTTGGTACTAAGGTAGATCTTGTACCCGGTGTAAACAATATAAATGTGGCGGTTTGTTATGGGAATGACACTACATATAAAACCGTTTCGATATATCGAAAACCAGCTACGTCCTTATTAAAAAAAGAGGAACCTCAGTTCCGGTTATACGATGCGCCAGGAGTTATTGAGACCAAAGAGGGTGCGTACTTGCAATATGGAGATGGAGATGATAGACTTGGTGGGTCGAAAATGGGATTTATTGACTCCGGAATTCATCTTGTCGTTGATGGGGAACGAGGAAAGCTTTACCGTGTACGTCTGGCAGTTGACCGGGTGGCGTACATTCCTAAAAGTTATGCTCAGACTGTAAATGAATCCCTGCCGGAAGTCGTCAACACCGGTAGATGGACTGTTACTAATGAAGGTAAAAGTGATCAGATAACTATTGCACTGCCCAGACGTCTTGCATGGCATGCCGGCACATCATTGAATCCAAACGAAATCAGTGTAGATATATTCGGAGCATTTGATAACTCCAACTGGATTGTACAGCGTTCTCTTGATTTGGGTATTATAGATTATGTGGATTTTCACCAGATAGCCTCTGATGTCTACAGAGTTGTTATTCGTTTGAAAGGTGAGTCGATATGGGGATATAATATCGGTTATGACAATACCTCCTCAAATTTAAGAATACAAGTTCGCCATAAGCCAAAGTCATTAAAACTCGGCGATCTGACAATAGGACTTGATGCAGGACACGGAGGTGGCAATTCTGGGGCAGTATCACCATCAGGAATTAATGAGAAAGATATTAACCTTGATATAGTTCAGAGGCTAAAGGTTTTGCTTGAAAAGAAAGGTGCTAAGGTAGTACTTACGCGTAGTGATGATTCAAATTTATCAATGGCTGAGCGTAAACGTATTTGGTCAGAGGCCAATGTGGATTTATCAATTTCAGTACATAACAATGCCGGGGGATCGGCACTAAGTTCTCCGGGAACCTCTGTATATTACAAGCACGTGTTTTGCAGGCCATTTGCTGAAATTATGTGCAGGAGTATGCTTGAGACCGGTCTTCCGCTTTACGGTCTTGTAGGCAATTTCAACTTTTCGCTTGTAGGTCCGACGATATGCCCGACGTGTCTTGTAGAGGGAGCATTTATGTCATCACTTGAAGAAGAGGAGAAACTGTCAGATCCTGAGTTCCGTCAGCTTATGGCTCAAAAAATCTACGAAGGACTATGTAACTATTTAAAATCAGTAAAATAGTATATAAAGAGGGTATAAAAATTTGATACAGTAAATTCATATAATTGCGTCTAATGTTTAATAAACTGTAGAGAAACCAAATTTAAATATGTTTATTCATTAAGGCAAGGTGCCATTCTTCGGGTAACTTGCTTCTATATGATATTTAGTATCTCAGTTTTTTTATCAATATTAATATATTGTATAAGATATTTCTTTATTTTATAAATTTGCCAATGTCCTTTTGTAATTTAAATAATTTGTTGGTAAATTGATGATATTTATCTTTTAATATATTCTTTAATTCATAATTATTGTTTAATTTTACAATTGAATAACGCTTTGCAGAAGCCCCGTTAAGTGGTTAAGTGGAGCAGGGTGTTATAAATATTGTTATAGAAAGCGTTTATCCGCGCTGATTCTTGACACCTTGAAATTCTCGCAAAATTTCATATCGAAGTCAGGATTGAGCAACGGTGGATGCCCGTGGTTATGTAATATTCGAATTAGATCGGTTTTCGTGAGAAAATTGCTCTAATATTGTCATTACATATATAGGCGTGGGCTTCTGCAGTTGCCGTCCAACTTCGATAGGGCAATGCGAGAAGCCTCAAGGTGTAGGACGGTAATGATACAGATTCCTACGTCTTTCTTTTTATATAATATTACCAAGCCAACGAGGGGATGACCGAGGCGAATATTAATCTATGTATGCATCAATGGTAGACACATCTAAATTCTTAAAAATGAATATAAACATCATCTCTAAATATTCATTCCTATTCGGTGCTATAAATATTATTGCTTAATCATAATTTAATATTTAAGTGTAAATGTTAATTGGATTACAAGCTAGAATCTTGTCAAATTATTAGATATGTCCAGAAGGTATACTGATTATAAATCTGTTGAATAATTGATGCTTCTTACAGATTATGTAATGTTAATAAGTTTAATATCAAAACTTTATTTGTAATAAAAGTTAATTGGAATTTGTATGAATAAACAGAATGATTATAAAGATTGGAGAAATTTTACTTTCTTATTTATAATAATATTTTTTGGTACTCTACTTTTTCTTACTTTAAGACCTGTATCACAAAGAAAGAATATCGGGACAGAGAGGGGTACAATTATGACTTTTGAGGAAAAGAAATCCAAATATATTTGGAGTCTTAATTCAGTTGAGGAGATATGTAGAATGTATGACCCAAATTCTGGCCATAATGAGTCATTTCAATTACGTGCGTGTCCAATTTCGGAATTAAAAAAGAATGGGTATTATTTCTCAACAGAGGTGGTGGTAGATGATGTATTTGTAATAGGTCCTGTTGATGAATTGGGAACATATGCAATCATTGCACAAGATAGGGAAGGTTTTGCAATCTTTTTGAATGATACTGAGGATAAAGACTTTTTTATGAAAATGGATAAATTAACTTTAACTGGTACTGATAAAATATCCGAGATTAAATTAAACAATAAAAATCAGATAACATCAAAATATAAAGTCTTTAAGGAAAAAGGTTATGATAGATTGTGGAATCTTAATCTAAATACATTGACTTGTGAAATGATTGACAATAAATATGAGTTAAAACAGGAATTTAAATGTTCAATAGTGTCTTTATCAAAGTTGATCAGAGATGGTTTAAAATTTTCTAATAATATTATAAATCATCAGGATGTCTATTTAATAGGTCCAATTGATGAATTGGGAACATATGCAATCATTGCACAAGATAAGGACGGTTTTGCAATCTATCTAAATGATACTGGAAATAATAGCTATTTTAATAAAATGGACAATGTTACTTTGCAAGAATAATATAAAACTAACTTCAGTGTTTTTTGATGTGAGAAAGTGTATTATTCAAATTTATTTTATTGAACTGTAAACATAAGTTGATTATAAATATTCTGTATGATAAAACTTTTCATATGCAAGTAATTTGTTAATATTCAATATTTTACAAATAATTAAAAAAGATGTATTATCCATCTATACAACACTAAAAGCGAATCTATTGTATATGTTTGTAAGATATTGATGATTATAAATTGCTATTTGTGTTTTAAAATATATAGATTGCATATCAAAATCAAAATAAGAAAGATTGTTACGTTGAAGTAACAATCTTTCTTATTTTGATTAATATAGGAGGTGATAATTATTTCGTTGCTATTTTGTAGATTGCAGAGGAGCAGCCTCCGAGTGAGAACTCGGTTCCTTTCTTGGTATTTTTGACAGATGTTTTGCCGTCGGAAAGAAGACAGTCAAGGTTGCCTGCCGGAAGCTCTACAGTTGCCTTTACTGCTTTCCCACCGGGGTTGAGCGCTACGACATAGGTGCCTTCAGCACTTGTACGTGTGTATATCCAGGGATAAGGTTTTGACATGTCGCTTACCGTGATCCAGTCACCAAGGTTTGCAAGTGTCGGATGGTCATGGCGCACTTTATTAACTCTTCTGACATGATTGAGGACTGAGTTCGGATCCGCTTCCTGTGTGGCTACAGTGAGTTTACCGCCGTCTGTAAACATCGGAAGGAACAGTTTCTCCGGTGCGGCTGTGGAGAAGCCGGCATTTTCAGTGTTGTCCCACTGCATAGGTGTGCGTGTCCCACTGCGTTCTTCGCGAGATCCCTCAACGCTTGGGAGCCCTTTAACATTACGCATCATGATCTCATCACCAAAGTGGATGAACGGTACTCCGGGCATTGTAAGAAGCCATGTCATGAATGTCTTTATCTGATCGGGTGTATCACGTCCTTCTGAGTTAAGGCGGTTGATGTCATGGTTGGCAGAGAACAGAGAAATATATCCGAAATCTTTTGAAGCGAGATACTGTTTGTTAAATTCCTCAACAAATTTATCGTAGGCACCGATACCTGTTTTCTCAAAATAAGCATCCTTGCCGACAAATTTTCCAGGACGTGAGCCACGTGCGATCTGTTTGAAGCCAGGACTTTTAGATATAAGCAGGAAGTCACAATCGAATCCGGCGGGACAGGACATAGCGGGATCTCCCCATTCAGAAATAAGAACCTTGCCTGGATATTCACGGTCGATCCATTCACGCATTTCCTGCCAAAGCTTTTGTGTCTCCTTTTTATCCTTATCATTTTTGACCAGAGAGGCTGCCATGTCAACACGGAATCCGTCAACACCAAGATCGAACCAATATGCCATGATATTCTTTAGTTCGCGGCGCAGTGCTTTGGGACCGGGAGCGTCTACAGCCTGTTGCCAGGGTTTCGATGGATCGGGATTTGCATATCCGAAGTTCAGTGCCGGCTGACATGGATAGTAGTTCCTGTAATAATACTTACCACTATATTTGCCGTCTATTGGATTACCGGGCTTTGCTTCTTCGGTAGGTACCCACAATCCTAATTTTGAGTCTTGAGGATTGGGCTGTTTATAGCGTTTTTCGATGTCCTCTTTATCTTTCTTTGATATTGAGTCAACGAAGATATAATAATCAGCGTAACGCCCGTCTTTCCCTTCTGTAGAGGCCTTTTTAAACCATTCATGTTGATTGGAGGAGTGGCCAGGAACAAGGTCAAGACAAACTTTCAATCCCCGTTTGTGGGCTTCGTTTACGAGATTCACAAGGTCGGATCTTGTTCCGAAACGAGGATCTATCTTATAGTAATCTTTAATGTCATATCCACCATCAAACCATCCGGATTCGAAAATCGGATTCATCCAGATAGCATCTACTCCGAGACTTTTTACATAATCGAGTTTGGAAGTTATACCCGGCAGATCACCGATTCCGTTGCCGTCAGAATCCATAAAGGAACTTGGATAGATGTCGTAAAATACGGCATTGCGAATCCAGTCGGGAGTTGTTTTGTGGGCGAGCATGGAACCGGACACAAGCATTGTGGCCGCCGCTACAAGCAATTTAGAAAATTTCATAATTAAGTCAGTTTGGTATTATTAGGTTAATATTATTGCAAGTTTTCAGACGGATACTTGTCCCTTTATTGCGGGATACGGGTCATAGCCTTCGAGTTTGAAGTCGGAATATTTAAAATCAAATATGTCTTTTACTTCAGGATTTATTATCATTCGTGGAAGTTTCTTCGGGGTACGTTGTAACTGTGTATTCACCTGTTCCAGATGATTAAGGTATATGTGGGCATCTCCAAGAGTATGTATGAACTCACCAGGCCGTAGCCCGCATACCTGAGCCACCATCATGCACAATAATGCGTAGCTGGCAATATTGAACGGGACACCAAGGAAGCAATCCGCGCTACGCTGATAAAGCTGTAAAGAGAGCTTCCCGTCGCATACATAGAACTGGAAGAACGCATGGCAAGGTGGTAGGTTCATATTCTTTATATCTCCTACATTCCATGCATTGACAATAATTCGCCGGGAATCCGGATTGTTCTTGATCATATTGACTATTTCTGATATCTGGTCGATATATCCGCCTTCATAATCGGGCCATGAGCGCCACTGATAGCCGTATATATGTCCCAGATTTCCGTTCTCATCCGCCCATTCGTTCCAGATTCTGACGCCATTCTCCTGAAGGTATTTCACGTTTGTGTCTCCGGCAAGAAACCACAGCAGTTCGTGTATAATACTTTTCAAATGCACTTTCTTAGTGGTGAGCAACGGGAATCCTTCGCTAAGATCGAAGCGCATCTGGTATCCGAAGGTTGATATGGTTCCGGTTCCGGTACGGTCTTCCTTTTTATGACCGTCTTTAAGGATATGTCTGATTAAGTCGAGATACTGTTTCATTTCAGCAATATTTTCTTATTGTTATTGAGCCGCTCTTTGTTTGCGACGGAAAAGGGGTGTCGCCGGTCTGTTTCTATTCGGTTGGTAACGTATAGCATCATTGTCACAGGCCGCGAGGCAGTCGAAGCACCGGACACATCTTGAATTATCCACGAGCCGTCCGGCTATTTTTATACATGAAGCCTTGCATATATCTTCACATTTCCCACATGATGTGCATTTGTCGGGATCTATCTCTATATGGTAGAGGTAATAGTCGTGCAGCAATCCCATTGCAGTCCCGTATGGGCATATCTCCGTGCAGAAACTTCTTCCGAGAAATAGTGAATAGACAGCAATTACAATCAGAGAGACAATCCCTGAAATGATTCCGGTCAGCGAACCGATACCGAAGTTTATACATGTCGCTTCAACAGCCGAAGGCCTTATTGTAGCCGAGATATTGCGCATTATATTCCAAGGCTCTATGATGTATGGAATTGCGACAATGCCTGTAAAGATACATATCACATATATCGCAAGTATATGTATGGACCAACGTTTCTTCGGCTTGTAGGAGAAGATTTGTTGTTTTCTGCCAAGTTTCTTACGCGCCCATATAAAAATATCGCTCAGTGTGCCCACGGGGCACACTGAGGAACAATATACTCTACCAAAAAGGATTGTCACCACCATCCAGACCAAAGTGACACCTATGGTTACCGTAAAACTTGACAGAATAATCTGCGATTTTACAGAAATCGCGGCCATAGGATGAAAATGCGGTCCAATTATCAGATAAACCACAGTCGCCACGAAAAACAGCGTGGTAAGGAATATGCGTATAATTTTTAGCTGGCGCATCCTTTTACCGTTTAAAACCGATTTATAAGGGTCCGGTATCCCTATCTGTCAGCCTTATCTTTGTCTCTTCTGCTGCTCACGCATCATAGCCTGCTGCTGACGCTGCATCTCTTCGAGACGAGCCATGAAACCTGATTTTTTTCGAGGTTTCTTTGCATTCTCAGCCATGGCCTTGCGCACATCTTCTTCTTTGATGATAAAGCGGAATGCATATGTCTGGGAAATGGTGATAAGCAGAGACAGGAAGTAATAGTATGACAGACCTGACGCATAGTTGTTGAAGAATACCATGAAGAATACCGGCATCAGGTACATCATCCATTTCATGCCGGGCATCTGTGATGGCTGGTTCTGCATGTTGAGATATGTGTACAATATATTTGTAGCTGTCATAAGAAGACAGAACAAAGATATATGATTTCCAAAATATTCTGTTACAAGCGGAATGTTGCCGCTCCATGAGATAATCGCATCCGGGGCGGAAAGGTCGTGAGCCCATAGAAAACTTTGTCCGCGCAATTCGATGCAACTTGGGAAGAATGTGAACATCGCAAACAGAATAGGCATTTGAAGAAGCATAGGAAGACAGCCGGACATTGGGCTTGCCCCTGCTTTTGAATATAAAGCCATAGTTTTCTGCTGACGTATCATAGCATTCTCGGTGCCGGGATATTTGTCATTTATAGCCTTGATATCCGGAGCAAGTACACGCATTTTGGCTTGGCTCTTATAGCTTTTATATGTCAGCGGGAAGAGAACAAGCTTTATCAGTATTGTAAGAAGCAGGATTATGATACCATAGTTGGATATGAATTTTCCAAGCAGATTGAATACCGGAATAATCACACCGGTGTTTATCCAGCGGAAAAGGCTCCACCCCAATGGAATAAGTCTTGTCATATTCAGGTCTTCACCAACTTCTATTTCTTTGTCGAGATGCGAAAGGAGGGGATATAGATTAGGACCGATAAAGAGATGGAATGTTACCGGGTTCTCTGCTGTCCAGTCATAATCATTCATTATCGCTGCAGTAGAAAGATTCTTGAGGTAATCGTCTCCCTTTATTATTTCAGAATTAAAATCTGCGGTGTTGAAAGGTCGATCTGCAATCATTACGGTAGAGAAGAACTGGTTTTTAAAGCCAATCCAACGTATTTTTGCCTTGCGGTCTTCGGAGTCGTTCTTTGCCTCTGAAAGGTGCTCCACAGAGCCACCTGCAAATTTATAATAAAGTCCTGAGTTGCGTTCTTCAAACATGCGTCCCATTTCCTGACGACGGATATCCTGTTGCCAGTCAAGTCCGAGATTACGCGCATTGCTTTGTACAATAGGAGCCATGTTGTGCTGGACAATTCTCATCTTCACGACGTAACTGTCGTTCTGTGGCAATGTATATTCAATGCCCCAGAATGCATCCGGAGCCATTTCCAGAGCCATAAGGATTGTGGAATCGGAAGTCTGTTTGGGGGTGAAATAGAGATCAGCTGTTTCTACAGTCTGTGGCAGAGGAAGCTGAAAATTAAACCTGTTCCTGTTTCCCTCGAAAACAATCACCGGATTTTTCTCCTTTTTTGTTTCATCAGAAGAATACTCTGTGTCATATTTCTTTAGTTCCGCACGAGTGATTGAACCTGATTTGGCACTAAGCTCAAGTTTGATAACATTGTTTTCCAAAGTGAATTTTTTATCGTTGCCGGACAGGAATTTGGAAAATTTACCATATTTACCCATTGAAGCGGAAACCTCACGTACAGTAGCAATTGCCTTACGTTGACGGTCGATACCAATTTTTTTAGCGTCCTTGGCGTTAATCTCTCCCCATGCCAGCTTATCTCCATCGACATCGACGGTGCCATAAATTGAGTCACCGGCGAGAGTCAGGTTAAGAGCTCCTTGCATCAGATGATATGCACGAGTAGAATCGCTTAAAGTTTCAGGCACACCGTTTTCTATAATATTGTTTACCAGCCATCCCCGTTCAGTCTGGCTGAGCGAATCGATACTGGTCGCAACAGGAGTGCCCTGTTCTACCGGTGTGTCATTCAATTGAGTGTTTTCTTCATTTTTAGGCTGTAGCCACATGAAGATCAGAATTACTGCCAGCATGCATAGCAGGCCGTTTAGAGTGTTTTTGTCCATGTTTTATTTTTTCGAATCGCCGAATTTTATAGCGGCTTTTATAAAAGAGATAAAAAGTGGATTTGGATTTAATACAGTTGATTGATATTCCGGATGATATTGAGTTCCGACAAACCATGTCAGTTCCGGAATCTGCACTATTTCTACAAGTTTTGTGTCAGGATTTTCTCCGACACAGATCATGCCTGCATCTTCAAAACGTTGGCGATAATCTCCATTGAATTCGAAACGGTGTCTATGCCGTTCTCGTATATCAAGTTTGCCGTAAGCCAATGCAGGTATGGATCCTTCTTTAAGGCGACAGTCGTATGCACCCAGACGCATAGTTCCTCCCATATTGGATATGCTTTTCTGCTCCTCCATCAGGTCTATGACATTGTGCGTGGTTTTTGTATCCATTTCAGTCGAATTGGCGTCTTCGTATCCAAGTACATTGCGTGCGAATTCTATTACCATGCATTGCATACCGAGGCATATGCCAAAGGTCGGGATATTATGCTCACGACACCACTTAAGAGCGATGAACTTGCCTTCGATGCCACGTTGTCCGAATCCCGGTGCAATGATAATGCCGTCCATCCCGCTCAGTTTCTCATTAACGTCGGCTTCGGTCAGCTTTTCGGAGTGTATATATATAAGATTCAGCTTGTGGTCGCAATATGTTGCGGCCTGCATCAGTGATTCGCTGATAGATTTGTATGCATCCTGCAACTCTACGTATTTACCTACAAGTCCGATTGTCACGGTGTCGGTAGCCGTTTCCAGTTTATGCAGGAATATGTTCCAAGCTTTCAGATCCGGCTCTCCATTGCTGTCGCATCCGGTAAGTTTCAATATTTGGGTATCAAGCCCCTGCTGATGCATCATCAAAGGCACTTCATAAATAGAAGGAGCATCAAGGCTCTGTATTACGGCATCAGTGGATACATTGCAGAACTGTGCTACTTTCCGGCACATTGATTGGGGCAGTTTCTTTTCTGTGCGGAGCACGAGGATATCCGGCTGTATGCCGATTGCCTGAAGTTGTTTTACTGAATGCTGGGTAGGTTTGGTTTTCAGCTCTTTTGCCGCTTTAAGATATGGTACATATGTCAGATGTATACTTATCGCGTTTTTACCCATTTCCCATTTCAACTGGCGCACTGCTTCCAGAAAAGGAGTGGATTCTATGTCTCCGACGGTGCCTCCGATTTCGGTAATTACAAAATCATATTTACCTGTACTGCCAAGGCTTTTGATGTTGCGTTTTATCTCATCTGTGATATGGGGTATTATCTGAACGGTTTTACCCAGGTAGTCTCCCCTTCGTTCTTTATCTATGACAGACTGGTATACCCGTCCGGTGGTTACATTGTTTGCACGGGTTGTCTGGATATTTGTAAACCTTTCGTAGTGCCCGAGGTCAAGATCCGCCTCATGTCCATCCACGGTCACATAGCATTCACCATGTTCATAAGGATTCAGAGTTCCCGGATCGATGTTGATATAAGGATCGAATTTCTGGATGGTTACGTTATATCCCCGCGAAAGGAGAAGACGCGCAACAGAGGAAGATATTATTCCCTTACCGAGAGATGAAACTACTCCTCCTGTGACAAAGATGTATTTAGTATCTACGTTCATGGTGTTTTGAATAAAAATTAAGACTCCATCCCATAAAATTCAATAACGCCGGGGTCGCAGATATGGAAAACAGCGAAAGGGGTTGAAATTCCTCAGACCTTAAGCAATTGTATTTTTATATTAGAGTCCTACAAAATTAGTATTTCCATACATAAAATCCAAATAATGTTAAGGAGGATTGGCAAGGAGAATTGGTAATGTTTTATATGAGTCCATCTTTACCGATACAACATCTGTATATTTGGTTCGTTAAATGGGTATGGAGAATTTTTTGAAGAACAAGAAGGTAGCACTCATTGATATGGATGGCGTTATCTATGATTCCATGAAATATCATGTTCGTGCGTGGCAGCAGATTGTCGATGAACTGAATATACCGTTTAATGCCGAGGAAATATATATATATGAAGGTATGGTCGGTACTGAAATTATAGATAAAATATTTCGTAAGGCTACGGGCAAAGAGATTACAAAGGAACGGGCACAGGAGTTGTACGACAGGAAGTCGCAACTGTTTCGGGAGATCGGCCATAATGATCCTATGCCCGGCACGGCCGAGATGCTCAAGGCATTGGAACGCGCGGGATTACGTCGGATATTAGTAACCGGATCAGCCCAAAAGACACTTCTGAATAGTATTAATTCAGATTTTCCCGGAGCATTCAATCCAGGCGATCGAATTACGGCTCATGATGTCACGCATGGTAAGCCGGATCCTGAACCATATCTCAAAGGGCTTGCATTAGCCGGTGTCCGTGCGGAAGAAGCTGTTGTTATAGAGAATGCGCCATTGGGTGTTCGTGCTGCGAAAGGAGCAGGGGCCTTTACTATCGCTGTAACCACGGGTCCGGTGCCTAAGGAATTATTTGAGAAAGAGGGTGCTGATCTTATATTTCCATCCATGCCGGAGTTCGCTGCTGTACTTGACTCAATATCAGGACATGACTGAGATAATTTATACGACTTATCCGGTGGAGGGGCTGGATAAAGTGTTGAACGGTATTGACTATGATAGCCTTTTCGTCATCACTGATTCAAACTTAAAAAAAATACTTTTTGAAAGAAGACCTGATATCGGTAGTTATCTTGAATCCATATCCAGTGATATTATTACCTTCCCGGAAGGGGAATGCAACAAAAATATAAGTACTGTTTGTGACCTTTGGACTCTACTGTCAGAAAGAGGTGCGTCAAGAAAATCAGTTATCATCAATCTTGGAGGAGGTGTGACAACTGATATGGGAGGCTTTGTAGCCTCTACGTTCAAGCGGGGGCTGAGATATGTAAATGTGCCGACAACGCTTCTTTCGATGGTGGATGCATCGGTAGGGGGTAAGACAGGAATTGATTTTGCAGGGCTGAAAAACGAGGTTGGAACATTTGCGTTTCCTATAGCGACGATAATAGATACAGATTTATTAAAAACTCTTCCATCTTTACAGGTCCTTTCCGGTATGGGGGAAGTGGTGAAGATGACGATGCTGCGGTCGCGGCAGGATTATGTTTCATTGATTAAAGACTTTTTTGCCACAGACGATATTATCCGGAAATGTGTGGAATGGAAAAAGGAAATAACAGAAGCTGATTCCAATGAAACGGGATTGAGAAAACTACTTAATTTCGGTCATACGGCAGGGCATGCGTTTGAATCAATACTTACGGAAAGGGGGACGAACGATGTCTCGCACGGAATGTGTGTGGCTCACGGAATAATGGTTGCTCTTTTATTGAGTAAGTTTCTGATGGGGTTCCCTTCGGAACGGATATACGAATATAAAACGAATATACTGTCTCACTACAGGATGTTGCCGATATCGTGTAAGGACAGAGAGTTGATTGTGGATAAAATAACCCATGACAAGAAGAATAGTGCCGGTTGCATGAGATTTGTATTGCTTAAGGATATTGCCGCTCCCGAGTATGATGTGCCTGTGTCTCGTGATGATCTTGAATCTGCCCTTGATGTATATCTGATGAATGAGTTCTAATAATTATTTGGTTTTGGAAATGGGGTTGCAGGTCATGTGATTTACGCGACTTGGGGACAAGTCGCATTCCCAACCGTCGGATTCAGCCTCCATCATTAAAAAAAGCACATCGTTAAATCTCTCTTAACCGGAAACAAAGGCATATATTGTGAACATATTTTAGGGCAGCAGTGTTATAATAACAAAGCAGAGATTACTGCTATAAGCGTTCTGAAAAAGTTGTTATTGTTGTTTTAATGAAGGATTTGGTCGACGGGAGTCGGCCTTTTTCTGTATGTTTGACTTACATAATCCGCTTTGCGCCCGCGAACCGGGCTTTGCCCGACATTCGCTATTATGTTTCGTCGAATATTCGTAGTATATTTGATTGTATTCATAACGCCAATTTATTAATTTTGTAATTGTATGGCGCGTGACCTGATAAGTAGATACATATGGATAGTAGATACCATAAATCGTTATGGTAAGCTCACCCGCAATGAAATAGACCGGTTGTGGATGCGTTCTCCTGTCGGGGATGGCAATCCTATACCTCAGCGTACGTTTTATCATTACCGGCGTGCAATAGAGGAGAATTTTCATATTGATATCCTGTGTAATAAGAGAGGAGAGTATTATATAAGCCAGGGAGAAGACAGCAATCCTCTTCTTTCCAATTGGTTGCTTGACTCTTATGCGGTGTCTTCCGCCATGAAAGAATCCAGTATATCAGGAGAACGGATTTTGGTAGAGGATGTGCCTTCCGCTCGGGAATATTTGCCGACAGTGCTTGAGGCAATCGGAAATTCGGAGAAAGTTAAGTTTTCATATGCCGGATTTAACCGGTCGAGAGTTGAAGAAGGAATAATATTTCATCCTTATTTTGTAAAGAGATACAAGCAACGTTGGTATATGGTGGGATTGCGTGATAAAAACCGTGATATCCGAACGTATGCTCTTGACCGCGTGCGCGCCATGAATCTTGTGAATGAGAATTTCCAGATGCCGGATGATTTCGATCCTTCATCGTTTTTCGATAATATAGTTGGAATTACTGTCTCAAAGGCTCCTGTGCGTGTTGTGAAAATCAAAACGACACCGCAGCAGGCAAAGTATTTTCGGGCATTACCGATGCATTCTACGCAACAGGAGGAGATTCACGACAAATATTCTATTTTTACATACCATTTAAAGCTTAATTATGAGCTTGTGCATGAATTGCTTGGGTATGGATCCCAAATTGAGGTCCTTGCTCCGAAAGAACTGAAAGCGATGGTGTGTGATGAGCTGAAGAAAACTATTTCACAATATGAAGAGTTGTAATAAATTTAAACACACTCTTAACTCAACATATTTTTGGAGAGGGAACCCTCCGGTTTTAAAGATTTGATAATTAATAAGAATAAATACGGCTATGGCTGATTCGAATTTTATAGATTACGTTAAAATCCTTTGCCGGTCAGGCAAGGGAGGCGCGGGGAGCCGTCACTTCCATCGTGCAAAATATGTTCCGAAAGGAGGACCTGACGGGGGAGATGGAGGCCGTGGCGGTCACATAATTCTTAAAGGAAACAGACATATGTGGACGCTTTTGCCACTGCGTTATAAAAGACATATATTTGCAACAAACGGACAGAGCGGAGGAGAGAACCGTTCTTCCGGGAAAGATGGTGAGGATCAGATAATTGAAGTGCCGGTAGGCACTGCGGTGTTTGATGCAGAATCGGGAGAATTTCTCTGTGAGGTGACTCGGGATGAAGAGGAAATCAAACTTTTACGTGGTGGAAAGGGCGGTCTTGGGAATTGGCATTTTGCCACGTCTACCAACCGTGCCCCACGCTATGCCCAACCGGGTCAGCCGGCTCTTGAAAAAGCCGTTGTTCTGGAACTTAAGCTGCTTGGAGACGTCGGGCTTGTGGGGTTTCCCAATGCAGGAAAGTCAACACTCCTTTCTGCTATCTCGGCGGCAAAGCCTAAAATTGCAGATTATCCTTTCACGACTATGGAGCCGAGTCTCGGAATTGTAGATTATCGTGGAGACCGTTCTTTTGTTATGGCGGATATCCCAGGCATTATCGAGGGGGCGAGCGAAGGGAAAGGACTTGGCCTACGGTTCTTGCGCCACATAGAGCGCAATGCTGTGCTTCTTTTTATGGTTCCTGCTGATTCCGATGACATAAAACATGATTATGAAGTTTTGCTGAAGGAACTCAAAGAATTCAATCCTGAACTGGCGGACAAGAGCAGAGTTCTTGCCATTTCTAAATCCGACATGCTTGATGACGAACTTCGAGCTGAGATTGCCATGGATCTTCCGGACGATGTTCCAGCTGTTTTTATTTCCGCAGTCACAGGACAGGGAATTACCGAACTTAAAGATCTTTTGTGGCGCGAAATAAATTCAGAAGATAACAAAAACAATTTCAGTATCACACATCGCCCACTTGATCGGAGACACCGTGTTGAAGAAGAGGATGAATTTATATTCGATCAGCCGGAGATTGATGAAGATGACACAGAAAACTGGGATGATGAAGACTGGAACGATGAGTTTTGGGATGAGGAGTCGTCCGTTAACCCGGATTGATTGAAAATGGCACCTCAGAAATTAGATCTGACAAATATAATCCGCACACGAGTGAGGGGATGGAAAGGGAAGCTTATACCCGGTATTTTGCTTAAAGGGTTGGAGAAACTTATATGCCAGAGAGAGCTTAATGATATTCTTGCCACCCTGTACCCAAGAGAGGGGTCTGAGTTTGCCAAAGGAGTCTACAATTATCTTGACCTCAGGATAGAAGTGAAGGGACTTGACAAGATTCCGGAGGGTGGAAGATATGTGTTCGCTTCCAATCATCCTCTTGGAGGACTTGACGGAATCGGGCTTATAATGGTTCTGGGATCTAAATATGGTGATGATAATGTGCGTTTCATCGTTAATGACATGTTGCTTAATATCGAGCCGTTGAAATCTGTCTTTTTGCCGGTGAATAAATATGGATCGCAGGCAAGGGGGGCGGCAAAGATCATTAGCGAGGCATATATGTCAGACAAACAGATTGTGATGTTTCCTGCGGGTCTTGTTTCGCGGTTGTATCCTGATGATACGATCAGAGATCTTCAATGGCAGAAATCGTTTGTCTCGAAAGCAATAGAGAGTGGAAGACTGATTGTCCCTGTGCGCTTCGAGGCCCTGAACAGAAAGCGATTTTACAGGATTGCATATTGGAGAAAGAAATTGAAAATCGGTGTTAATCTTGAACAGACACTCCTCCCGGGTGAGGTGATAGCTTCACGGGGAAAAAGTTATAGAGTTAAATTCGGGCATCCTGTTGATCCGCTTGCATACAGGGAGGAGGGTTTAAGCCTCAAGCAGATTGCCGAGAAGATCCGAAGTTTGTCAGACGGAATGATTATAAATCAATAAGTAAGTATGACATCGAAATTATTTAATGTATTGATTAGTCAACGCATCTTTTTGTGTCTTTCCGGTGATTTAAGCGAGTTCAGTCAGTCACAATGCCCGCATTGCTCCATCCTGAACTCTCATAAATCCCTCGAAAATCCACTAAAAATATGCATTAACTAATTTACGAGTCATACTTAGTAGAGAAAAATTAAGCGATATATGTATTGTTTTAATCTTGAACTATAAAACTTGATCTTTTTGGTTGCTTTCAGCTTGTCGCTCAGTCGCAGATGTGTATATGCTCCTTAGCTCCGCGCCAAAATCGACTCAAAAATATCTTCGTTTTATATGTTCATTAATTTATTTCAACTACTTAAAAATCTATCTTAAATATCATGAGAAAAGATAAATTATTTATTATTGTAGGAACTTGCATGTTGATGTTTTCGAAGGCTGTCAGTGCAGACACCGTAAGAGTTGCTACATTCCAGGAACCTGTTGATCCTGTGTTCCTGACGACAGCCCAGACTGAGGCCTGGAATAAAGTTGGAACCGGGCTTAAGGGAATGTGGGGCGACAGGGACAGACGTCACTCAAGAAGTATTCTTCCGGATTGTATGGACAGGGGCGGCAACAGTCTTACTGCCTGGAGAGGAGAACGGACTGCGGCTGAATTGCTACTCTGGTCGGCCGACAGTATAAGTGGTGTCAGGTGTGAAATCGGAGATTTCTATGGGCCGGAGGACAAATTATCGGGAGCGATTGCAGATGCACGATTTGTGCGTTATACAATCGGAAATATTCCCTATGTGGTAGGAGGTGATCCTATCCTTGTTCCGGACATGCTTGACACACTTAAGGTCTACGATATGGCCGCCAGAACCGTGCGTCCCGTATGGATAAGTGTGCAGGTGCCACGAGATGCGGTTCCCGGAACTTACAGTACTGATGTGAAGGTGACATCGAACAATGGAGATGTTCTTCTCTTTCCGCTTAACCTGACTGTTCAGAATCATACTTTGGCCGCTCCTTCTGACTGGAAGTATCATCTTGATTTATGGCAACACCCTTCTGCCGTCGCGCGTACAGAAGGTGTGAAAGTGTGGAGTGACGAACATTTTGCAGCCATGCGCCCGGTTATGGAGCGTCTGCGAGATGCAGGACAGAAGGTAATAACAGCTACGCTGAATAAAGATCCCTGGAATCATCAGTGCTACGACGGATATGAGAACATGATAGAGTGGACAAGACTTCCTGATGGAACGTGGAGTTATGATTACACTGTGTTTGACCGCTGGGTGGGAATGATGATGGAGATCGGTATCAAAGATATGATAAACTGCTATTCCATGGTGCCGTGGAATTGTGAACTGGAGTATTATGATCAGGCCAAGGGAGAGAAAGTGACAGTTGTCGCCGAACCGGGAACTACGGTTTTTGAAGAGATATGGAAGCCGTTTCTGATAGATTTTAAGAAACATCTTGCCACAAAGGGATGGCTTGAAATTACAAATATGGCCATGGATGAGAGGGCTCCGGAGCAGATGGATGCCGCTGTAAATCTGCTTGCGAAATATGCTCCGGAGATGGGTTTTGCCATAGCCGACATGCATAAGTCTTATAAACGTTACGCACAGATGCGCGATGTATGTGTGGCACAGGAGCAACCTGCCGATCTCTCAGATATTCTTGAGCGCAGGAAAAAAGGTTTGAATACAACATTTTATGTTTGTTGTAATCCACGTTTCCCCAACACATTTTCAAATTCTCAACCATATGAGGCGGAATTGTTAGGTTGGTATGGACTTGCCCTTGACTATGACGGAATGTTGCGATGGGCATATAATTCATGGACAGAGGATCCTGCGGCTGATTCAAGGTTCGGCAACTGGAATTCCGGAGATACTTTCCTTGTTTATCCCGGGAATCGCTCTACGGTACGGTTTGAACGGCTGATAGAGGGTATTCAGTCTGCCGAGAAAGTGAGGACTTTGCGTAAACAGGGAGTTGATGTCAGTGGTGTTGATAATGTGTTGGAGCAGATACGTTTGCTGAATGTCAATGACCCGACTCTTCCGTGGAGACAAATAGTCATGAGCGCGAAGAGCGCTTTAAATAAAGCAGGGGAATAGTATATAAAACGGGTGAAACTGAGTTAAGACAGCGGTAAGCTACCGCTGTCTTAATTCGTTATAGGTGTTTAGAAAGAAATCTCGGTCGTGTAGGTGTGGATGGGGGAGTGTTAGCTCGGGAGTAGCCATTTCTATTCCATCGGCCGCCATGATATCAATATCTATAATGCGATCAGCGTATGTGCCGTCTTTCTTACGGTGAGACAACGGGGAGATCTTTCGTTCAATTTTCTGAAGGATATGGAGTATTTCAAGGGGCTCCTTTTCAGAAATGAAGCGCATCCCTATATTTACGAATTTATGCACGGATTCGTAGCCCCACGGTTCTGATTTAACGGGTTTGGAAAGTTCAAACCATCCAAACTCCTTTTCAATCATGCTTACAGCTTTGCTGATGTTGAGCATTTTGTTGCCGAGGTTGCTGCCTATATTAATATAATAATTCGTTTCCATTTTGTACAGTTTCTAAAAATATGCGCAATATCGACACGATATTGCGCATATTTGATCTATAATTATAGTATAATTTTAGAGAGTTTTCTTAACCTCAACTTCTTCGTATGCTTCGATAAGGTCGCCTTCGCGGACATCGTTGTAGCCCTGTATTGACAGACCGCAGTCATAACCGGAAACTACTTCTTTGACATCGTCTTTGAATCGTTTGAGAGAACCAAGTTCTCCTGTGTAGATCACGATACCATCACGAATGAGTCGAACTTTGCTTGCACGTTTGATTTTGCCGTCACGCACAATAGCACCTGCAATTGTGCCGACTTTGGAGATGTGATAGGTCTGTAACACTTCTGCCGTACCTGTAATTTCCTCCTTGATCTCCGGTGAAAGCATACCCTCCATAGCATCCTTGACTTCTTCGATTGCCTTGTATATGACAGAGTAGAGACGAATCTCTACGCCCTCTTTCTCAGCTTCTTTCTTTGCTGAAGCTGACGGACGAACCTGGAAGCCGATGATGATTGCATCTGATGCGGCTGCAAGTGTTACATCTGATTCTGATATGGCACCCACACCCTTGTGAAGCACATTGACCTGAACCTCTGGAGTTGACAATTTAAGCAAAGAGTCCGACAATGCCTCGATTGAGCCATCCACATCTCCTTTGACAACAAGATTGAGTTCGTGGAAGTCGTTGAGTGCACGGCGACGGCCAAGTTCCTCGAGTCCGAGGCGTTTCTTTGTACGCAGACCAAGTTCGCGTTGCAACTGCTCGCGTTTTCCTGCAATCTCACGTGCTTCCTGCTCTGTTTCAAGAACATTGAAGGTGTCACCTGCTGTCGGGGCACCGTTCAGACCGAGGATCAGTACCGGAGTTGCCGGACCGGCCTCTTTGACACGTTGATTACGCTCGTTGAACATAGCTTTTACCTTGCCGAAGTGGGTTCCTGCAAGGATGACGTCACCGACGTGTAGCGTGCCGTTCTGCACAAGCACAGTTGCCACATATCCTCTTCCCTTGTCAAGAGATGACTCAATAACGGATCCGATGGCATTTCGATCGGGATTTGCTTTGAGATCAAGCATTTCAGCCTCAAGCAGCACTTTCTCCATGAGTTCATCCACACCGATACCTTTCTTGGCGGAAATGTCCTGGCTCTGGTATTTACCACCCCATTCCTCAACAAGATAGTTCATTTGTGCAAGTTGTTCCTTGATTTTGTCAGGGTTGGCTGCCGGCTTATCAATCTTATTGATTGCAAATACCATAGGCACACCTGCGGCAGACGCATGGTTTATGGCCTCTACAGTCTGTGGCATCACGTCATCATCCGCAGCAACTATAATGATTGCAAGGTCTGTTACCTTGGCACCACGTGCACGCATGGCAGTAAAAGCTTCGTGACCAGGAGTGTCAAGGAATGTTATGTGGCGTCCGTCTTCAAGTTTTACGTTATATGCACCGATATGCTGGGTGATACCTCCGGCTTCACCTGCAATAACATTTGCATTGCGGATGTAGTCGAGCAATGAAGTCTTACCGTGGTCGACATGTCCCATCACAGTAACAATAGGAGGCCGGCTTTGCAGATCTTCTTCCGTATCTTCCGTCACTTCTATTGCTTCGGTAACGTCTGCGCTTACAAATTCAGTTGTAAAGCCAAATTCCTCAGCAACGATATTGATGGTCTCGGCATCCAGACGCTGATTTATAGAAACCATCACACCGAGATTCATACATGTTGCTATGACGTTGTTGATCGGAACGTCCATAAGGCTGGCAAGGTCATTTGCCGTAACAAACTCGGTAATCTTGATTACTTTGCTTTCCGCTTCTTCGCGCTGAAGATTTTCAATCTCACGGTTGTGCATCTCTTCACGCTTCTCCTTACGCCATTTGGCGCTCTTTTTAGGAGCTTTGTTTGTCAAGCGTGCAAGAGTTTCCTTGACCTGTTTCTGCACATCTTCAGTGCTGATCTCCTGTTTAACAGGATGTTTGTCTTTTTTGCGTTTGTTTTCGCCCCTTTGGTTGCCTCCGCCTTGGCCTCCGCGAGACTGGTTGCTGTCTGAACGGTCTTTCTTACGGTTTTCGCTTCCAAAGCCCGGTTGCTGTGCAGCCTTCTCTATATCAATCTTCTCCTTCCCAATACGCTTGCGCTTTTTTCTCTCGCCTGCTTCAGCCCGGCGCTCGCTCCGAGATTTCTTTTTAGGCCTTGTCGACTGGTTTATGGCAGAAAGATCTATTTTTCCGACCACTTTCAGTTCCGGGCCAGCAGGTGCTGAAGAATAACGGAACACGTTGCCCGAAGAATCATCATCTTGTTTTGCTGCGGTTTCCACCTGAATTTCTTTAACCGGGGCCGAATCGGCAACTTTAGCTTTCTCCGGAGCCTTTTGTGCAGATTGGGCCTTGTTCTCCGTCTGTTGTTGCTTCATGTTAGCGACAGCCGGTTTTTGAGCTTCCTGCTTTACCGGTTCGGTTTTTGCTTCTTCCGGTTTCTTCGGATTTTCATTCTGAGCTTTTGGTTTCGGCATGGCCTCTTGTTTCATTTCTGATTTTACTTCCGGTTTGCCGATATCATTTTTGTGCTCGGTGTCCTCTTTCTTGACAGAGGGTTTCTCTTCTGCCAGTGCTGTCACAGGAGATTCCGGCTCCGGATTGGGCATTGGCTCGGATTTAGGTTCCGGCTTAATCTCGGTTTCAGGCTCCTGTTTTATCACCGGTTTAGGTTCGGGTTCCGGTAGCGGTTTAATTTCTTCCTGTATGCGCTCCGGTTCAGCAGCCTTAGCTTTTTGACTGTCAAGATCTATCTTGCCAAGAATTTTAGGCCCGGCATTTGACGGTACGGAAGTTTTGATTTCTTCAACAGGAATTCGTTCCTGTTTTGCCGCTTTCTCTTTGCGTTCATTTTTGCGTGATGTCACTATTTCATCAGACATCGCTTTGACATTTTTGTCTTTGCTGAATTCGCGTGTCAACAAATCAACCGCTTCCTCATCAAGACGCGTGTTCGGGCCGGGATTCTCTTCAATCTCGACATTGTGCTTTCGCAGAAATTCAACGGCGGTGTTGATTCCTACGTTTAAGTCTTTTGCTACTTTGCTGATTTTTATGCGCATATATTGGTTGTTTCTTTCTATATTTAAATTCCCCTGTCCGGGAGGGTGTTTTCCTATCCCCGGATCAATTCTGATTAATCTTCAAACTCAGCCTGAAGAACCTCCATTACGTGTTGCAGTGTGCTGTCTTCAAGATCGGCCTGATCAAGTACATTGCGCGGTGCGTTAAGTACGGCCTTGGCTGTGCCCAATCCAAGATTTTTCAGAGCCTCGATCACCCACTGATCAATTTCATCGCTAAATTCGTCAAGATATATATCTTCTTCACCTTCCTCGATATCTCGGTAAACATCAATCTGGTAGCCGGTGAGCATTGTGGCGAGACGTATATTCATACCACCTTTGCCAATTGCAAGACTTACCTCGTCGGGATGCAAAAATACTTCCGCTTTCTTTGTCTCCTGATTAAGACGGATGGAAGAAATTTTTGCGGGGCTGAGAGCGCGCTGTATGTAAAGCTGGGGATTTGCTGTCCATGAAATCACATCTATATTTTCATTCCGGAGCTCACGCACAATCCCGTGTATACGGCTACCCTTTATCCCGACACATGCTCCTACCGGATCAATACGGTCGTCATAACTTTCCACTGCTATTTTTGCTCTTTCTCCCGGGATTCGTGCCACGTCCTTGATGGTGATCAATCCTTCATTTATTTCAGGCACCTCCTGTTCGAAAAGTCTGCGGAGGAAGCGGGGGTCTGTACGGCTTACAATAATCTTGGGATTGTTGTTCGGATTGTCGACGCGTTTCACAATCACCCTGACCATATCTCCCTTGTGGAAGAAATCACCGGGAATCTGCTCTTCTTTGGGCATGATGAGCTCGTTTTGCTCCTCATCAAGCAGTAGCATCTCTTTTTTCCATATCTGATGCACCTCTCCGGTCATAACTTCGCCTTCAAGTTCCTTGAATTTGTTGTATATAGCATCTTTCTGCAGGTCAAGTATTTTTGATTGAAGTGTCTGACGAAGATTGAGAATGGCCCGGCGTCCGAATTTTTCGAAAAATATCTGTTTGGTAACTTCTTCACCGATCTCGCATTCAGGATCTATCTGTTTGGCTTCAGTGATGCCGATTTGCAAATCATTGTTTTCAACTTCTCCGTCGGGAACTACCTCAAGGTTCTGGTATATTTCGCAATCACCCTTGTCTGGGTTCATGATCACATCGAAGTTTTCATCTGTGCCGAACATCTTTGCCAATACATTGCGGAAAGATTCCTCCAAAACCGAAATCATAGTGGCCTTGTCTATATTTTTCAGTTCTTTAAATTCCGCAAACCGGTCAACCATGTTTACTGTCTCTGCTTTCTTTGCCATAAGACTATTTAAATTTCTCTATGTTTTATGTTAAGGCAACTGTCTGTTGCCTGTGAATTAATATTTGTTTAAAAAGTGGCTTTCATGCCACGCAGTTTACTATTCAGAACTTCAGTAAGTATTTTACGGAAGTTATATCATCGTATGAGAATTGCATGTCCACGCTTGTCTCAGTGGCTTTTTTCTTGCCCTCCTCTTTAATTTTTACAGTTGTCCGTATCTTGAAACCGCTGTCAGTTGCCTCAAGAAGTTCTCCGGTGATTTTTTTTCCTTTTTTCGCAAGAACTTCTACTTCGTTTCCGATATTTTTGAGATATTGTTTTTTAACTTTAAACGGAGATGTAAGCCCGGCACTTCCTACCTCCAGCTCATAATCCTCGTTGTCACGTGGGAATGCTTCTTCAATTTTCTTTGAGAGAGCGATGCAGAAATCTATGTCGGCGCTGCCCATAGAGTCAATCTCTATTTTTATTTCATTTTCTTTGCTCACTTTTACATCTACAAGGAAATATTCCGTGTCTGTGAGATTTTTTTCAATGAAATCTGTCAATGCCTTGTTGTCTATCATAATTTTATGTTACGATTCAAAAACAAGGAGGAGACTTTCGTCCCCTCCGGAAATTATATGCAAAAGTAGTAAAATATTTCGTATATTCCAATTTCGACTTGGTTTATGGGTGTTGATAGTGGAGTTGAATCTTATATTTAACAATGTTTAACATAAGATAAGATGGTTTAACATAGAAGGGCTATACAGTTTTACTGATCCATGCATCTATAAGTATTCTTGACAGTGAAGGCATTGTTGGTAGCACGGGAAGCGATTCACGGGAGAACCAGTGAGCGGATGAAAGTTCATTGTCTGCAAGTTTAATATCACCGGAATTGTACTCGGCGGTAAAGGCAATCATCAGCTGAGATGGAAACGGCCAGGATTGGGAGCCAAAGTACCGGATATTTTTTATGGAAATTGAAGTTTCTTCCATCACTTCACGCGCCACGCATTCTTCAAGATTTTCACCTGTTTCGACAAATCCGGCAACAAGAGCGTGCATGTCCGGATTCTTGAAATTACGCGCATGCACAAGGAGAGCCTGTTCTCCTCTCTTGATCAACACCAGTATTGCCGGGCTAAGGGCAGGGAATATTTCACTGCCGCATTTGCGGCATGTCAAAGAAATGTCCGAGGCCTGATCAAGAGCACATCCACATTTCCCGCAGTATTTATTGGTCTCAAAAAAATAATTGAGTTCCGCTTTTTTTGCTTCTTTGAGCCATTCGGCTTTCGGCATGTGGTTCCATGCTTCCCGAAGATCCATCTCCTTCTCAATAACTTTCCCTTGCTCTGTTATTTTTACTGTTACAGACATAGAAGTGATTTAAACTTTTTACGAAAATTAAAAGAATATGAAAAATGTTTTCTTCATCATCAATCTTCATTAATATTTTGGTATATTTTCCATATTTCGTCAGTCACATAGCCCGCTATGTTCCTTTCTCAATATTGAAAATATCCTCAGAATCTTAACGAATCTTAACGATGAAAAAAGTTTAAATTTCTTCATAATCAATTTATTTCAGCGTCTATTGATTTCAGAAAATTTGCCATTTCGGGATTGAGCGTCATTATTTTCTTAAGAAATTCTTGAGGCGGCAATCGTTTGGCTCTGTTTTCATTTGCCTGTACCGTTACTTCCAGTTGCAGATTATCATTCTTAAGATGTGTTCTCAGAAACTGGGTAAGTTTGAATTCCGGATTCTCGAGCGCGCCTTTGAGCTGTGGAAGTTCAACGGTGATTGAGTATAGAGATTTGCTTTTACGTGTTTTTGTTGAAGACCGCATAGCGCTCAGAAGAATATGTTTATCAGGGTTCTGGGCCATAAATATATTCCATGCTTCTTCGAACTGAGAGTCGGTGAAATCTGCGTCCTGCACTTCGTTGTGAGAATCGGATGGGTCTTGATCCATTTCCGACAGTCGCATTGAATGGAGTCTGTTGGCGGTTTTGCGGGGTTTGGGCTTTTCCTGATAATCCGGTATCGGTCTGATTTTGTCCTGATGGCTTTCTTCCGGAGTCTTTTTCAATTCCGGTTCCTTTTCGGCAACTATCTCCGGGACTCTATTCTCCTTTGTCTCTGCCCTGTAGCTATAAGACACAGGTTTTGGGCTTTGGTTGACGGGGCGGAGGGAGGGGAGGTCCTCCGCTAAGTCAAAAGGGGGAGTGGCGGGTTTAAGGAGCTGGCACAGGCGTATAAGGGTGACTTCCACAAGAAGCTGTTTATTGCTTGCAGTGCGGTAGTTGTAGTCAGCGTTATTAAGAATTTTCATCGCGGCATAGTACCATTGCAACGGTAGTTTGCTTACCTGTTCCCTGAAGCGTCCGGACGTTTCGGAATCCACCTCAAGCAGGGGAATGGTACGAGGATCGGCTGCGACCATAAGGTCTCGTATGTGTGATGCGAGACCGTTTATAAAGAATAGAGAATCAAACCCTTTGTCTCGTATGTTTTTGTAAATGAGAAGGGCATCCGGGATGTCTCCTTTAGCAAAACTGTCGGTAAGCTGGAAATAAAAATCGCTGTCAAGGACATTAAGGTTATTCAGGGTTCCTTCGTAAGAAATGTGTCCTCCGCAAGATGCCGCCACCTGATCAAATATTGATAAAGCATCGCGCATGGCACCGTCAGCCTTGCGGGCTATGACAGCGAGCGCGCGGGGGTCTGCTTCGACACCTCTGTCTGCTGCAACGTATTTCAGATGGTCAACCATGTCGTCGACAGTTATGCGTTTGAAATCATAAATCTGGCAACGGCTTAATATAGTAGGGATAACCTTATGCTTTTCAGTGGTGGCGAGTATGAAAATTGCATACTTTGGCGGTTCTTCAAGTGTCTTTAGGAATGCGTTGAAAGCAGCGGAAGACAACATGTGAACCTCATCTATAATGAACACTTTGTATTTACCTTGCTGTGGAGGGATATTCACCTGGTCAATCACCTCGCGGATATCTTCTACGCGGTTGTTGGACGCAGCGTCAAGCTCGATCAGGTTGAAAGAGTTTCCCTTGGATATGGCTACACAGGAATCGCATTCGCCGCATGCCTCGCCTTCCGGAGTAGGATTCAAACAGTTGATTGTGCGTGCAAAAATTCGTGCGCAGGATGTTTTCCCCACTCCTCTCGGACCACAGAACAGATAGGCTTGTGCCAGCCGTCCTGAAGATATGGAGTTCTTTAAAGTCGCAGTCAGGTTTTTTTGTCCTACTACAGAAGCGAACGTAGCGGGACGGTATTTTCTTGCACTTACTATATAGGGTGTGTTTTCACTCATAAAATAAACTTGGAAATCATACGCAAATCTACAAAATATTATCAAAAAGAGCAACTATGCAACAATTTTGATGTAACAACGTTACAAAGAAAAAAGAGAAACAGGAATGGCTAAAAGTTCTTTATATACGCGCACGGGCGATGCAGGATCCACCTCTCTTGTCGGAGGGAGCAGAGTCAAAAAAAATTGTGTGAGAATAGAGGCATACGGCACGGTCGATGAACTTTCGAGTTGTATCGGGCTTGTCGGCAGTGGAAAGGATTGTCCTCCGGATGTCGTGGCACAGTTGACGGATATTCAGAACGAGCTTTTCAATATAGGTTCCTATCTTGCCACAGAATCGGAAGATGGTAAGGAGATAGCTTGTAAATCATTGATTTCAGATAAACTTTCTCAATTGGAGAGCTGGATAGACGGATGGGACGATAAAACCCCAAAGATTTTTGCTTTTGTATTGCCCGGAGGATGTGACCTGTCATCTCGTGCTCATTTGGCGCGGACGGTTTGTCGCAGGGCGGAAAGGAGAATCCTTAATCTTGCGGAAGAGGCTTATGTTGATCCGGAAGTGCTGAGATATATCAACCGTCTGTCTGATTATCTGTTTATACTTGCAAGGTATTTTAATCACCATACCGGGCATGAAGAGATAACATGGAAAGTAGGAAAATAGAGGTGATTACAATTTTAAGAAATAATAAATTTAAATAGATAAAGATATGTATTGGACACTTGAACTTGCATCAAAACTTGAGGATGCGCCCTGGCCGGCAACAAAAGAGGAATTAATAGACTTTGCAATGCGTAGCGGTGCGCCAATGGAAGTTATAGAGAACCTCCAGGAAATAGAGGATGAAGGCGAGATTTATGAAAGCATTGAAGACATCTGGCCCGACTACCCCTCGAAAGACGACTTTTTCTTCAACGAGGACGAGTACTGATATAAAAATAGCCCAATTTAGGGTGTAAAAACTAAAATATAAGCGATTGGCAAGCGGCAGAATAGACTTGTCAATCGCTTTTGTTGTGTATACTTTTGTCGCAAAATATGCTTGTCTATTTTCAGGCATTCAGCTCGGCCGAAATTTGTTAACTTGCCTATTTCCCGCTGAATTATCACCCGATTCTGACGAAATGGGGTATTCCACGTGGCATGACATGCATTCGCAGTCTTCGCGCTTAACAAAGGGCTATCCATGTCGGTTGTCAGTCGCTTGTTAGGACATGGGAGCACCGACATCACCGAAAAGGTCTATGCAAAACTGCTGCCCCAGACCCTTACCGCTGAGGTCGAAAGGCTGCATTACTCATTCCTGCCTAGTGAATTGTCATAAACTTTTTATAAATTTGCATATGGAATCTACGCAAGAAAACGAGATAATAATATATCAACCTGATGAAACCCTCAAACTTGATGTTCAAGTTGAAGGTGATACTGTGTGGCTTACGCAGGCTCAGATGGTAGAATTGTTTCAGACCACGAAACAGAACATAAGCCTTCATACTAATAATATTTTCAAAGAAGGGGAATTAGATGCAAATTCAGTTGTCAAGGAATACTTGACAACTGCATCTGACGGCAAAAGATATCGGACCAAATACTACAATCTTGATGTCATCATATCTGTAGGGTATAGAGTCAAGTCATTAAGAGGCACCCAGTTCCGGCAGTGGGCCAATAAGATATTGAAGGAGTATCTGCTTCGTGGCTATTCGGTCAACCAGAGATTGATAGAAATGAGCGACAGATTGGATAGACGGCTTATGGAACAAGATGGGAAAATCGCTGCTATTCGAAGGGATGTTGATTTCTTCGTAAGAACTTCATTGCCTCCCAAGGAAGGGATTCTGTTTCAAGGGCAGATATTCGATGCTCATGTGATAGTATCAAAGTTAGTTGAATCTGCCAATACACGCATAGTTCTGATTGACAATTACGTGGATGCGACTGTTTTGACACAGCTTGATAAAAGGAAACCGGGAGTCAAAGCAACCATTTATACGCAGGAAATCAAGCCTGTCCTCCGTCAGGATCTACGGCGTCATAATCAGCAATACCCCGAAATCACAATCAATGTATATCATGGAGCCCATGACCGTTTTCTGATAATTGACGAGACGGTATATCACATAGGCGCATCGCTCAAAGACCTTGGCAAGAAACTTTTCGCATTCTCCGAGATGACAGCGATGACCGGCACCGAGCTCTTGTCAAAGTTATAAATCTCTACGTTTACAGAGCAAAAACATTCATAAGATTGAAAGAAAGGAGGTGACAAGCCTCCTTTTTCATGTCCGTATCAAAGCTTTTGAAGCCGTAATCATGGAGGCAAAGTGCCGGAATTTAGTGCCGATTTTGTGATTTGGGTATGCAAAGAAAAGATACTTGAAATTCCACATTGGAACAGCAAATTTCTGTAATGCAACTTGTCGTGCTTCAGGATAAACTGCATACTTCAGGGATAGGGGTGATACTGAACAAAGGTATTCATCTCACCCTAAACGCGGTATATCAGGCAGACGATAATTTTTTATCGCTAACGGCTATGTTCTCACAATTTATTATTAATTTTGCGATTGCAAGCCGTTGGCTCGCACGACATTTGAATATTAAGAAGCGTTATGCTTATCTTGTAGTTTGAGAACCTGAGAAATTCATAAACTGAGCAAGGAAAAGCATAGTGGTTCTCACGCGTATAGCGTGGGCTACTATTGTTACATCTGCTCACAGGTTTTCTCAGGACCTTCAAACTACGACGTGGCATAGTTGGCTCACGTTTTCTT
>CAQFOZ010000014.1 GCA_948788915.1 uncultured Muribaculaceae bacterium | reverse complement strand
TGACTTATCCCCAAGTCGCGCACTTGAATCCCCGTGTCTTAAACTCTCACTACCCCGTCTCTGTTAGAACCACACTTTTTGTGTCACTCGACTTATGCCGGAAAAAAGAATCTCTATTATAATCCTACAGAACAGGTTATATGTTATAATTTAGAATGGCACAATATTTGATTAAGCATATATAAAATTAATATACATAACCCAGAAAATATGGCAACAGGAAAAATCGGGGTTACTACTGAAAACATATTCCCCGTCATTAAGAAATTCTTATACAGCGATCACGAAATTTTTCTCCGTGAATTGGTATCAAATGCAATTGATGCAACCCAGAAATTGAAAACACTTTCCTCTTTCGGAGATTTCAAAGGTGAACTCGGAGAGATGAACGTTAAAGTTACTGTCGACAAAAAGAACGGCACTCTTACAATTTCTGATCATGGCATTGGTATGGATGCCGACGATGTGGACAAATATATCAACCAGATAGCGTTCTCGGGTGCCGAGGAATTTCTTGCAAAATACAAAGATACGGCAAATTCCATTATCGGCCATTTCGGTCTTGGTTTCTACTCTGCCTTCATGGTATCGAAAAAAGTGGAGATCCGTTCACTCTCATACAAAGATGGAGCCAAAGGTATACAATGGGTTTGCGACGGTAGCCCTGAATATGAGATGAAGGAAATCGACAAGACTGAACGAGGCACAGATATCATCCTCTATATTGATGATGACAATAAGGAGTTTCTTGAGCAGTCTCGCATAGACACTCTGCTGAAGAAGTATTGTCGGTTCCTTCCCGTACCGGTTATCAGCGGTAAAGAGCAGGAGTGGAAAGACGGCAAATATGTAGACACCGATAAAGATAAAGTTATAAACGCAACAGAACCTCTTTGGACTAAGAAGCCGGCTGATCTCAAAGATGAGGATTATCTCAAATTCTATCATGAGTTGCGTCCGGGCGAAGAGGATCCCATGTTCTGGATTCATCTTAACGTTGATTATCCGTTTACTCTCACCGGTATCCTGTATTTCCCGAAAATCAAATCGAATATCGACATACAGCATAACCGTATACAATTGTATTGCAATCAGGTTTATGTCACCGATCAGGTGGAAGGCGTAGTCCCTGAATTTATGATGCTCATGCAGGGCGTTATAGATTCTCCTGATATCCCGCTGAATGTAAGCCGAAGCTATCTTCAGGCAGACCAACAGGTTAAAAAGATTTCATCCTATATTTCCAAGAAAGTTGCCGAGAAGCTCGACAAGATGTTCAAGGACAACCGTCAGGAATTTGAAAAGAAATGGGACGACATAGAAGTGTTCATCAAATACGGTATGCTGACTGATGAGAAGTTCTATGACGCATCCAAGAAGTTCTTTTTGTTGAAGGATGTGAACGACAGTTATTATACTCTGGAAGAATATCGCAAGCTTGTTGAAGCCAACCAGACAGATAAGGAAGGTAACATAATTTACCTGTATGCATCTGACAAATCTAACCAGTATTCTTATATCCAAGGAGCTGAAGAGAAAGGATACAATGTTTTGTTGATGAACGGACAGCTTGACCAGCACATTGTAGGAATGTTCGAAAGCAAATTGGAAAAGACTCGCTTTGTGCGTGTAGACTCCGACACTCCTGACAGGCTTATCAGCAAAGCTGATGACAAGAAAGCTGATATAACTCCCATGGAGGCTGACATGCTTACAACTATCTTCCGCACACAGTTGCCCGAGATAAAGGATACAAATATTGTGGTTGAATATAACGCACTGTCTGAAAATGACTCACCGGCGGTTGTCACACAAAATGAGATGATGCGCCGTATGAAAGATATGGCGGCTATGCAACCGGGTATGAATTTCTACGGGCAGATGCCCGACATGTATTCACTTGTCATAAATACAGAGCATAAGGCAGTTAAAGAGATCATCAAAGACGCTGAAGAAAGCATCGGCGGTGAAATAGAGCCTATCCGTAAAGAGACGGAATCTTTCAACAGTCAAATTTCCGAACTTCGAGAAAAGCTGTCTGAGAAAGATGCTGATAAAAACACTCTCAACAAACAGATTTCCGATTTGGAGGCAGAGGTCACAAAAAATCGCTCAAAAGAGGAAGAAATAATCAAGAATTACGCTGCCGACATAGACAATGTAAAACAGATAATAGACCTTGCATTGTTGCAGAACGGGCTGTTAAAAGGAGAAGCACTTTCGGCATTCATCCGTCGTTCAGCTTCACTGCTGTAACTGCATAAAACTTAGAGTGTGTTTACTTTTAACACGAATTTAGCATACACTCTCTAAAATTAAATTCGTGTTAAAAGTAAACACACTCTTATTCTCGGTCAATTGTTGACAAAATAAAAACCGCACCGGGACTGCCGATGCGGTTTTGTTCGTCTTATCTTATGTCAAATGTTTACTTAACAGCTACCTTGAATACATGAGTTCCAACCTTGACAACATAAACACCCGA
Source organism: uncultured Muribaculaceae bacterium (assembly GCA_948788915.1). Taxonomy (GTDB): domain Bacteria; phylum Bacteroidota; class Bacteroidia; order Bacteroidales; family Muribaculaceae; genus Lepagella. The sequence goes on along the minus strand of CAQFOZ010000014.1, from coordinate 47,604 downwards.
CTCAACATTGAACAGTGAGCGTCCTGCGCTTATTTCATCAAACAATTTCATACCGGAGATATTGTATACTGATACAGACGCACCCTGAGGAGCAATAACCTCAATGGCCTGGGCAAGAGATTTCACGGAAATCCCTTCAGACTCCAATAAATCTACATCTGACAGTTTAAGAGTCGCGGTGTTGGAAACCTTGGATTCACCATAATTATAAACAGCAGATACATTGTATGCTAAATTACCCGGTTTGGCTGTTGTGTCAATATGAGTTTTCCCGGTAATATTTGATTGTACAAGTTCACCGTTACGATACAGATTGTATCCGAGAACTTTTATACTTTCAACATTCGGAGTATAAGTGATATCATCAACAATAAACATCATGCCATTCTCGGATATGCAACGGATAGCAAAGTATTTTGCTCCTTCGGGAACCGTAACCTTATACTCATTAAATTCATATCCGATTTTCTCATACAGACTTAACAGCTTAAAGTCAGCCTCCTCTTTTCCCGTTGTCGAGTATAAGATCTGGAAAGTTTCCGGATAATTTGGATGATAACTACGTGCAAAGAATGATACATTCTGAGCTTCCCCGTTAAGTTCGGGTGAGATCAACCAGTCGTCCATCTTACTGGCCTTGTTAGTAAACGCCATGAAGTATTTGTTTCCACTATGGCCGTTGAAAGTGGTGTTAAATGAACTTGACGAAGTATCGAAAATCATAAACCCGAAGCTTTCACTACCCAGATGAGGAACTGTGATACCATTGAACGAGCCGCTTACAGACTTGTCTGCGTCAATTGTTGTCCAGTCTCCAAAACCACTTATGCTGAAAGATTCGTAATCTTCACAATCATCAAGAACCTCTACATCCTTCAGACCTGTCAGCACAGGCTCGTTCCATGCAAGACTTACGGAGTTACCATCCTGACCTGGAGAAGCCACAAGGTTTTCGGGTACAGGCAGAGATATTGTCTCAATTTCAATCTGCTTAACCTCTGAACGGTTATTGTCTGCCACCATATCTCCGGGATATGTAACTTCGGCATAAACATTCAGCACCTCTTCCGACATCGGTGTTGCATCCAGATCCAGATCGAAACGGTATCCGCTCTTGAACGGTATAGGTGTCTGCGGTGACAGAGATCCTATCTCTTTATTATTACAGTAGAATGTGACTGTATAACCCTCAACAGGTGCCACACCCTTATTGGCAACGGACGCGGAAACCACACCTTTGCGTCCGGCACGTATGCTTTGTGGTGCTGTAAATGTTGTAATGGCAACATCCTTATCAGGATAATCCACAATCTCTATTCTGTCTGCAAATACATTTTTGCTTGTTTTAAGCTCACCGTATAATACAAACTGAATAGTCTTTCCCTTATATTGATCCAATGGAATATCCATGCGCTGCCAGGATGCAGATTCAGCCGAGGTCTCCCACTCTTTCAGATTCTTCTCAACTCCATCACATATTATATTTATACCTATCCTGTTCTTATCATCCTTGTATCCTACATATGCTATTGATAAAATAGGATTCTTAGCATTCTCAAGACTAATTTTCCCGGACACAAGACCTGCTTTATCACCGACAGCTTCACCGGACATATATAAATAACCGTTATCACCATCGGAAGAGACCATACCTTCCATAGTGGAGTTGTTTCCCTGGCTCCAGCGAACCAATCCCTCTCCATTATACTTCTTGGTAAGGAAAGTATTGCTGAGCATATTGCCTGCATTTGATTCATAGAACGGGAGCGTGTATGGTTTACCTACCGGTACCTGATCTATAGCTCTGTATTTGCTTCGGCCATACTCATTGTCAGCTGCAATCGCCATACTTACAAAATCCTGCTCATCATTTTCACCCATCAACTGCATGGTATGTGTCAATCCGGTAATGCCTTCCGCTCTCATGACCCATTTATACTGGTTCTGGTCAAGTTCCATCACAGCATACTTAAGTGTCGACGGGTCTATGCTCTTGCCATTGGCATCCTTGTTTACCTCACTCCAGTTGAATGTAACTTTTCCGGGAGCGATCTCTTCCATTGAAGCGGTAGCGGGTGCATTGGGCACTGTAATACCTATGAATGCAGACCCAGACACAGACTGGCTCTCACCATACTCATTGATGGCTACTGCCTCGAATTCATTGGCACCATGATTCTTCACGGAAAATGTTGTAGAATACTTTTTACCCGGTTCAGGATTGGAGACAGTTGCGACAACTTCTCCCCCATTCCGTATTACAACCGAAGTCAGGCTCTTAAGCTCTTGTCCATTAAAATTATGAGTCGGAGCTACGAATGAAACAGATGCCTTAAGCGCACCACTCATATCCGGAGATACTGTAAACTCCGTAACCTCCTTAGGTGCATGAATAGATGTACCTGCGGAAATACGTATGTTGCGGATACAGTTGTAATTGTTATTCATTGCGCTTACGGCATGGAACCCGATATAATAACGGCCATCCTCATTAACGCTGATTTTATTTGTAACAGAAAGAGGTGTCTTCTCAACATTGCTATATGCTATGGTATCCTGAATAACTGCTGTCTTCATTCCTTCAACAGAAGGTGCCGTACCTAAAAGAACCTCCATTTTATTCTCCTTGTTCGCAGTCCCCCCATAGATATCATAAGTAAGTGTATAGACGTGGTCTGCAAGAAGTTTTATCTGTGTGGTGAACAGCCAGTCATCCATATCCTTTGAGGTATTGTGATTAACATGAAGACGCTTGTACACAGAACTGTATAACCATGTCTTACTATCCTTATTCGCATCCAGGACTGTAAAATATGCAAGGGGATCGGTGTCGAAGTTGTACACAAACGGTGGGTTTATTGCACCCACTACCAAACCGGCGGATGTTGTCGGCTGGGAGGTTGAACCTTCGTAATTAACAAATACATTATAAGTATATAATGTTGCCTCCTCTGGTTCCGGCAGATCATCCTCAGCAGTTCTTGTAGAAATATTCTCCGCTACAACCTTACCATCATTATTACGAATCACAGTATATGTATAATCATTTCTGTCCACATATCCTCCGTTTACTCCCGTAGTTCCATACGGAGAGGACCATGTAATTGTAGCTTTTCCATCCTTCCAGCTTACTTTTGGTGCGGTTGTCAGCGTTTTTGGCACATCCGCTCCGATCCATTTTATCAGCTTTGCAATATTACCTTCCCCCGCCGCGTTTCTCAGCCGCACAGTAAAGACATACTCTCCATTGCGAGGAACAGTAATATCGAGAGTTTCAGTTTTGCCATATTCAACCTTACCCTCTGCCACCTTATCAAGGCCGGCATAAACTGTATAGTCAAGGTTTCCTGATCCCGCGCTACCGTCTACATTTGCTTCAGGTGCTGTAAATGAGAACTTGCCGCTAAGTTCTTTGCCTGTATATGTGGCAGCAAGATTCTTTGCTGCAGAGGGCACAGCTCCTGAAGGAGCGGCCGAGGGCAGATACATCCCTACAAATTCCTCTCCGTTTGCAAAGTCATACATCTTGGAAGGTTGTCCGGTAGCGACATCAATACTGTAAAGAGAGGAAACTCCGTCACCGCACTGCGCATAATAGAATTTCTTCCCCTCTGAATCGAGTGTGCCGGATGTATATTTTGTTGACACCGGTAACCCTTCTGACACAGTGGTCGGAGTGAACGTAGCCAATTCATATCTGATAAATTTTCCGCTCTGAGTAACTGCATACAATGTACCGTCGTTTGTGAAAGACATTGCAACAAACGGTTCTGCAAGATCAGCCAACTTCTTGAACTCAAGTTTTGGTTCTGTTATAATGCGATAAAGTCCCCATGTATTCTCTTTGATATCGAGAACAGAACCATACACCTCTGTGGTTACCGGATTATAAGCCGCATCCGACGCTGTGAAATTTCTTGAAGCTATATCACCGTTGAGAGAAGATGCCGCACTCCAGTCCGCTGTATTGTATGTATACATTCTCAAGGAGAGTATAACGCTTCCGGTACGGTTCACCTGTCCGAAATGATATTTACCGGGCATGCCTACGGCAAATGCACATTCGGTAAACACATCATTGAGTGCTATCGGCGCTGGTGTTGTGGTCGTTCCGTCCGTAGGGATGGAATAAACACCGCGTTTTGCCCCGTTCTCATCGCCCCATGCCGACGAATACATCATCACTGCATAGACAGGAGCACTGCCGGGTGTTGACTCAGCCATTGCAACCGAGGATCTTTCCTCTTTCATAAATGTTCCGCCTTCGGAATAACGTAATCTCCTGCTCTGCGGAAGCTCTTTGAAACTCAGAGTCTGTTCCGACATCTTTTCTGTCGAGCCGGAAAGAGGTTTCATTGCGGTTGCCAATGGTCTGCTCAGAGAGGCAAATTCATCGGCAAACGACACCACCGAAATTTCTCCCAAAACAACTGAAACCAGTGCCAACGCCACGCGTTTCTGTAAAGAAAGTTTCATTAAGTTTAATTTAAGTAATTATAATTGTTGGAATATTATTTTACTTTTATTGCTTCAAAAACTTTTATCGGACAGCAATAATTTACTTTAATAATTCGTAAAGATAAGCTAAATCTTTTTTATTTTACAAAAATCTATCAAAATATTACAATAAAAAACCGCATCGATCTCTCAGATGCGGTTTTTCTTATTATAGATGTCAAAATTTCATTATGAATTTGGAGTGTCGTTCCAGTCGCAGGATACAAATTCAAATTTAGCTTTTGCTGTACATTTGAAAACGATTGTATACTCCTTATTTTTTGAGCCAGTGGTCCACGCTGTGAATTTTATTGTAACTGTTGGTTCAAGATCTCCGATCGGAGCCATATTCGGATAAAGGGTTGAAAGAGCACCCGGAGCGGTTTCTGTCTCAAAGCGCTTCTTCATCAATGCAACCATCTCATCATCCGTCATTCCATTATAAGGAGCAAGTCCCCTTAATGTAGCATAAGATGCATTAATGTTTACGTTGCCTTGATAAGAGGAACAACCTGAATAATACTCGGCAGTGCCAAAACGATCCACATATACAGAGGCATCAGGTATATTTGCATTCACCCAATCAACAACAGCCTGATAGAACCATGTGCTGGTAGCCTGATTCTTGCCGGCAGGGAGTACCAGATTAATTGAGGGATCCATGACACATGAACCGGCTTTATATACAAACTGGTTGGTCTCGGTAACAACTCCATTCCCAGCTACAGTCGCAGTCCATGCGGAACCATTGAAAGTATATTCCACCGCACAATATCCCTCTTCCGTTGCATAAACAACCATCTTGACTGTCTCGGCAGAAGCATACGGAAACTTATTGGCAAGATACTGCGGAATGATAACCTCAGCCTGCTCTGCTGTCAACACATTTACACCCATCTGCGCGTAATCAGCTTTCTGGAGTATCGACACACCTGTTGCCGGTGCCCACGCACTGCCATCATAAAGATACAGTGCTGTTGTTGCAGTATTGGCAATTGAAGCTACCTTGCGGGGTGAATATGCCGGAGCATTCTTGGCTGACTCAGCATTGGTCATTAAAATGTTGAAAAATTTAGGATTACTGCCTGATTTTGACACGCTAAGGAAGTATCCATAAATTATCATTGTCTCCCCGTCTTTCAGCATCGCCTTCTGATCTGCTGTAAGCTGATAGAAACTACCCTGTGCTGTAGATGCTCCATCAACTATCAGGTTATAATAGTTTCCTGACACTGACACTTTACCAGAGACACGACAGAAGATAGCCCCAAAATCAGAAGTGCCTTGAATTGCGGCATCCATAGCGGCTCCGTCATAATATTTCGGCTCGGGATAAGTATATTTTCCAGTACCAATTTTACGGATTACGGCAGCATCGCTAAACTGGAGACCTAAGTTAAACGCTCCTACTTTACCTGACAACTCTACCTGGTCACCGATTGCATAACTATTGTCATACTTGGCATTGTAGTACAGAATAGATCCGCCTTTATCTGTAAGAATGAAACCACGTGCACAGATACCGGTAACAACACCGTTCACTGTAAGTTCATCACCGGACTTGGCATCTTTCAGCACATCGCTCATCTCAAACTCACTTCCTGCTGTTGAACCAAATATAGGTGAGGTCTCTGAGTTATTGTAGTTTACCACCGCATAGTTACCATTCACAGCATCAGGAAATGCCGATTTAAGCAGACGGGGAATATTTGCAGATGCAGGTGCAAGCGGAGAGAAAGACTCTGCATAATTCTCGTCACTGCCATATGCTGCCTGATAATCTTCTGTAGTTACAGTATATGTCCCGGCAGCGTTCATATTTTTCATCTCATCAGGAAGCTCCTTCGCAATCTTATACGTCAGATTTATGGCGGAACCTTCATTGAGAGTAAAATACTGGAAATCCGGATCTTTCAGAAATGCCGGAACATAGTCCGCAGGGAGTATGTCACCGTTGAAATATCCCAGCTTTCCTACTGCGGCAAGGGCATCGCTCACGTTTGCAGCTTTGGCCATCGCTATGTTGGTTGAGTTTTTTGCCAGATTATCATAGTCTGCCGCCGTAAGCGTATATTCAATACTCTTTACTTCTGTAAAATTCGGACCTCCTTCAAACCCATCGAGCTTGTCATTCCAGCTGTTTTCGTTACACGAAGCCATTCCGAGTGCCACAGCTCCGATAAGAAGTGTTTTCTTTATGTTTGCTTTCATTTGTGCCTGTCTTAGAAATTGATTTTTAATTTCAGTGAGAATGTGCGCCCGAAAGAATAAACCGCATATGTAGCGTTCTTCCAGGTTCCATTGACATTAAATGGATTCTGCGCATCTTTCACATAGTAGTAATCACACAGGTTGTAGACATTACCGTAAAGTGTTGCGTTCAGGCCACCTATCTTGAAACTGTAGCTGCAGAAAAGATCCAGTTCGTTGCCCCATGGAATCTCCCATGGATCTGCAAGTGCGATTTCGCCATTGGTAACAAGTGTGCTTGAAGCCTCCAAATAATAATCTGAATAGTTACGTGCGCTGAATGTCCAGTCAGCGCCTATACGGAAACCTTTGAAAGGTTTGAATGTAATACCGAGACCACCGGTGGTCTCGGCAGAACCGGACACCTTGCGTCCTTTCTGCTTCAGTACACTCCATACATGATCCGGAGCATTCGGACCCGAAGCAAGTTCTCCGGTAGTAAGGTTGGCAAGTGGCTGTCCCTGCTCGTTATAATAGTAACCTTTGGGGTTATTAAGCCATTTCCAGTCTCCTAATGACAACATTCCCTGAAGTTCAACCCAGTTTGCCGGTTTGAATGCAAAGTCAAGCTCCACTCCCATGTGCTGGGCGTTTACATGCTCAAGACTCATTGAATAGTATGTGCCGGCGTCAGGTCCCTGACTGATTTCCGCACGTTTCTGCGTGTCACGGTCACAACGGTCCATCCATTTTGTATAATATCCGTTCAAAGTCATGCTGAACATAGGAGAATGGAAGCCGTAGCCGATTTCAAACGAACCGATCTTCTCATTTCGCGGATTCGGGTTAATTGCATTGCTGGTTTCAGGATTCAGGAATACACCTCGCGACAGGAAAGGTGCCTTTGAAATATAGCCGCCGTTTATAAACACATTGTTGTGTTTGTCGATATTCCAGTTAATACCACCTTTTGCAGTTCCGCCCAAAAATGATTGCCATGGAGTTGTGCCATGCTCCTTATCATAATAGAACATATCTTTTTTACGGTAGCTGGTCACGTTGAGCGATCCGGCGAGGAATGTTGTCACGGCTCCGTCGAAAAACTTATATTCTGCCTGACCATAAATACCCTCCTGATGTGAGAATCCGTCATAGTTACGATAAACGACATCACCCACACCGAGTTTTTCATATTTCCAGTCAGGGTTGGCGGCAAGAGAATTATTTGCAACTCTTACATTCTTACGATCTGCATCATCAATAAAATAAGCTCCTGAGTACAGATCATGGAGAACATTCTTATGATGTCCTATATAATAACGGATATCTATACCTCCGGTAAGAGTAAGTTTGTTCGGAAGAACCTCATTTTTGTATGTTGAGACAAGACCGTACCATTCATGGCTGTTGATACTGCGCGACATAGCCATCAGAGAACCGGTAGTTGAAGCAGCATTCAGATCCTGTATCGCGCCATAGTCGAAAGTACCGTCCGGACGACGGAATCTCGTTGTTATGGCACCGTTCTCCGCTCCTCTCCAATATCCACGATATTCACTGGTTCTTCCCTGACCGTTATAACCGCCTCCGGATGCAAGAGATGTATAAAGAGCTGTAGACAATGATGATTTGTGGTCTATCTGCCAGATATGGTTAAGCGAGATAATTGGTTTATGATACTGGTTGCGGTAAGCTGTACGCTGTCTCCCTTCGTTATCAAAACCATATTGTGGATTGTAGCTGTACATGCTTCCACCATTCATATACTCTTTTGCCTGCTGCCAATTATCGATTGACAGAGCTCCGTAAACCATATTGCGTTGATTATGCCATTGAGGGGCTCCGAACGCTGTCAATGACAATTGGTGATTGTCACCTATCTTTTTTGAAACATTCACGAAATAGTTCCAGGCCTCAAACTGTGTTCCCTGAATATATCCGTCTCCCCATTTGCGGCTGCCAAGCACTGTGATAGCCCAACCGTTCTTCATCTGTCCGCTTGACACGCTGAAACCTACATCATTGAGGTTGTTGTTACCCATGCCATACCAGACTGATCCCCCCTTCTTGGCATCAAGTCCGCGTGTCGTAATGTTGATCGTTCCACCGATTGAAGGAGAAGATATAATCGCAGCTCCAAGTCCGCGTTGTGTCTGCATACTGGTTGTTACAGCACCAAGACCAACGAAGTTGGCCCAATATATACCACCCCACTCCATGTCGTTCATAGGAATACCGTTTACAAGAACTGCAACATTAGGAGCCTTGAATCCTCGCATGTTGATTTTTGCATCACCATAGCCGCCACCTTCCGGGGTTGCCCATACACCGGGAGTCATTTTAAGGACCTCCGGAAATTCCTTGTTGCCGAGCTTTGCCTCGATCTGAGCTCCGGAAAGTTCTGACATTGCAATCGGAGTCTCACGTGTGCGCCCTTTTGATGATGTCACAACCACATCATTGAGGTATTAACCTCAGGTTTGAGAACAATGTCACCTACGTTTCCTCTCGCACGTTTCTCGTCAGAGGTATAACCTACATAGGTAACTTTAATCACAGCGTCTACCGGAGCCTTAAGCTGGAAATTACCGTCAATATCGGTAGTGGTACCGATACGTGTTCCGGGGACTGTCACCATAGCACCGATAAGCGGTTCTCCCTGCTCATCGACAACTCGGCCATAGCAATTAGACACTTTGTCGGGTGCTGCCAAAGCAAGCACACATGACATGCATATTGCCACGCCTAAGAGAATAAGTCTCTTCATAATGCGTAAGTTAAGTTAGTATAGTTGATTGATAAATAGTGTATAGTATTATATATTAACAATAAGTGCCACTCTGCGCAAACGCAGAGTGGCACTTGATGTATATACATCAGCCTTCGGCTGATTCCTCAGTATTTTCCTTTGTATCCTCCTCGGCAAACTTCGTGAATCCGTTTGCGATAAGAATATTGTACCATGTAAAGAGTTTCTTTATGTCATTCTCATAAACGCGGTCACGATCATAATCCTCCACAATTTCCTCAAACGCGGAACGAAGCCCTTTATTTTTTACCAGTTCCCTGACATCTATACTCTTACCCTCATACTTTGCATAGACTTTATCAAGAATTACTCCTAACGGAGTGTCCCCGCTTTCAGTATACATGGCGATATCGCCTAAAGAAACAACTTTGTCACGGGCATGTGCAGGGAAACGGTGTCCACTGCCCAGCTCTTCTACTATTAAAATTCCTTTTCCCTGGCTTATTATTTTAAACAAACCCGGTTTTCCTGTAATGGAAAGAATCTCTTTCAACATAATATCTGATATTTTTATTATATATGTAGTATGTATTGAATTTTTTATCTCTCCCCTACCTTAGCAAACACGATATTCGCTCAAGAAGAGAATATTCTCCAAAGTTATATATTATTCGGACTTTACCATCATCAATCCCTTCAAATTCTTTTTTCTGCACCTCTATTCTTTTCCGGAGATTTTCCCGGTTTACTCCTCCTCTGTGCATAGCCCTTTCAAACCGTACATCTTCAGGAGCATCCACCAACCAGATTTCACTGCAAAGATCGTCAAGATGGGATGTGTTCAGAATAGCCGATTCAACAAAACATAGTCCCTCTTTCCCCTCTGCCCATCTGCAAAAATCCTTGCGGACTTCCGAGTGAACCAGTGCATTAAGCCAAGCAAGATCCTCGCTGTTACCAAAAACCCTTTCCGACAGATGCTTTCTGTTCAATGTGCCGTCAGGTTTCAGGCAACCGTTACCAAATTTCTCACATAGTCTGTTCATGATTTGAGAAGACTCAGCCATTATCCGCTTTGCCTCAGAGTCACAATCATAAACCGGATAACCCTTCAGTCTCAAAATCCGCGAAACAACACTTTTGCCCGCTCCTATACCCCCGGTTAATCCTATTATGCGATACTGTTTCATTGTCTGACCACAGTATATTCCACCGAATCAAGCATTACTCTTGCACTTTCAACGTAATCTGACAGAATTTTTGCCTTAATAGGCAACTTGCCACCCTTGGTTCTGTGAATATCATTAAAATCAACGCTCAGCTCTATCGGCACAAGATCACTGCTGTAGAGACTCATCGGTGTATAATATTCAACCTTGACTTTTGCCGGGAAAAGAAGAAGATCCTCTCCTTTCGTACCACCCTCCACTCGGATTGTAACCATGGACTCTTTCTTTACAAGTGGCTCTACAGGTATTGTCACTTTGACTGAAGACGGAACTATCTTCACATTTGCTACAGGACTCAGCTTGACATCAACCACCTCCGTCTTGCTCAGATTGCGTTTTACAATCTTTTGGGTATAAACCCTGGTTATTGTATCCGTGATCTCAACATCGGAATAGATCAAAACCGATTTATTTTCGGGCTCGGGTATCTGTGATATGGAGCCGGGTGCACACGTGATGTCCGAAATCACAACAATAGGCACCCGCTTACCCTTTCCTGTAGTGTAATGAGAATAAAGAGAATCTGCTGAGGATGCCGTGATCTGAGCCGTATTGCCAAACGCTGATTTCAAAGCGGAAGAAAGCTCTTGCTTTTTTACAAAGAATATCCCTCCCTCGGAGAAATCCCTGAAATTGAAATTGACATGAGGATTATTGAGCATTCCGCTTCTCAAAAGATTTGAACCCCGGTCTTTGACGGTAACGTTTATAATTGCGGGAATGTCATTGATAAATGTAACAGTGTCCGGTACATTCTCAATCTTTACCTTGACATCAAACGTTTCGGTAACATTGTCATTTAATGATAATATCAACCAAAACAACGAGGACACTGCCACAAAACACAGAAAAAGCACGGCATCATGAAAACCTCTTGTGGCTTTCATGCCGCGCCATTTCCTTTTTGCATCCTCAATCTTTATGTTCATCCCCTAAAATCCGATGTTGTCTGTTATCACTTTTTGGGCTGAGCCTCAACATACGGATATACAGATCCCTTGTCTACCTTGATACTTACACCATTGGCAACTTCAATAAGAATCACATATTCTGAAATTTCCTTTATTCTTCCGTGTATTCCTCCTGCGGTAACAACTTTATCACCATTCTTCATGTTCTCACGCTGCTTCTTCAGCTCTTTCTGCTTTTTGCTTTGCGGTCGGATCATAAAGAAATAAAATATGGCAATCATAGCCACGATCATAAGAATACCACCCATTCCACCTCCGGCTGCAGGCTGTGCTTCTAATAAAATTGTTGTCAGTGTCATAATATTTTAATTTTAAATTAATTCGTTTAACAGTTTCTAAGTAAGTATAAAAGATTTAAATACACTTACTATCGTTTAAATTTGAATACTTACTTATCTCTTTAAAAGTTTACCTTCATCCTGAAGTTGCTTTATCACCTTTCCGAGAATACCGTTGACAAATCCTCCACTCTTTTGAGTACTATAACTTTTTGCAATCTCGATATACTCATTCAGACTCGCAGACAGCGGTATGGCCGGGAAATTAAGTATTTCAGCAAGAGCTGTCTCCATAATGACAACATCCATAAATGCAAGACGTTCGCTTTCCCATTGTGATTTATCTATAATGCTGTCTATAAGCGCACGGTATTCTTCTCTGTTTTTAAGAACATATCCTACCAGTTGACCTCCAAACCGTTCATCCTCCTTATCCTTGAATTGTTCAAGAAGTACCAGCCTGTACGGATCGCTGTCAATATATTTCCGTATTGTCTTCAAAACGAAAGTACCGATAATTTCAAGATCATCATTCCAGAATACCGACTGATCCTCCAGCTCCTCAAGGAAGAACTGATTGTTGTATACAACCTTTTTAAGTATTTCACGCCAGAACTCTGCATCATCTTTGTCCGAATGCCCCGGAACAGACATGTAGTTGCTGTAGATCTCTGATTCCTCAATACATTTAAGCAGGCTTTCCATCATTACGCGGTTCTCATCCGTCCACGAAATGTTATTGTCATTGATAAATTTCTCCAATGCCTGACAATTGCGTAATTCGTTGACAAATGAATTCTCAACAAATTTCATATTGGGATTTCTGTCCTCTTCTGTGACAATATGACGGTATCTGCGATCGTCAAGCTTTCGTTCCTGCATATCCGTGAGCTCTACAGGAAGCCATAAAAGACGGAAGTATAATTCACGTGCCTTGTCAAAACTCTGCCTCAGCATAGCCTCGGCCTCCATTCCGTTATCCCTGGAAGCCATAAAGTTTATAAACGTGGAATTCATGAGATCCCTCGTACGTTCCACACCTCCAATGGTATAACCAGGCATTCGTGCGATAACTGCATTCAGACCTGAATCGGAATAAAACAAGATATTATATAGATCTCTCCAAAGAGTAGTATCTGCCTCCGTCTTGCCATCCTTAAAATCTTTAAGGAAATTCTTGTAAATGCCGGATTCCTTCACCTTCTCCGCAAGGGTATCGATCAATCCGGCAAAAGGATACGCGTTAGTGCGATATTTTGCCAACAATGAGCCAACAGCGTCCTCACTTCTCAGGCGCTTAATAAACCGGGTATTTGCAAGTGGCTGATATCCGCCGCGCTGTGTGATTGACTCGGAAATCTTAACCATCATCACCAGAAGATCCAGATACAGCGAATAAGCAAAACGCTTCTCCTTTGTAGGAGCTGCCGCCAGCTGCTCGAGAGAGAAATGTTTTTCCATTAACAAAAAGGAGTAGAGGATCTGGATTACCTTTATCCTTATCAGTATACGATTGATCATAACTCTTTATGACTATATTCTACGCAAAATTAATATTTCTATTCGGCATTTGCAACCTTTCTGCGTTGACGGCAAGCCTCGTAAATCATGACTCCGGCAGCTACCGACACATTCAACGATTCTATCTCTCCGGTTATCGGTATGGCAGCCAATTCATCACACTGTTTCAAAACGGCATCCGAGATACCGACATCCTCGCTGCCCATCACAATCGCCACAGGATCCCGGTAATCGGCGTCCGTATAGTTCAAAGCACCCTTTTCTGTAGCAGCAACAATATGATAGCCATTATCTTTCAATATCTTCACTGCTGTAAGTATATCCCGTTCACGACACACTGGCACATGAAACAACCCTCCTGCTGATGTTTTGACAGCATCCGGGGTCACTGACACACTATTACGCTCGGGGATAACTATGGCGTCCACACCGGCACAAGCCGCTGTCCGGCCAATAGCACCGAAATTTCTCGTATCCGTAAGTCCGTCAAGAACCATTATCATTGGATTTCTTCCTTCTTCATAAAACAATGGAATCAGATTTTCCAATCGATAATACTCTATCGGAGAAAGCAACGCGATGGCTCCCTGATGATTCTTCATTGTGATGCGATTCAGTTTCTCCTGCGGAACTCTTTGCATAAGGATTCCATACTCCCTGATCTTATCGATAAGCTCACGACTCAGATCTCCGGTAAGATCTCTCCTTACAAGCACCTTATCTATATTCTTGCCCGCCTCTATTGCCTCTATAACGGCTCTTATTCCAAATATATAATCGCTCTTTTCCATTTCTTCAATTAATATACATCCAGTTTCCTACTCGTCAACTGTGTGTTTTCTTTATTTCCTCAATCTCTATTCCATCCCCAAAAGGTGTTTGGCATTCTCTATTGCGGCATCGCCAACATCCTTGCCGGACATCATGGAAGCAATCTCTTCAATACGCCGTGAAGAGCTCAATTCCTCCACAAAAGTCTCCGTATGGTCTTCGTAATCCTTTTTGTAGACCTTAAAATGCTTGCGGCCTTTTGCTGCTACCTGAGGAAGATGCGTCACAGACATCACTTGCAACTTATCTGAAATTCCAAGCATGGTGTCTCCCATCTTATCAGCTATCTCACCGGACACTCCGGTATCAATCTCATCGAAAATGACAGTAGGCATCGATACTTTCCCGGCAAGAACACTCTTTATGGCAAGCATAAGACGGGACAATTCACCTCCTGACGCCATCTTATCCAGCAGTCCCTTTTTCTGATTCTTGTTAAACGAACAATAAAATTCTATAATGTCCTGACCTGTCGAATAGAATTTTCCGGTCTCAATCCTTACCTCAAAATCAAGGTTCTGCAATCCCATCGGACGAGCCATCTCCATAACAGCCACAGAAAAATCTTCAGCACCTTTTTTTCTGCTGTCACTTAATCTGTCAGCTATTCCTTTGAGTTCTCGGTTCAATTCTTTGGAACGAGTTTCCATTTCCACAAGAGAGTCGTCCCCGTTTACGATTCGCGAAAGTTTGTCTTCAAGATCCTTCTTTATATCTACAAGCTCATCTGCATCGCTTACCTTATATTTACGGATTGCATCATAATATGCCTGCATACGTGCTGACAGTTTGTCCATTAGGCTTGTATCAGCGTCTATCTTATCCAAAGCATCTTCGGCCGTTCCAAGCATATCACGAATTTCAGCAATCATAGACTCCAGTTTGCCGGAAAGAGCTTCATCCTGCGAACCGGAAACATATCCCTTGATCAATTTGTCAAAATTTCCTTTCTCCGCCACACTCTGTGCGTGATAAAGCTGGTCAACTACTCCGGTGTCCTGCATCCCGAGGATATATACAAATTCAGACAAACGTGCCTTTACCTCATCAGCAGAACTGGCAAGTTCAAACTGGCGTTCTATTTCCGGTAATTCTCCTTTCTTCGGATCAAGATCCTTAAGCTCCGCATACTGAAATTCCAACATTTTGCGCTGCTCACGGATATTGTCATATTCCCGTCTTTGGGCGCGCAATCTGTTTCTAAGATGCAGTGCCTCATCAAATACAGACTTATATTCAGTCCTAAGCTTATCATTCTCCGCAAAGGCATCAACAATGACAAGCTGATGGTCAGGACTTGCGAGAAGCCTGTTCTCATGCTGTGTATGAATGTCGATAAGACTCGAAGATATATAGCCCAGCTGGACAAGTGTCACCGGAGTGTCATTAACAAAAGCCCGTGAACGTCCGTTAGCAAGAATCTCCCGGCGAATAATCAGTTCTCCCGCACTCCAGTCCAGTTCCTCCTTTCGGAAATATGTCTCGAGTGACGGATCCACATTCTCAAACACGGCCTCTACTATTGTCTTGTTGCCACCTTTCCCGACTGCCTTTGCATCCGCCCGATCACCTTTAACCAGACCCAATGCCCCCAACATTATTGATTTGCCGGAACCCGTCTCTCCGGTAATAATTGTAAGACCATCCGTAAAATTCAATTCCACATGGCCTATCAGCGCATAATTATCTATGGTCAGTGAACTCAGCATATTCAATCAAACATTCTTTTATCCCCTTCGTCCTATCTCCTCTTTCGTCCCCGTTGTACTATCTTTCATCCCCTTTCTTTATCTTTTCAAGCCTGTCATTCTCCGTAGGATATATGGGCTGCAACAAATCATAGACTTTTTCTCTTTCTGTCGACGGAGCCTTGCTATAAATATTCACAAGTTCATCAAGCTTGGCATCCCTGAATATTGACAATATCACCGACATGGGAGCATTATCTGCTACTGTTTTCAGATCCTCGAGACTTTCGGTCACCTCTGATCTACCCTTGTCTACACTTGTTGCCATCTGGTCAAGACCAAGTCTGTGATACCGGTACAACAGATCTCTTATGGCGGATGTGTTGCTTTCCGTGAAACCGTTCAACACGGCGGCACGGTTCTTGGTATCCTCAAATGTACGCCAGCCAACCTCTCCAAGCGACTGTGCCTGCTGCACTATGCTCTGGGCCTTGTCATAGAACGGCTGTCCACCTTTCGGTGAAAACGTATCAAAATCAAGAGCAAGGAAAAGATACGCGTAATAATCAAGCAGAGCTGTCAGATTCCTGTCAACGCTGTTTTCATTAAATATCAACGGATCTCCTTCCCTGTACTCGAAATCTATCCTCGTATCCCTGAAATTGAACACAGTTGTCGTGTATGTACTGTTGTATACCGGCCGGGACAGCTGTACCTGCAGCTCTCCTTTTATCCTGTCATCGGTATATTCCTTGACAGTCAGAAACATCCGGCAGTCCAGTTTTTCTATCGGGCTGAATGAAGTGTTGGTGAACTTTGTCTCGTTCATATAAGTGGAGATTGCCTCCTGAAGCGTTTCAAAAACACTTTTGTTGGTTCCCTCCACCTGCTGACTGTTCACCTCCACATTGCACTTCAACTCCTGCGCAACCGACATCTGATTTACAAATGCAAACAGCAGTCCCAACAACAACACTCTCCACTTATCCATCTTCACTATCCCCTTCATTCTAAAACAGACACAACGGCATCTATAATATCTTTTGCAACCAGCCTTTTATCTTTCAGTTCAAAGTTTCTCTCGCCTCCGCCTGCATCAAGAATGGTTATCTTGTTTGTATCTGTTCCAAAGCACGCACCTTTGTCATTTAACGAATTGAGAACCACGAAATCCAGATTCTTGTTTCGCATTTTGCGCAAGGCGTTTTCCCTTTCGTTATCTGTCTCGAGAGCAAAGCCCACAAGAATCTGACCGGCTTTCTTTATCTTCCCAATAGCAGCGGCAATATCAGGATTCTTTATCAATCTCAATTCCATATCATCTATGCCTTCACGCTTGATCTTGGAATCGCTGTAACTCTGCGGGCGGTAATCCGCCACAGCCGCAGAAAAAACGGCAATATCGCTTTTTGCAGCCACGGTTTCCACTGCGGCAAGCATCTCCCGCGCATTACCCACATCTATGCGTTGTATATTCGGATGAGAGACCGTTATATTGACCGGGCCAGCCACCAATACCACATCGGCACCCCTTTCGGCACATTCCTCAGCAATGGCAAAACCCATTTTTCCGGTTGAATAGTTGCCTATGAATCTCACAGGATCTATCTTTTCATATGTAGGTCCGGCCGTAATCACCACCTTCTTCCCGGTCAAATCCTTTTTTTTATTGAAGAAAGCGACAACTCTGTCAAATATTCGTTCGGGTTCTTCCATTCTTCCTTTTCCCACAAGATGACTCGCAAGCTCTCCCGAAGCGGACTCTATTATTTCCACACCATCCTCTTTAAGTGTTTTAAGATTACGCACTGTTGAAGGATGTGACATCATGTCAAGATCCATTGCGGGGGCAATCATCACATGCTCTTTTGCAGAAAGATATGTAGTGACAAGCATATTGTCGGCTATGCCGTTTGCCATTTTTCCTATAGTGGAGGCCGTTGCGGGCGCAATCACCATAAGATCCGCCCATAGTCCCAGATCTACATGACTGTGCCACTCTCCAGTGTTGGCACTGAAGAACTCGCTGACTACCGGTTTGCCGCTTAATGCAGCAAGAGTTACAGGAGTTATAAACTCTTTTCCGGACGGAGTAATCACCACCTGAACCTCGGCTCCGGCTTTCACAAGAAGTCTCAGGAGAGTTACCGACTTATACGCGGCAATTCCTCCAGTGATTCCCAATACTATATGTTTTCCTGACAATATTCCCATTTTATTTTCTGCTTTCAGAATATAACACGGAAATGACATCTTTAGTGTTTTTAGCAAAATCACCCTGCATCATCCATGCATAAAAAGAGGGTTCCTTTCTAAACACTTCAACAACCGGCTCTCCTTTATGCTTACCAAAATTAAACACAGGAACATCCTTGTCATTGAGAACAATCCTTGCGGATAGGTCAACAGCTCTGCCGGATTTGGAAAATTCCGCAAGTTTCTCCACATCATTCTCCAAATCATCATACCTTTCAAGCTGTCCCAAAAGGACCTCAAATGTAGCCTGAGTATCAGCCATTGCAGAATGAGCATCCTTGAGATCCTTGCCACAGTAGAATTTATAGGCCGCGACAAGAGTACGTTGCTCCATCTTGTGAAATATATTCTGCACGTCTATAAAATGGCGTCCGGAGACCTCAAAATTCAAACCTGCTCTGCCAAACTCTTCTATAAGCAGAGGCACATCAAATTTATTACTGTTATATCCGGCAATATCCGCGTCTGAGAATATCTCAAGAAGGGCTTTTGATACCTGGCGGAAAGTCGGCTCATCTTTCACCATTTCATCAGTGATATGGTGCACGGCTGTAGCCTCAGGAGGGATAGGCACTCCCGGATTGATTCTACGCGTTTTTGATTCTGTATGACCATCGGGAAAAACCTTTAGGTAACTGAGCTCTACAATCCTGTCTTTTGTTATATTAGTGCCGGTGGTTTCCAAATCAAAGAAAATCAACGGCTTTTTTAAATTTAATTGCATCTATGTTGCTTCAGTAAATAGCAAATTTATATCCTTTTCTGCCCATCAAAGAACCTGCATAGGCATCTGTATAATAACAACGTCAGCATTATCCTGCTGTTTCAACGGAGTGAAAAGACCGGGACGGGCCGGATCCGAGAGTTTAAGCACCACTGTATCGTCATGAAGATTATTAAGAATCTCAATCATGAACTGTCCGTTGAATCCGATGGTCATTGTGTTTCCCTCATAGCCACAGTTCACACGCTCTTCGGCTGATGTACTGTAGTCAAGATCCTGAGCATGAATCACAATTTCATTGGGTTGCAAATCAAGCACGACAAGATTAGAGCTCTTTGCGGCAAAAATAGATACACGGCGAAGAGCTGTGAGCAAAGACACCCTGTCTACTGTAAGTTCAAAAGGATTATCAACAGGAATAACACGGTTATAATTGGGATAGTTGCCATTGATGAAAAGACACGACAGCAAATAATCGCCAAACTCAAAAGAGGCACCTTTCGAGTCAAACATAACCTTTATGTCCCCATCCTCTTTTCCGATGATTCCACGTAATATACCTGCGGGTTTGGACGGGAGAATGAAGTGTGCCTCAAGTCCCGGAGCAGCCTCCGAATTAATATAACGGACAAGCTTGTGCGTATCGGAACTTACAAATGTAATGTCGGTATCATGCACATCCCAATAGATACCGGTCATAATTGGACGGACGCTATCAGGGCTAACGGCAAACAGGGTATTCTCTATACCGTTTTGCACCATTGATGCAGGCAGCATCATGGTTTTTAGATCTGACTCTGTTTTTCTTCGTCCGGGATAATCCACTGCGTCAACACCCATAAAATTGAAGTGACCATTAAGGAAGCGCACATCAATCTCTTTTGTCGCATCATTAATCAGGAATGTTATGGGCTGATTGGATATCTCCTTTGTTATCTCAAGAAGACGTTTTGCTGAAACTGCGATGGCACCCTCTCCTTCAACTTCCGTAACAGTCATATATGCAGTAAGAACATTCTCTTGGTCGCTACCAGTTATGCTTAAACGATCGCCCTCCACACTCAATAGAAAATTATCAAGTATAGACAATGCGTTCTTGGAATTAATCACTTTACTGACTGCCGACAACTGCTGTTGAAAAGTTTTCCCTTCTACGTTGAATTTCATATTATTTTGCTTTATTATATTTCTTCATTGACCTGGAAAAACAGACTTTAATATACTCTAAAGATACGAGTTTTCTTCCCAAAGAACTGCTCTTCGTCAACTTGCAAATATAATACTTTCACCCCAATAAAAAAAACGTGCTGCCGATATTTCTAAACAAAAAAAATCCCTTGCGACATAACGTCACAAGGGATCCTTATTGTTTTAAGAAGATTTACTCTTCTTCAGCTTCTGCTATTACTTCAAATTCGATATCCTTACTTACCTCTTTGTGAAGTTTTACAGTAGCAGTGTAAACACCTACTGCCTTTGCAGGATCTTTAACAAAAATCAATTTGCTGTCTACATTATGACCTGCAGCTGCCAAAGCCTCTGAAATCTGCACGGCACCTACTGATCCAAAAACAGTACCTGCGGCACTTACCTTAGCAGGTATAACCACTTTCACGCCCTCCAATGCAGCGGCCGCAGCCTCTGCTTCTGCCAAAATTTTGGCAATCTTATGAGCGCGCTGTTTCTGTGTCTCTTTAAGCTGCTTCAAAGCTGCCTCAGAAGCAATAATTGCAAGACCCTGGGGAATAAGATAGTTGCGACCGTAACCGCTCTTTACCTCGATAACATCATCCTTATAACCCAAGCTGGCTACATTTTCTTTAAGAATAAGTTTCATAATTGTGCTTTTATTAGGTTTAAAAAATGATTATTTCATCAAGTCTGTTACGTAGGGAAGCAATGCAAGATGACGAGCACGCTTCACAGCCTGAGCCACTCTTCTCTGGAATTTCAAAGATGTTCCTGTGATACGGCGGGGAAGGATCTTACCCTGCTCATTCAAGAATTTCTTAAGGAACTCAGGATCTTTGTAATCGATGTATTTGATACCGCTGCGTTTGAAACGGCAGTATTTTTTCTTTTTTGTATCCACTGTAAGTGGAGTGAGATAACGAATTTCGTTGTTTGCTGCCATGATTATGCCTCCTTAGTTTCTGCAACTGTTTCAGCTGCTGGTTTCTCACTTGCTTTGTCTGCTCTCAGTCTTCTGCGTTTTTCAGCATACTCCGCAGCATATTTGTCAAGACGGAAAGTCAAGAAACGGATCACGCGTTCGTCGCGACGGAATGCTGTTTCAAGTTTGCTCACGATTGTAGGTTCTGCCTTGAACTCTACCAATACGTAGAAGCCAGTGGATTTCTTCTGGATAGGATATGCAAGTTTGCGCAAACCCCACAATTCTTCATTGACAATCTCAGCATTATTCTGCTTGAGAACGTCTTTGAATTTCTCTACCGCTTCCTTCATCTGGTCGTCAGACAAAACGGGAGTTAAAATGAAAACGGTTTCGTAACAATTCATACGTTTTGTAAATTATTAATATTTAAAAAGTTATTTGCAACGGATTTTCACAGGCATATTCATCCCGAAAAAACCGTTGCAAATTTAATACATATTTTTTATTTATACAAATAATCTGCTATCTGCTCGGGGCGGAAATTACTGATAAAATCAGCATGCTTTGCAACCTCTGCCTGACCAAGTTTGACAAATACATTCAGTGATTTACGGAATGAATCATCTCTCTGAGCATCATCAAGAAGAAGATAGCCCATGACAGTATATCCGGCCATCTCTACAAGACGGCGTGCCATAAAGTCATGATATTCGGTGCTGTCCACACTGCCTACAGCCTCAACCGCAGCGGCATATTGCTGGGTCATTTGCTTAAGGATAGCCTTAACATCCTCGTTTTTCACAGCAACATGTTTGTCTTCTTGCTCTTTGATCCAGTTAAGGAATGTGCCGGTGGTGACATGGCGTATTGCGGCAACCACCTGCAACTGGGTTGTACCCTCATATATTGATGTGATACGGGCATCACGATATATACGCTCGCAGGCATAATCTTTCATGAAACCGGAACCTCCGTGAATCTGGATGCAGTCGTAAGCATTCTGATTACAGAACTCAGAAGTCATACCCTTTGCAAGAGGTGTGAACGCATCTGCGAGACGGCTGTAATATTTTGCCTCTTTTTTCTCCTCAACCTCAAGTTTACGCTCTTTGGCAATATCATCATAAATTTTATACATGTCAACAAATCTTGAACATGCATAAAGCAATGTGCGGGAAGCGTCCAGTTTGGCCTTCATTACAGAAAGAATCTCGGATACCGCCGGGAACTCGATTATAGCCTTTCCAAACTGTTTGCGGTCTTTGGCATAAGCCAGAGCCTCACGATAAGCTATTTCACTTACACCTACACTCTGTGCGGCAATACCGAGACGGGCTCCGTTCATAAGAGCCATCACATATTTGATAAGACCAAGTTTGCGACTGCCCACCAATTCTGCAGGTGCGTCTTTGTATACAAGCTCACATGTCGGGCTTCCTTTGATACCCATCTTATTCTCGATACGGCGTACATTTACTCCACCGTTTCTCTTGTCATAGATAAACATTGACAGGCCTCGTCCGTCCTTTGTTCCCTCTTCCGAGCGGGCCAATACCAGATGAATGTCGCTGTCTCCATTGGTGATAAAACGCTTAACACCATTAAGCACCCAGCTACCGTCCTCCTTCTGTGTCGCCTTCAGCATTACCGACTGAAGGTCTGAACCGGCATCCGGTTCGGTAAGGTCCATTGACATTGTCTCACCGGCACAGACTCTCGGAATATATTTCTGTTTCTGCTCCTCATCAGCGAACTCATAGATTGTTTCAGCACAGTCCTGAAGTCCCCAGAGATTCTCAAAGCCGGTATCAGCGCGGCTTACAATATCCGCTGCCATGATATACGGGGTGATCGGGAAATTCAAGCCGCCGAGACGACGGGGCATAGACATACCCATCAGACCGGCTTTACGGCAGGCATCCAGATTCTTCTCAGTAGCAGAAGCATATATAACACGGCCATTTTCTACTCTCGGACCCTCGTGATCAACACTTTCGGCATTCTCTGCTATGATATTGCCACAGATATCTCCCACGATATCAAGAACTCTGTCATACGAATCCAAAGCATCTTCAAAATCTTTGGGTGCATAGTCAAATTTATCTGCATCGGCGAAATTTCTCTCCTTCAACTCCACGATTTTTTTCATCATCGGATGATTGAGGTAGAATTTCAACGCCTCATTATCTGTATAGAAATTAGCCATCTTATTTTGAATTCTTTTTGTAATACTTAATGAGTTTTGGCAACACATCCTCCATCTTGCCTGTTATCACATAATCTGCAATTGCATTGATAGGTGCGTCAGGATCAGAGTTGATTGATATAATGATAGAGGAATCCTGCATTCCTGCGATGTGCTGTATCTGACCGGAAATTCCACATGCGATATAAAGTTTCGGACGAACAGTAACACCGGTCTGTCCTATCTGACGGTCATGATCAACCCAGCCGGCATCTACTGCGGCACGGCTTGCTCCGACTTCTCCGCCAAGCACATCGGCAAATTTGGTAAGCAAATCAAAATTTTCTTTGCTTCCCACGCCATAGCCACCGGCAACAATTACAGGCGAGCCTTTCAGATTAACTTTGGATTTTTCAATGTGCCGGTCAATCACCTCGACAACATAGTCTTCCGGACATGTATATTTGTTGACATCGAGATTAACAACCTCTCCCTTATAATCGGGATTCTTGATCTCTTTCTTCATAACGCCCTCACGCACGGTAGCCATCTGAGGACGATTGTCCGGATTCACGATAGTCGCAACGATGTTTCCACCGAATGCCGGACGTATCTGATAAAGAAGATTTTTATATTCCTTACCTGTTTTGGGATCTTTGTGGTCTCCAATCTCAAGAGAGGTGCAATCGGCTGTCAAGCCGCTGTGCAAAGCGGATGAAACACGCGGACCCAGATCTCGTCCGATCGATGTCGCTCCCATAAACGCTATCTGGGGTTGTATCTCCTTGAAAAGATTAATCAGTATTGAGCTGTGGGGAAGAGAAGTGTAGGGATAAAGGTGTTTGTCCTCAAACTTATACACCTTGTCTACACCATAAGGGAAGATTTGATTCTCTATATCCTTAAGATTATCTCCTGCCACAACGGCCTCAAGTTTGATTCCGAGTTTATCGGCCAATGCACGGCCTTTGGTTAGAAGTTCAAGACTTACGTCTGCAACTTTGCCGTCTTCGTATTCGCAATATACGATCAAATTATTCTTATCTGTTGCCATTTTTAGCCGATTGTATGGTTAGCGATTAATTCCTTAATAAGACCTTCGAGTTCCTCTTCGTTGTTCTCCACACGACGGGCATCTTTCGCGGTAAACACAACATTTTCGATACCCTTTACCTTTGTCGGAGAACCTGCGAGACCACACTGCTGAAGGTCTGCGTCCACAGAAGCTGCAGTCCATTCTCCTATCTGCAGATAAGGACGGGCCTCTACAAATGCCTTCTTGGCCTCATCGTTTGCAACCTCGGAAGGAACTGCGGCATATTTATATTTCTGAACATTGCGTGCATTACGCGGACGGCATTCGTCAGCAGAACCGTTAACTGTGATCACCAATGGAAGAGGAGCCTTGACAGTCTCCACGCCACCTTCAAGACGGCGTTTCACTGTAGCCTTACCATTCTCCACACATACAATCTCCTCTGCATATGTAACCTGAGGCAGACCCAGCTTCTCTGCAATCTGCGGACCTACCTGAGCGGTATCTCCGTCAATAGCCTGACGGCCTCCGATAATCAGGTCATAGTCTCCTATTTTACGGACAGCTGCGTTCAGTGCATAAGACGTTGCCAAAGTGTCAGCTCCGGCAAACGCACGGTCAGAC
This sequence comes from uncultured Muribaculaceae bacterium, assembly GCA_948788915.1. Lineage (GTDB taxonomy): Bacteria > Bacteroidota > Bacteroidia > Bacteroidales > Muribaculaceae > Lepagella. The sequence goes on along the minus strand of CAQFOZ010000014.1, from coordinate 22,709 downwards.
AGCACTATTCCATTATCTGCCCCACGGTAAAGGCCTTCACGAATCACTTCTGCGGCACGTGCCGGACCCATGGTAAGCAATGTTACTTTTGTACCGGGGTACATCTCTTTCAACTTCAATGCCTGCTCAAGGGCATTCAAATCTTCAGGATTGAAAATGGCAGGAAGCACGGCGCGATTTATCGTTCCGTCCTCTTTCATGGCATCCTTGCCCACATTACGTGTGTCAGGAACCTGTTTTGCCAATACAATAATGTTCAAACTCATGATTTGATACGTATCTTTATTTGTTATTTATTCTATCATTAATACGATGTGGATATGCTTCGACATACGGACGTGCATTAGTCTTTCTCGACACTTCATCTGCACGTATGTACTTGGAGTATCCACGCAAATTGTGACAAAGTTAATAAATTTTTCTTAATTTATGCCCAGATTTTCAAATCTTGTGCATTTTTAGAGATTATCCAGACACACTTCAGACTCAAAAAAATTACCATTGGCAACTTCGGTGCTGCCAATGGTAATCAAAACACGGTTATGAGAACAAGCACGATATTACATAATTATCTTGCTTGCCTTTTCTCCTACTATGCGGATATACACATTACCATTAACAGGATTGTCGACACGACGTCCGGTGAGGTCATAATACACTGCAGAGCCGTCAGTATCAGTCTCTATACCGTTTATACCAGACTGCTTATCTGCCTTGAAGCTGAATGTGCGTGAGTTTTCACCTCGTTTTGCGGTAAGGCTGATCTCACGATTGATATATTCATTAAATACCACCTCATTACCTTCTATCGATATATTGTCGGTGCTTGTCCAGACAGTACCTGTCGGATTGCCTACATAGATAGTGCCGGAAACAACAGACTCTGGAGTGACGGGTATTAAGGCATCCTTCACTTGTTCAAGCAGACAAATGCTGTTAATAAGAGCCTCGTCGTTGTCGGCATATTTCTTTATGACCGGCAGACAGTAAAGATTACGCTCCCAGTCAGAACCGATTGTCACACCTTCCGGAGATACTAATTCACCGGTAGTAACACCTGTGCCAACAGTTGTTCCGGTAGCTTTATTGCCATAGATGTCGGTTAAATAGAATGAGCCGTCGGCTTTATTAAAGCTTTCGTTCCAGTTGGCGGCAAGGCCTATGAGATTGCCCACTTCGCCAGACTCGATGGTCGATGACAGTGCACCGGCATTGTAACAGTTGAGAACCTGTGTGCCACATGCTGTAGCCGACGTTCCCTTGGTAGGCTGTCCTGCGATACCACCCACATATGTTGCGCCTTTTACTTCACCCATATTATAGCAGTAACTGTATTTACCCTGGGCGCGGCCGGCAATACCACCGGTAGCGATACCTGAATTGGCTGCAGTATATGCACCGGTAGCCGTACCTGTAGCCTGAATTGTACCGGAATTCCAGCAATTGTTGATATCACCGGAAACAACCATACTTGCACCCACGATACCACCAACACTGTTGAGAGCGGTGACAGGAGCCAGGTTATAACAGCCCGTTATGGTAGTGAAACCGGTAATCGTTCCAGCTATACCTCCGGCAGTGGGAGCCTCTGATGTAATGTAGCCCTCGTTGACGCAATCAGAAATTACGACTGGATTAGCGGTATTCGGATTAGCCTTATAGTAACCTGTTATACCACCGATGTTCTGGCACTTGGCAGAGATTACTTTGCCGGAGTTTCGGCATTCGGTAATTACAGACCCTGCATTATAGACGGCAAACAGTCCAGCCGAACCCGAGGAACTTACATTGGCAGTAGCAACTGACTCTATTTTTCCGGTGTTGTAACACTGCGACGCGTCAATAGCTGTCTGACCCACGGTAGTGGCAGATGTACCACTGATACCGCCAAGGAAAGCCGAACCGGTTATATCTCCTGTATTGTAGCAGTTGTTGAACACATATTTGCGTCCGCTTGTGGCACGCATGTTAGCCACGATACCTGCAATTCCGTTGGATTTGTTGGAGCCTGTCAGAGAACCTGTATTATAACAACGCAGGAAGCTGTTGGGATTGGTCTGTGCCACTATACCGGCGAGGTATGTATTAGCCGTAGTGGTGGAGGTTGCAAGGTCACCTTCGTTCGAGCAATCGGTGAAATCGACACCGGGAGCGGCATCGACACAAATACCGGCCACGAGCGTACCTTTGGATGTAATATTGCCCAGATTATGGCAGTCGGTAAACGACGCACCAGTATAGGCTGCAGCCGCAATGCCGGCAATGCTATTGAGTGTTGCAGTTGTTGTAATTTCCACATCGGTAGTTACCTTCTCTATTTTTCCGTAGAGTTTGCCCGCCACAACAGAAATATTACCGCCGGTCTTGCCGGTGAGTTTGCCACGGAATGTCACATTCTTCACAACGCCTTCGGCTGTTATGGTGTTGAACACCGCAGGATATGAGCCTTCTGTGACTCTTTCAAACCCCGTGACTACATGTCCGCGCCCGTCGAATGTTCCCTGCCATGGATTCGCGTCATTGGAAGAAAGCGGTTTCATGTCACTGCCTTTGAAATCAATGTCATCGGAGAGCACCACATAAATGCCCTGAGTATTGAAAAGCATCATCTGCATCCAGTCGGCAAGTTCATTCCACTTTGTGGCAGACGGAATGGCAAGCGGATTTTCGGCAGTACCGTCGCCTACAACAGGACAAGCGGGTTTGGACGAAAGATCAATTATCTTGGTTATTCCCTTATATTGGGCAGTAAGTGTATCTGTGACTTCCTTCTCGACACTTGCAGGCGCAAGGAGTTCGTAACCATTGATTGAGAATACGGTACCATCGGAAAGAGTCCATGAGATACCTTCAGGCTGAGCCAAAATGGATTTAGCATGGAGATTGACACGTGTTTCACCAGCAGGCATTGTGATTACAATGCGGCGGCTTGCGTCAAGCGACGGTTCATTGACATACGTTTTGAGTACCGGATAGATGCCTGCCTGGAAATCCCATACCTCACTGTCAAGACCCGTGAGAGCATCACCGGATGTAAGTCTGGCAGTTTCAACGGCAACAATGCCTTCTGCCTGTTTGATGCCAACAGAACCAGAGCCTGCAATCTGAGTATCAAAATAGTTGGCCGAAGAGCCTGCGGGAATTGAGGCCCCTGTGCCAAAGTCTCCGGCAAAACCGCCCATCGTGGTGATTTTAGCAGGTGCGGTACCAACGGTTCCGTAACTTACGGCACCGACAGTAGTTTCCTTGGAAAGCCAGTTTCCACAAATGCCTCCCGCATTATGAGTGTAGGCATATACTGCACCCGTATTGAGAACGTTTAGCAATGTACCACCGCTCATTGAGCCGGCTATACCTCCGACGTTGCCCATTGTCGTTGCACCGGGGTTGACTGTCTTGTTGGTAATAATAGCAGTGGCGATATTACCTGTATTTGCGCAATTCTCAATATTACCCTTGTTAGTTCCTACGATACCGCCGGCAGTGGCAGCCCCCGAGGTAACATTACCCGCGTTGAAACAATTGCGGATTACTGCTCCGGCCTCTGTGGTAGCGGCTATAGAACCGGCATTACCATTGTAGACACGTACCGATGCATAGTTACGCACATTGTCTATAGTCCCTTTACACTGAGCTACTGCAATGGCTCCGTAGCTGTAACGTTCATCGGAACAGTCAGCAGCGAAGTTAATGTTCTTTAGCACGCCATCGGTGTCAAGGCGTCCGATGAATGCCTGATACATGATCGACAGGGATGTATTGACCGTGCCGAGTCCGTTAGGATCATCTGCAGGTGATTTGCCATCCTGCCATGTCACTCCATGCATTTTCATGTTGTGAATGGTATGGCCTCCACCGTCAAAGATACCGCTGAACACGAGATTGACATTATTTGTTTTTGACACTGCAATTCCTATAAATTCAGTTTCACCCTCCAGATCAATATCATCTGTCATTAAGAGATGCACTCCGTGGAAAGGATTTTCCGGTGTTACCAACGAAGCAAGCAATTTGAGATCTTCCTTATTATTAATAAGCATAGGGCTCTCCGCTGTACCCATACCGTCGAGACCATTACCTGTGATTGAGAGCGAGATGGGATATACAACCGCTCCATTTGTCACCATGATTATGTCAACACCGTTGTCGGTTCCGATTTCAAGGGTATTACCGTTTATGCTACAATACTTACCGGTCTTGGAAGGCTTACCGTCGGCCAAAACGAAATACTGGGTATTGCCCTGGGGACGAAGAGTTGCATTGGCACGGACACGACTGGCAGTGCTTCCGTCGGCAAACGCAATTGAGGATGCCGACATCAGTGCAGCCTGGCCACTATCCATACCTTTCAGACGGGGATACAGCCCATTGGTGGTTGTCCACACTTCACTGCCGAAGCCAGCTGGAAGATTCCCGTCTGTGAGAGTGGCTGTTGTTGCCTGGCAACGTGTTCCACCGTAGTTTGTAAGGTCGGTATTATAATAAGAATCTGTGATGGTCACCATATCGTCAAGAGTACTGATGCCATCTGAGACAACAAATGAACCTACCAGCTCGCGCAACTGAGTTTTGTTGTCAATACCCGTTACATAGGCTGTTACCTGAGTAGATGTATACGATGACTTTATAGTAGATTTGGCAGTCTCTTTTGTTAAAATATCTACAGTGGCATGATAGACAGCACCAACCAGACCACCGGCAAATGTGGTGTTGGCTCCCTGCACCGCACCTGCGGCGTAGCAATTGGTCATATTGCCGGCGAGCATACCGGCTACACCGCCTACATAAGACTTGTAATCCTGTACAACGAAATTTCCTACGGCAAAACAATTGGAGATATTGCTGTTCTGCACAGCTCCGGCCACACCGCCCACTATATTGGTGGCTGCACTACCGTTTACTTCATAAGATCCGTCTATTGTGCCCGAGAAGTAACAATTTGAAATTTCAGACCAATAGATATTACCTGCAACACCACCGGCTAAGTTTCCGGCTTCATTTGTTCCCCATACAGCAATGTTGCTGTTGGTAACTGAGCAATTAGTTATTGACGAACGCACAAGAGCATTGTCAACAACATATGCAGTTAACTCGCCTATGATGCCGCCTGTATATCCACCAAGGCCATAGACCAATGCGTCATTAACCGTACAGTTTTTCACCTCTCCTTCAAAAAGGCCGGTGATTGCCCCTGTTGCGGTATTGTAGTTGACAATATCTGCGTTGGATACATGACAATTGTCAATAACGCCATGTCCGGTTCCTACAATTATACCGGTATGGGCATTTGTCGAAAGGTCAGCATGCTCCACAGTGAGATTTTTAATCACAGCGTTGCCGCCAATCAGACCGAAAAGTCCCCCATAATTGAGGCCACTCTGGAGAGACTGCTTGAAATTCTTAATTGTGTGACCGTTACCGTCAAATATTCCTGCGAACGTGTGGTACTGTTCAGCACCTATGGCCGTAAACGGAATGTTCTGAAGATCAAGATCCGCTTCAAGACGGAAATAAGTATCGGGATATACCAGCACTGTCTTCTGTCCTGCCGGACATTTAGTCTTGTTGACGATAGATGCAAGAGCATTAAGGTTGTCAACTGTCTTGATGAGGAAAGGCTCGCTCTGTGTGCCTTTACCCTCGAAATTGGCATCATAGTCGGTGGGATATTTAATCTCGCCTTCCTTAAGAATGATGCTACCCTCGGAGTTGATGTCGAGTGTACCTACACCCGGTGCGAGGAGAGCCCAGTTCCCCCAAGAGATTGTGGTATTGTCACCTGATGCCGCAGGTGTGGAATTCAGTCCGAAAGTGTAATATTTGATTGACCCGACACCGGTAGAATCATCGTACTGGAAATCACACACCGGATACAAGTCAAGGAGATAACCTTTAAAAGGATAATATTCCACCGGCACATAAGGAATACTCATAGTGCGGTCTCCGCTCAAAGTAGCATTGGTGACAAGACCGGCATTGGCAAAGTTTGTTATTTCCAGCATGTTGCTTCCGGTCTGTTCTACAAGAATATCATAGCTGTAGACTGCATCAGGGTTATTATATGTACGGAACCGTAGAGTGGCATTTGCCGGGCGCAAACGCGTGTTATAGTTGGCATACAGATATTTATCCTTGTGTGCACCCTCCGAATCCACATACAGTCCCCAAGGCGAGTCAAGTGTTATGGATCCGTCGGTGTCTATATGAGCTGTTATAGGCTCATTGCGTAGCGGAGCACCGTCGGTGGTCTTCACAAGCGATATAGGGCCGAAGGTTTCATCGTTATATACCACCTGCGCTGGAATAGAAATTGTAGCCGAGGCAAGATCTACCGTTGCATTCACCTTAAGGTAAGGAGTATAGAGGTTCGACCAAAAACGCTCTATGACAATAGCGTTATCACCGTTACCGAGTGAGATTTTTGTTGCATTGCCACTGTCGGCAGCACTGCCGGCAAGGCTCACAGAGGTCTGTACATAGCTACCCACAAGATCGGATACAGATGACAGTGAAGCTACGTTCATTCGAGGTGCCTTCTCAGATATGCCCGGAGTCGAGATTACAATCGGCGTTGAAAGGGGTGTCGGAACGGTTTTGCCCGAAGACCGGTTGATAGACATAACCGGCTCCTCCTGTGTCGCCAATGAGGCACTTTCTGTTTGCACCGTTTTTTGAAGGCGTGTTGCTGAAATCTTCGCTTCAGAAAGCGAGGAAATACCCATCGAATTTAAAGCCATAGCAGAAAATCCAATAAGCGCAAGCGCCGAAATGAGATTTTTTTTCATTCGCAATATGATTTGATTCTAATAAGATAAGTATTCAAATTTAAACGGTAGTAAGTGTTTTTAAATATTTTATACTTACTTTTGAATGGGTTATTAAAATTACCTAATAACTCAAATACAAATTTAATTGAAAAATTACACAAACCAAATAAATATAAATTAAAACGAACTTTAAAAATTGTCCGCTCTATCTTACCCGTAGTTATCATAAAATTTTGTTATATCAAAATTAAATTATAATTTTACGAACGATTTGGTTGGCATATGCCATTAAAAGGGAACCGGGTGAGAATCCCGGACAGTCCCGCTGCGGTAAGTCTCATAAAAAGACACCCTCCGCGACACGACTCTGATTCTCAGAATGTGTCAGGCCACTGTTTCTACCGAAATGGGAAGGTGGAGGGAAAGTCGAGATAAGTCCGAAGACCTGCCATATCAATATACAGTTTTGTAGTACACGGGTTAATCGGCAACAAAACATATGGGAAGGTATATTAAGAAATATCCTATTTTGTTGCTCGTGGCCGGTTTGGTTGCGGGCAATTTGTATTGTGAGGCATCTGTAAATGTACCTTGCTCTTTCGACACAACCATAACCAACCTTCGTGAATTTGAAGTTGTCAGTCGCATAGAAACGAAAGAAGTCAAAGCCTCCATGCCACTCCAGATAATTACCGGAGCAGAGATGGAACAACTTGGAATCACAGATATAGCAGATGCCACACGTAGATTTTCAGGAGTAAACGTTCGTGACTATGGAGGTCTTGGCGGAATCAAGACTGTTTCAGTACGCAACATGGGCGCATCCCACACAGCTGTCAGCTATGATGGTGCACCTGTTGACAACATCGAGGGGGGGCAAGTGGATATAGGACGTTTCTCATTAAACAATATATCACGTCTGAGCCTTGCCGTAGGACAAAAAAACGACATGTTGCAATGTGCAAGATTATATTCATCCGCATCTGTTCTCGGAATCACAACCCGGCAACCACAATTCCGGGGAGGTAAAAGCTTCTCCATGGAAGCAAAAATCAGAACAGGCTCCTGGGGATATGTAAGTCCGTATATTAAATGGTCACAAAAGATAACAGACCGGCTTATAGCTTCCATTGACAGCGATTATACCCGTTCGGACGGCAATTATCCGTTCACATTGGAAAATGGATCGGAAACAATTAAAGAGCGCAGAAACAACTCAAAAATAGGGAACTGGCATGCTGAAGCTAATATACATATGCCTCTGTCAGACGCACACCAGATAAATGTAAAAGGATATTTCTATCATTCAAAGAGAGGTGTGCCCGGTGCCGTGACGCTATACAACCCGGTGTCAACAGAAACCCTATGGGGAAGAGATGCGTTTGTGCAAGTCAAATACCGTGGTGCTTTTTCGAAAAGATGGAAACTTCAGGTAATTGGCAAATATGCTAACGGATGGTCAAGGGAACGGGAAACAGGTGTTCAATACACCGGAGGAATATGGCAAGCGGAATACACCCAGAATGAATATTTTATTTCCGGAGCTGCAAGTTACAATCCAATTGACAGATTATCTTTCGGAATAGCACAGGATGTAATGGTGAATACCCTTTCATCCACAAGAAGCAGCTGCCCATTCCCTTCCAGAACCACATCATATACGTCCCTGACCGCCAAATACGAAGGAGGCAGATATGAATTGACCGCTAATCTGAATGGTGTGGTCACATCAGAAAGAGTCAAGACCGGTAAAACTCCCGATTCATTCAAATGCATGAACCCATCTGTCGGAGCCACATGGCAGCCAATAGCGGATATCGGATGGAATATCCGTGCCATGTATAAAAAAACGAACCGCCTGCCAACTTTCAACGATCTTTATTACGACCGCCTCGGTGTCCGCACACTCCGTCCGGAACGAGCGGACGAATATAACATCGGCACAACCTGGATATGTGAAATACATGGCATCCCGGATTATTTTTCTATAACGGCCGACGGGTATTACAACCATGTAAACGACAAGATAGTTGCCATGCCGTCTACACATAACTGGAGGATGATGAACTATGGCAAAGTCAACATATACGGTATAGATATCAACGCTTTTGTTTCATTCTCCATATACGACAGAATACGCCTGAATCTGTCGGGGACATATAGCTGGCACAACACTTCCGATATAACAGACAGCAAAGCCTCAAACTACAAGGCACAACTCCCCTACTCTCCCCAACATTCAGGCAACTGCTCCCTAACATTCAGTTCTCCATGGATTGAAGCAGGATATTCGTTGGTAGGAGTAGGCAAAAGCTACTATATGGCACAAAACATACCTGCCAATATTCTTGACGGATATATCGAGCAATCCTTTTCTTTGGGACATGAATTCCACCTGACGAAATGCTCATTAGCTATAAGGGGCGAGATCCTCAATTTGGGAAATGCCCGATATGAAGTCATTAAATATTACCCCATGCCCGGACGCTCATTCCGCATATCCTTTAACTTTAAAATATAATCACATATTAAATGTATCTTAAAATGAAAAATCTTAAGTTTATCTACACTCTCCTTTTAGCAATGACCGTTACAGGATTTACCTCCTGTGAGAAAGACAACGAACCTGACAATCCTTACGAAGGAGAAGTGCTCAACGGAGCTTTTATACTCAATCAGGGTACATACCAGATGAATAATGCCGGACTCGCTTATTTTTCAACGGATAAAAGCGATTCTCCTCTCATTTCAGACCTATTCTTTGATGCAAACAATTTCAAACTCGGAGACAACGCAACTGATATTGCAACATATAAAGGGAACATATACATATCAGTAACCGGCTCAAACTGCATATATAAACTCAATGAAAAGGGAGAAGTGACAGCATCTGTTTTATTCCACACAGACACGGAGCTCCAAGGAGGAGTCCGTTATATGGCATTCAAAGACGATTGTCTGTATGCAAGTTTCTATGGCGGTATTGTGGCAAAACTGTCTGCTGATGATCTTCATGTTGAATCCAAACTGAATACGGGAGGCTCCAATCTGGAAGGGATAGCGGAATGCAACGGCACATTATACGTAGCAGACTCTTATCAGTATGTATATGATCCAGTCTCCGGCAACAGCGACATTGTTTACAGCGATAAACTTTATATGATAGACCCCAAGACATTTACAGTAAAAGGTGAAATAAATGTCGCCGTAAACCCCAACAAACTTATCTCGGCAGATGGTAAGTTATTCCTCATATCATGGGGCAATTACGCCGACAAGGGTTATTCATTCCAAATGATTGAACCGTCACAAAATAATAAGGTAACAGAACTTGGAGTGGCAACAGATATGGGAATTGGGAACGGCAAGGTATATCTTCTCAACTCGGTAACCGACTGGACAACATGGACAACAACCAATACTTGGTTCAGCTATGACATAAAAGCTTCAAAAATAGAAAACGTCTCATTCATGGCGAATGCTCCAGCAGAGCTTACAACAGATCATATCTCAATGATTTCAGTAGACAATATTTCCGGAGACATATATATCGGGACTACTCGGTATACTCTTGGGAACGGAGAGGTATTCCGTTTTGCAAAAGACGGAGCATTCAAGACAAACTTTGACTGCGGAGGCCAGAATCCTATTGGTGCCGTTTTCCTATAGAATTGGTTTTGATTGATAATGGATTGGTTTTATAAATTATTAATTTTGTTTATGTGTCTGCTTCCGATTTCCTGCGGAAGCAGACACAACATTGCAGCAGAAGAGGAAGAAATACCGCTTAAATACGCCACGCTTCTGAAAATGTCAACGGGAGACGGATATACACGCGTACGCATAAGAAATCCATGGGATACTACCGGAATACTCCACTCATACATCCTGGTACCAGATTCCGTTCCCCTAAAAGATCATTATCCAGAAGGAACGGTGATACGAACCCCTGTAAAACGTGGACTTATCTTTTCTTCCGTTCACTGCAGCCTTTTTGACGAGCTTGGAGCCATAGATGCTGTGGCAGGTATATGTGATGCCGAATATATCCACAATACCACATTGATGCGTAAACAAAAGGAGGGGAAAGTGTCAAATTGCGGTGGATCAATGGCACCCGATATGGAAAAAATCGTGGCTCTTTCACCTGATGCACTTTTTCTTTCTCCTTATCAGGATCCCACCCCTTATGCCAAACTTAAAGAACTCGGAGTGCCGATTGTGGAATGTGCCGACTACATGGAAACAAATCCTCTGGCACGGGCCGAATGGATAAAATTTTATTCCGCGTTGACCGGTAAACAGTCAACAGGAGACAAACTATTTTCCGAAGTTGAAAGCGAATATCTCAGATTAAAAGGAATTGCATCCCATGTAAACAAACGCCCTAAAGTACTCACAGAACTCAAACAAGGAGACACTTGGTTCCTGCCGGCGAAATCGTCTACAACCGGAATACTTATAGAAGACGCCGGAGGCTCTCTGCCGGATATCGCAAAAGGTAAAGGAGGAAGCGTTGCTTATAGTCCGGAGAAAATACTTATGAATGCTGCGGATGCCGACTTGTGGATCATAAAGTATTATAACAACACAGACATTACTTATAATTGGATTTCCAATGAGTCTCCTGTTTACCGTAATTTCGATGCATTCAAGAACAAAAAAATTTACGCCTGCAACACCTCAAAAATATGGTTTTATGAAGAAACGCCATTTCATCCTCATTGGTTATTAGCCGATATGATATCCATATTTCATCCCGAACTCGGCATCAAACCTTATAGTGGCAAAACCTACTACAGCAATTTATAACAATCCATCTAAAAAAACAGCTATGATACCTCGGTCATTCACGAAATCAAAAAACTTCCTTGCATTCCTGTTTCTCGGGGTGACCGCTCTGCTGTTGTTTGGCGCCAACCTCCTTTTAGGCTCGGTGCATATTCCGGTGGAAAAAGTAATAGATATCATATTCGGAGCCAATGGTACCGAATCCACTATAAAATTCATTATACTCGACAGCCGTTTGCCTTCGGCCCTTACCGCACTGCTTGCCGGAGGATCTCTTGCGGTGTGCGGTTTAATGATGCAATCCGCTTTCCGGAATCCTCTTGCCGGACCTTCCGTTCTTGGCGTCAATTCAGGTGCCAGTCTCGGCGTCGCTTTGGTCATGCTACTTTGGGGAGGGACATTCCGTGGTTCTACGATGGGAGTAGAAGGGATATCAGCAGTAATGTCAGGTGCGTTTGCAGGAGCCATGTGTGTGATGGGAATAATTCTCGTGCTCTCAAACATATTGCGCAATCCCATTACACTGATTATTGCCGGCATGATGATCGGTTATCTGGTTTCCTCCATCATCACTATTCTTAATTTTGAGGCAACGGCACAAGGTATTCAGGGCTATGTTATGTGGGGGATGGGAAGTTTCGGCGGACAAACCCGCGAGACTGTCATTCCTTTTGCAATAATCACATGCGCCGGACTGGCATTCTCCCTACTGCTTGTCAAATCTCTTGATCTGCTCCTATTAGGAGAAGATTATGCAAAGAATTTAGGATTGAATCTGACCCTCACCCGCAATCTGTTATTGGTAGCCACCGGCATATTAAGTGCGGTAACTACCGCCTATTGCGGACCTGTTTCATTTTTGGGACTTGCGGTGCCACATATAACAAGACTTTTCTTCCCTACCGATTTGCACCGCATTCTTATGCCGGCATGCATATTAATGGGAGGAGTTATTGCCTTGCTTTGCAATCTGCTTTGTCTGCTACCGGAAAGCGGAGTGTTACCACTTAATGCGGTTACACCTTTAATCGGTGCACCGGTAATCATATGGGTAATTTTAAAATCTCGTAAATGATATGACAAGTCAGACAACAACAACACTCAAGTTGCAAAACGTTACCACCGGTTACCGGCAAAAAGGTCATAAAATACCCATTGGCAAGGGATATACCGCAACTCTTCCCGACTCCAGTCTGACATCTCTTTTAGGCGTGAACGGTTCCGGCAAGTCAACACTTCTTCGCTCCCTATCAAAATCGCAGGATATATTAGGAGGAGAGATTTTGATCGGGGACAGAAATGTCGCGTCCATTCCAAATTCGGAGATAGGGAAGCTGATAGGCATTGTATTGACAGACAGGGTTGATTCTCCCAATATGTCAGTATATGAGCTTCTGACATTAGGACGCGCGCCCTACAACAATTTCTGGGGCAAGCTCTCCAAAGAGGATGTCAGGATTGTAAATGAAGCTATGGACTGCATAGGTATTACTGATCTGAAAAACCGAAAAGTATGCTCTCTCAGCGACGGAGAGCGTCAGAAAGTGATGATTGCAAAAACTCTTGCCCAGCAGACTCCGGTAATACTTCTTGACGAACCGACAGCATTCCTTGACTATCCGAGCAAACTTGAACTGATGATGCTTATGCGCAGACTTGCGCATGAAAACAATAAAACAATTCTTCTCTCTACTCACGATATTCCTCTTGCCATGCAAATTTCTGACAATATATGGCTTGTAGACAAAGACAGAAAACTTATAACCGGCACTCCCGACGAACTGGGTACCGGAGGATATATAGGAAGCTGTTTTAACAGAGAGGGAGTAACCTACGACCACTCGACATATACATTTAAGCAATCGGCCACAAACTAATGAAGTGATTTAAACTTTTTACGAAATTTAAAAGAATGTGAAAATATGTTTTCTTCATCATCAATCTTCATTAATATTTTGGTATATTTCCCATATTTCGTCAGTCACATAGCCCGCTATGCTCCTTTCTCAATATGGAAAATATCCTCAAAATCTTAACGAAGCTTAACGATGAAAAAAGTTTAAATCACTTCAATTTATAAATATATATGAAGAAAGTATATACACGCACCGGTGATACGGGAACAACATCCATCGGAGGAGATATCCGGGTCTCAAAAACAGATTTTCGCATAGAGACTCTGGGATCTCTTGACGAACTGAACGTATCTATAGGAATCTGCCGCTCCATGATACAGGAAGACTCCGAACTGATGAGCTACCTCAAAGGAATACAGCAATCCCTGATGAAAGTAATGAGCAACGTGGCTCTCACCTCAGACCTAAGATCCGATCGCGCACCGGAGATTACAGAAGAAATGGTAAATGATATCGAGAAAAAAATTGACCATATTACATCACAAACATCTCAGCCCAAATGCTACATATTACCGGGAGGAACCACCCTGTCGGCTTTTCTGCATAAAGCACGTGTAGATACCCGTCGTGCGGAACGGAATCTCTGGCGTCTAAACGAACAGGATCCGCTTCCGGAGAACCTGATGAAGTTCATTAACCGTCTTGCCGATCTTTTCTTCATCCTTTCCAGGAACGAACTTCTGCTTCATGGACTGGTTGAAGAACACTGGTGTCTCTCCGGAGCAGAATTTCAGTCAGCAACCCGAAAATAATTTTATAAACAGACAACACAAGTCGGGGCTTATAACTTGTAACTTGCGAAATATGCCTGAGACGCAAATAAATGACATCTCGATGATATATTTATTGTCAAAGTATTAGTTGCCCGTTTGACTGGAACACCTCAAAGTCGAAATTCACTTACAGCTATATGGCAAAGAAACAATATGCGAATTATAGCTGATTTCATATTTTCTGAAAACATAATTTTTGTAATATTCATTTTTTTCATAACTTGCGGAAATATTAAATTTCGACTCATCATGCGTTTCAATCGATCATTCTTTCTATTGCTATCATTGATTGTTTTACCATTTATTTCAATGGCTGAAGAACTGACCCCAGTCATGGCTTGGGAAAGAGCATTCCCATACAATCTCGCCACACGATCGTCAGTTTTAAAAGAGCCGATCACTTTAAAAGACAATCAGGACCGGAATACAATATACTTATTTGAACTGCAATCCGAGGGCATCGCAATAGTGAGTGCCGATGACGTAGCTATACCTGTTCTGGGAATATTAAACAGCAAGCATAGTGAGGATCCTCTATCAAATCCATCGCTGAAAGACTGGCTTAACTCATACACACAAGAAATAGAGGCTGCAAGGGAATTGAATATAACTCCGTCTAAGAAGATTCCGGAACGCGATTCAAAAGTTCCGATACCTGCTTTATGTAAATCGAGATGGGGTCAATTTAATCCCTTTAACAGTATGTGTCCAATAATCGAGGGGAAGTATGCACCTGCAGGATGCGTAGCCACGGCTATGGCTCAAATAATGTATCATTTCAAGTATCCTGAACATGGCACAGGAGTTGTAACGTACACCGATTGGCGCGGAGTTGAAATGACAATGGACATGAATGTAAAGTTCGACTGGAGCAATATGATTGAAGACTACACCCATGGATATGATAAAGCACAGGAGAATGCAGTGGCTTTGCTTATGAAGGCGTGCGGCTACGGTTGCAAGATGTATTACAGAGCAAATGAGTCTGCGAGTAGCGATGTCTCAGCTATGGATGCTCTGAGAGATTATTTCGGTTATGACAAGTCCATGCGGGCAGATCTTCGAATCAACTATCCACTAAAGGAGTGGGAGTCCATGGTCTATGACAACCTTGCTCAAGGCTGTCCCTTGCTGTATTCCGGGACTAACGGAAGAGGAGGACATGAATTTATCTGTGATGGCTACTCTGAGAATGGTTATTTTCATTTTAATTTCGGTTGGAATGGTGATGATGACGGATTTTTCAGGTTATCTGCGTTGAATTATGATGATGCAGATGGTATAATCTTAGCTAACGGTTATAACGTTGGACAAATGGCAGTGTTCGGTATCCGTCCTGATACCGGAGCTCCTATAAAGCAGGAGGCATATCTAAGTCTTTATGGAGATATTGCAATGCCTGAGGCAGATGGCAGCATCTGGATCCAAGTATCAGCTATGAACAATTCAGTCTCAGATCTTTTTGACTTGGGACTTGATTTCTATCCAATAGGCTCTATGAGTAATACAGAGCATGTTTGTTTCAGTATAGGAGGGCAAGCAATCAATATCCCGGTGGGGTATAGTTGGCCCGTTATAGGAGTTGCTCCTTCATATTTCGCAAATAAGGGTGTCGCGCCTGGAGATTATAAATGTTACCCTGTATATCGCTGTAGCGGAGATAAAACTTGGAAAAAACTGAAGGCTCCGCTGACTAACGTAAATTACTGTATAGCTCATGTAACAGAAGCCAGTATAACAGTGGAGTCTGCGACAAATCCGATGATGGAAATAGAGGTTGTTACGATGCCGACTGATTTATCGTTAGATATTCCAATGTCAGATATCGAAATAAAAATAAGCAATAAGTCTGATCAGGAACTTGTCGATGGGATACAAGCCGTTATTATGAAGAAAGCTGACGGAGCAACGGATTGGTCTCTCTTTGCCATAGGACCAACAGCTTTTGCTGATTTGATTCCCGGAGAAAAAAGAGATGCAAGATATGTCAACCCTATATTTATACCTGTTTTAGAAGAAGTATTTGACACTACAGCGAAGTATGCATTAAGTTTCAAATCCCTTTATAGAAAAAATTATTTATATTTTAAAGAGCCTTTCGCTCTTTCAATAAACGGATCCGGAATTAAAGATATACAGAACGATATAAACTTTTCAGTATCCGGCAGACCGAGAATATATTCAATAGATGGTAAATTTATATCTGACGATATCAACCAGTTGGAATCTCTCCCCAGCGGCATCTATATTATCAACGGAGAAAAGATTCTCAAGCAGAATTAATAGCGTAGCTGTCATAACATTAATATTATTCTTCATATAAATATTATTGCCATTCGAGTTTTTTTATCGGACAGCAATAAAAATTTATCAGTTCAACCGCAGCATCCGGAGAAATCGGGTGAACATTAAGAGAAAGACAGCAGATATCACCAGTCCGATACCCAGTGCCCATTCGTAGGCGATCTTGACTCCCCAGAGTTTGTCTGTCAATGCACCGACACCCTCCGGAGCAAAAAGGATATAGGTGACTGTTACGGCTGTCATGAAAAGTGCAGGGACAAGTGTGATTATATATAACTTTTTCTCTCTGGCAAGATAAACGGTAAGTGTCCATAACGTAAAGACAGCGAGCACCTGGTTACACCATGCAAAATATCTCCACAACGCATCATAAGGCATCAGCATAACAATAAAGCACACCACAAAAATCGGTATTGTTATCGCAAGCCGTTTTACAATCTTAGCCTGTCTTACATTCATGAAATCGGCAGCTATAAGTCTCGCGGACCTCAGAGCTGTGTCTCCTGAAGTAATAGGTGCGGCAATCACACCCAGTATTGCCAGGATTCCACCGAATGTACCAAGCCAGGATTTAGAAATATCGTTGACCAACACAGCAGGGCTACCGTTGCCCAAGAACTCCTGCAGGCCGTTATAGCCGTGTGTGAATGTTATTGCGGCGGCAGCCCAGATGAGCGCGACAATACCCTCTGCCACCATCGCCCCATAAAAGACGGGACGGCCATGTTTCTCATTCTTCAGACATCTCGCCATCATAGGAGACTGGGTGGCATGAAACCCGGATATTGCACCACAGGCTATCGACACAAACATCATCGGGAATATAGGATTAGCATCGGGATCTGTCTTGTGGTTATAAAATTCACTCCATATCTCCGGCATATCGGAATAATGGATGTATAAGCCAACCATTATACCCACTGCCATAAAAAGCAATGCTATTCCAAAAAGGGGATACAGTTTGCCGATCAGCTTGTCTATGGGCAACAAAGTTGCCAACAGGTAATATGCGAAAATAGCCACGATCCAAAAAAGACGGTCTAACGATTCGGGAGTCAGCATCGCCAGCAGATCTGCCGGATTATACACGAAAACCGCTCCTACCAGAATCATCAGCAACAATGCGAATACACGCATTGCGTTCTTCACACCATTGCCAAGTTCATTGCCGACAATCTCCGGAAGCGAAGCACCATTGTTTCTCAGCGACAACATTCCGGAGAGATAATCATGAACCGCACCAGCAAAGATTGTACCGAACACTATCCACAGGAATGCAGCGGGACCGAACATGACTCCCATAATTGCTCCGAAAATTGGGCCGAGACCTGCAATATTAAGAAACTGTATAAGGAAAATCTTCCATGTAGGCAATGCCACGAAATCCACTCCGTCAGCATGCGTATGAACGGGAGTAACACGAGCCGGATCCTGCCCGAATACTTTACTGACGAATTTACCGTAGAAGATATATCCGAAAATCAGGACAAACAGAGCAATGGTAAAAGAAAGCATATCGTCAAGTCAGTTTAATTCAAAATATATGAAAAGTTGCAAAAGGGATCTACTTTTCCGCACGGTAAACTTCGCTTCTCAGTTTTCTCAGAGTCTCGCGTTCCTGTTCAATCTCCTTTTCAAGGGTTCGTATCCGTGATTTAAGAGTTGCGGAATGCGTCTCGGCAAATTGCCGCCGTAAATCTGAAAGTTTCTCCTGTCCGGTATTAAAAGCGGACTCCGCGGCAAGATACTTTTTCATCATCCTGCGCCCTGAATCCGACTTAAAATCATCAAGGGTATAATACACCCTTCCTTTCGGCAAAGGAAACACGAAGTCAATCTGTCGCGTCACCGGTCCGGGCACAATTTCACTTATCTCTTCAAGAAGCGGAGTATAATCATTATCACCCCATGTTTCACGATAATTATAGACACGAGCCTTTTCGGGCAGATTCTCCGTTTCCTCCACATTATAGTTGGAGCGGATGTCATTAGTCTTGAAAAGATACACCGTTATACTGTCTCCAAGCTGATTGCGGTCCGTGGCCCACCATCCTACTCCATTCAGTTCATCTATAGCCAACATATAATCGTCATAAGGAGAATTATAAGGCATGCCCATATTCTGTGGCTGAAGGAAAGAACCGTCAGTTGCATCACGGGTAGCTACAAATATATCCAGTCCGCCTAAAGACTGCTCATTGTCTGACGCAAAATAGAGCGTGACACCATCCGGCATCATAAACGGATAGAAAGCATCGGCATCTTCATCAAGAATATCAGGCAATGAAGCCGGAGTTGCCCATGAGCCGTCAGTGAGCCGGGATGATTCCATCAGCACATAATTGCCGGCTGTGTCCGGTTGTGCCCAAAGCTTATAATCGGAATCTTCATTTGTAAAGACATAATCCACATCATCCATTTCAACGGGCAGGGCATCAGGTCCTGACAGATAACCGGAAGATACCGGAAGTTTGTATGCCTTAAAAAAATCCGCCTTTGGCAAGGCAATACTGTCAAGTATTACAATTTTCTCAACTCTCTCCATGAAATTCTCAGCCTTCATCAAATCATTCTCGGCTGATTCCAACTCTTCGGGAACATTTTTCTTGGCCTTTTTACGAGCCTCTGCAAATAAAGAGCCT
This sequence comes from uncultured Muribaculaceae bacterium, assembly GCA_948788915.1. Taxonomy (GTDB): domain Bacteria; phylum Bacteroidota; class Bacteroidia; order Bacteroidales; family Muribaculaceae; genus Lepagella. The sequence continues at coordinate 3,516 of CAQFOZ010000014.1, read as the reverse complement.
GCAAGCTTAAAATCATAATTCATAAAAGCCTGACGTCCCTCTGCTATAAGTTCCTCCACACTTGGTCCTGTTTGCTTGACAGCTCTCTTTGGAGCGGCAACCGCCTGAACGGGCATCAGTAAGACCAACGCTATAATTATCTTATTATAAAATTTCATTATATTTATCTATATCTCGGTTCTACCGTTTCAAACCGCAAATATAATCAATTTGTTTATTTAAGTAAGTATTCCACAGCTCTATTTCTTGACTTTCCGGTTTGAAAGCCGTCAGAACAGTTTTTTTACCGGAGTAATGAGCAATGTAAGCTGTTGTTTCCCGAATGGCATACGATATTGTTTCAGAGGCAGGGCATTCCAGCTGTTCACACCAGCGACACCACTTTGTGCACTGTCAAGCAGAAGATTGACATACGGTATTTTATCTACCTCCTGAAAATGACGTTGCGTTTTCTTATCCCCGTTATCAAGAGATTCAATAGAATAGCACAACGCGCTTCCGTAGAACGGAGCCGGAGAAGTAAACATCAGTCCCCTTCCCCCCTTGTCTGTCTGTGTCCATTCGCGCATATCACTCTTCGTACCTGTCTCCTGCGGGCGGATATAGGGATATGCCTGTTCATCGGCAGTCTGTTTATACCTTCCCAGAAAAGCCGGGCTTTTACGGTCCGCATAGTTCTCAACAGGGCCTCTGCCATAATAATTTGAAATATCCATGCTCTCCGGCAACTGAAGCTGCACACCAAATCGGAACATCTCAGGCACATCTTTTGCGTCCTCATCAGGCTCAAGTGTAGAATTTAGCAGTATTTCTCCGTCCGCATTAATTACGTATACAAGGCTTAATCCAGATTTAACGGCAGGAATATCATATTTTGCAGAAACAGTCACCCTACCGTTTTCTATATTTGAGACACTGAATCCTTTAAGTTTCAGTTCAGGATTTCTCCACACCTTTCTTTTAACAGCAAGATCTGCACCATAATCATTGTCGGTAGGTGCACGCCAGAACTGAGGTGTGAGTTTTCCGTTTTCAGCAAGCATGGACACGCCATTGACAACATATTCAGCCATCATTCCGTCATGGCGGTCAAACTCAACATGAACCGCCGGAGACTCTATCACAATGCGGTTAACATTTGCTGAATTCACAGTCAGAGGTTTCTCAGATGCATTCAACACCTGGTCTGTGAACTTATAATCAGATATGGGTAACTGCACTCTGGCCTGTACATGACCTGCCGGCACCTGCTGAGATTCGTTTCTTGTTATAAACTCGACATTCAACAGTGTCTCCTTATCAAGAGAAGGCAACGAATAGGGCAAAGTGATACCTGTTCTCTGTCCCGGTTCTATACGGGGTAAATCACACACTCCTGTTTCCAAGACATGTCCGTCGGAAAGCAAACTCCATCTCAACAGATAATTGTCGAGGTTACGGAAGAAATTCTCATTATAAACCTCGATCTTCCCTTTCTTAAGATCAACCGGATAAGCCCATATATCCTGATACTGATATTTCACCTCATCCATATGTGGATTAGGCACACGGTCAGGCGAAATCAGACCGTTGTCGCAGAAATTTTTATCAGAAGCGTCGTAAGGGTTATAATCACCACCATACGCATAAATCTCCTTACCGTCTGCCGTCTTCTTACGCAAACCCTGGTCTACAAAATCCCATATGAATCCACCCTGATTTATAGAATCTTTACGGGTAAGATCCATATATTCCTTGAATCCTCCCCCACTATTGCCCATCACATGATTATACTCGCACTGTATAATGGGACGGTAAGATTCCGGATTCTCGGAATAACGCTTCACATCGTCAGGCCATGCATACATCGGGCAATAGATATCTGTCCAGGGTGAGAGTTCTGCACGCTCATACTGAACCGGGCGCGACGGATCCTCCTTCTTAATCCAATTATATATCTTTTCAAAATTCACGCCATTACCCGCTTCATTACCCATACTCCATATTATCACGGAGGGATGATTGAAATTACGTGCGATGTTGCGCTCGTTGCGTTCAAAATGTGCCTTCTCCCAATCAGGACGTATGGCAAGAGTCTTGTCGCCATATCCCATTCCGTGACTCTCTATATTCGCCTCTGCCACAACATAGAATCCCAATGAATCGCAGAGATCATAAAAGCTTACGTCATTAGGATAATGACTTGTACGAATGGCATTTATATTGTTTTCTTTCATTATACGAAGATCCTGCAACAAACGCTGACGGCTCACCACATAACCTCCGTCGGGATCAAGTTCATGTCTGTTCACACCTTTGATAATAACAGGTTTGCCATTAACAAGCAACTGCTTGTTTTTAATCTCGACCTTACGGAAACCGACCTTAACCTGGATTGTCTCCGTAGTCTTTGACTTTCCCGATCCGTTCTCTTTACCAATTGAGACGTTAAGAGTGTATAATTCCGGAGTTTCAGCACTCCATAGTTCTGGATCAGTTACATTCATTGTGACATGCTGTTTCCCGGAACCGGTCAGAGAACTGTTCGCCACAATTTCTCCCTCTGGAGAAACAAGCTGCAAAAATGCAACACAATTCCCCTTTAGCTTAAGTTCTATCCTTAACTGCCCTTCCTTATTGCCGTTGAGCAGATCCGGAGTCACCCGAATATCCTCCAGTCTTGCGCCCACAGGACGTGTATAAAGATAACTGTCACGAGCCACGCCGCTTAAACGCCAGAAATCCTGATCTTCAAGATAAGTGCCGTCACTCCAGCGAAATACCTGAAAGGCTATTTTGTTATCCTTACCGGGAACAACATAGCGGGTTATATCAAATTCAGGCTCAAGCTTGGAATCCTCGCTATAGCCAACGAATTTTCCGTTAACCCAAAGATACATATTGGAAGTTACCGAACCGAAATGAGCTATTATCTCCTCCCCTTTCCAGTCGGCCGGTATATGGATTGTCTTCCGGTAAGACCCCACATGATTGTTCTTGACAGGCACATTCGGCGGATCGTTTTTGAAATCCTCCCGCCATGCATAGCCGATATTGACATATACAGGATCACCATAGCCATTCAATTCCCAGTTACCAGGCACCGTCATTGTACCCCATCCTTTATCATTGAAATCCACGGCAAAGAAATCTACCGGACGCAGATCCGCATCCTTAACCCAATTGAATTTCCACTTTCCGTTAAGGGAAATCCGCTTTTGTTCCTTCGGAGTAAAGGTGGCGTGCATCGGGAGACGGTTAATCTCATTCACATTCTGATCCTGCCACTCTTTGAATGACTGGCCTGAGACCATCAGCGAGCCTACAGCCGCCAAAGCGACAACATATCTTTTCATGGTAACATACACATTAATAAACACGTAGCTGAGAAAAATTAAGCGATATATGTATTGTTTTAATCTTGAACCATAAAACTCGATCTTTTTAGTTGCTTTCGGCTTGTCGTTCAGTCGCATATGTGCATATGCTCCTTCGCTCCGCGCCAAAATCGACTCAAAAATATCTTCGTTTTATATG